>NZ_CP072203.1:1508469-1810163 GCF_017654315.1 Gordonia polyisoprenivorans
GGCAACGACTCCGCGACCACACGCCGACGGCGCTGGTCGCACTCGACGACCTCTACCTCGACGTCGTCTCACCACTGCTCGCCGACGGAACCAGCAGCGTGCGCGTCGTGATCACCACGTCACCGCTGGACGGACCGAGCGGTCCGGTCGACGAGCCGAGGCTCTTCGCCGAGGTCACCCGCCGCACCGTCGCCGATGCCGTCGACCTTCGCACACTGATCGCGAATGGGCGTGCGCGACAAGGCATTGCGCCTCGACCGATCGGCCCGCGGGACATCGCGGTGGTGATGGCCACCTCCGGCACCACAGGGCCGCCGAAGGGTGCGTGTCTGACCCACGCCAACGTCGTGTTCAGCGCGCACGTCTACCGACGATGGTGCGCACTCGGGGCCGAGCCGATCCTCGCCGCCTCGCCGCTGTTCCATGTCACCGGCCTGATCGGGGCCGCGGCGCTGTCGATGCTGACCGGGTCCCCGCTGGTGCTCACCCACCGGTTCCGGGCCGACGTCGTCCTCGACGCGATCCGCCGTACCCGGCCCCGGTTCATGGTTGCGGTGATCACCGCCTACATCGCACTCGCCGACGAACCATCGTTGCTGCCAGGGGATCTCGACTCCCTAGAACTTCGGTTGTCCGGTGGGGCGCCGATCGATCCGGCGATCGCCTCGCGCCTACAGGATCGTCTCGGAGGCTACATCCACAACGTCTACGGACTGACCGAGACGTCGTCGCCGTCGCACATGGTGCCCATCGGCGCGCAGGCGCCCTTCGACTCGGAAACCGGGGTGCTCTCGGTCGGGGTGCCGGTCTTCGACACCGTCGTGCGCGTCGTCGGTGATGACGGAGCAGATCTACCGCCCGGCCAGATCGGCGAGCTGGTGGTCTCCGGCCCGCAGGTGATCGGCGGTTACTGGCGTAACCCTCGTGCCGACGCCGAGGCCTTCGCCGGCGGCGAATTGCGCACCGGGGACATCGGTTTCATGGATACCGACGGCTGGTTCTATGTCATCGACCGCAAGAGCGAGATCATCAACGCCTCCGGTTTCAAGGTCTGGCCCAACGAGGTCGAACGGGTCCTGCGCACTCATCCCGCGGTGCTCGACGCGGCGGTGGTCGGCATCCCCGACGACTACCGTGGCGAGTCGGTCAAAGCCTTCGTTGTTGTTGCCGAATTGGAAGCCTCCGAAAAGGATGTCGCCGAGGAGGATTCGGCGGAGATGGTCGCGCCGACCGAGCAGGAGCTCATCGACTACTGCCGAGATCATCTGGCGGCCTTCAAGTATCCGCGCGAGATCGAGCTGGTCGGCGAACTGCCCCGCACCGCCACCGGGAAGTTGTTGCGGCGCAAGCTGCGGTGAGGTGTCCCTGTCGGATCAGTGATCCGGTGAGGACAGTTGGACCGCGGCCGATCTCGAGAGTTGTCGCAACCGGTCGATAAGATCCTTTCATGCTGACGGCGTGGGCTGATGAGAGCCGGTCGCGCCCGGACCTCGATCCGAACGCATATCTCCTCACCGCCGCGTTATGCGAGGAGGACGACGTGTCTGAGCTCCGCAAGACGATGGAAAGTATGCGGATTGGTGAGCCCAAGGTGCATTGGCACGGCAGTAGCGAGGAGCGCCGGGCGGAGTTAGTGGCAACGGTGGCTGAGCTGCCGGTGACCGCCCTCGTCACCGTGCACGTCGAACCGGGCGCGACTGACCGTCGACATCGGCGAAAGTGTATGGAGTATCTACTGCCTCACTTGGCGAGCATGCTGTGGGTCGGCTCGAGCCGGCATTGTGGATTGCCGATGTTGTGTGCGGCGCCGTAGTGCAAGCGCGCATCGGTCGTCGGGACTATCTCGAGGCACTCCGTGGCGCTGTCGAACTGCACAACGTCATTGGCTGATGAACGACGCAAGCCGCAGGCCTCGTCATCCGGCGAGTAATCCTGCGGCTCACTTCCATACCCACCGCGATGGGTTGGCTACTCTGTCGAGATTACGTGTCCGGTAGTTCCGGCGCAACCGACGTCTGCCTCCCTGCCCGACCCCACCACCGGCCCCGATCACCGCAACGGGTAGAAATCCGCCTGGTTTCCCGACGCCGCTGCCGCGAGGGTCGCCGCGACCCGCTCGACGTCGTCGCGCAGCGTGGCGATCGTGACGCGCACGTGGTCGCCACCGCGCTGCGGCTCGACGATGAACGGATCACCCGGTGCGACCTGAATGCCGTTGGCGGCCAGATGGATCAATGCGTTGCGTTCGTCGGAGACCGGCACCCACACGTTGAGGCCGTCGGTGCCGCCCACGTCGATTCCCTTGTCCGCCAACGCCTCGACCAGTGCCGCGCGGCGGGCCCGATACGCCGCGCGGGCGTTGTCGACGGCGGCGACGGACGTCTCGTCGGTGAGCAGTTCATAGAGCACCCGTTGCAGCAGGCGCGGGGTCCAGCTGGGTCCGAGCATACGGGTGGCGGTGACCCGGTCGATCACGTCGCGCGGACCGGTCATCGCGGCGATCCGCAGGTCGGGGCCGTGTGACTTGGAGAAGCTGCGCACATGGACCACCTGATCGGGCAGCCACCGGCCCAGGCTGATGTCGGGGGCGGCGACGGCGGCGCCGCTGTGGTCGTCCTCGATGACGACGCACCGCGTCCCCCGGACGGCACGCGCGAGATCGCGGGCGCGGGCCGCGGTCATGCTGACACCGGTCGGGTTGTGGGCGCGCGGCTGCAGGAGCGCCACCGTGGGGGCCTGGGCCATCGCGCGGGCGAACGCATCCGGATCGGGCCCGTGGCGGTCGATCGGCACCGGGATGTGCTGCAGGCCAAGGGTGTCGAGGAGATCGAGGAACTGCGGAAACGTCGGGTCCTCGACGATGACGCGGTCACCGAAGCGGGTGACCGCCTGCAGCGAGCGGGTCACCGCGTCGAGGGCGCCGTCGACGACGGTCAGTGCCTGCGCCTTGGACGGCCAACGGGTGCGCAGCAGGTCGCCGAGCTCGGGAACCACGGGATGATCGTGATAGCTGGTCGTCGCGGCCCGCTCGGCCACATTCGACAGTGCGGCCTTCAGTTCGGGGAGCAGCTCGGGGTCCGGTGACCCCTTCGACAGATCGAGCCCGATGCTGCCGTGGGTGCGGGCCATCGTCGCGGTGCGCGACACCCGGGGCACCTCCGGTGCAACGGCGCCGTCGGCGACGAACGTGCCGCTGCGTCCGCGCGAGACCACCAGGCCCGAGCGGGACAACGCCTTCCACCCGTAGCTGACGGTCGCGGGGGAGACCCCGAGCTGGGCGGACAGGTCGCGCACCGTGGGTAAACGATCACCCGGGACGAGTTCACCATTGCGGATCATCCGTCCGATGGCACCGGCGATCCCCGCAGGTGTGGGGTCGTCGATCACGATGCGCTGCGGCGTCACCTCGGTGGCGGGGTCGTGCACGGTCATCGGATACCTCGGTGGGTCGGTCGGGGCGGTCGGTCGGGATCGAGAAGTGTCTTGTGAGGAGATTCTGTCGTTTCGGCCCCGCGGTCGTAACACATACTCCATAGTGAGAAATATTCCGGAAATGTTTACTCGCCAGAGTGTCATTTATTCAATCACAAGTTGACGAGTCCCACCGACGACGGAGGAAACAAGCGATGACCGTGATCAGGGCGGCGATCACCCAGGCGGAATGGACCGGCGACGAGGAGTCGATGGTCGTCAAGCACGAGGGCCTGGCCCGCGAGGCCGCGGCTCAGGGCGCGAACATCGTCTGCTTCCAGGAGCTCTTCCACGGCCCGTACTTCGGGATCGTCGAAGACGCCAAGTACTACGAATACGCGCAATCCGTCCCGGGTCCGCTGACCGAACGCTTCGCCGCGATCGCGAAGGAACTCGGCATCGTCATCGTGCTGCCGGTGTACGAGGAGCAGATGGCGGGCCTCTACTACAACACCGCCGCGGTCATCGACGCCGACGGCAGCTACCTGGGCAAGTACCGCAAGAACCACATCCCCGACGTCGACCGGTTCTGGGAGAAGTTCTACTTCCGGCCCGGCAACCTCGGCTACCCGGTCTTCGACACCGCTGTCGGCAAGGTCGGCGTCTACATCTGCTACGACCGGCACTTCCCCGAAGGCTGGCGGGAACTGGGCCTGAACGGCGCCGAGATCGTCTTCAACCCCTCGGCCACCAAACCCGGGCTCTCGAACCGACTGTGGGAACTCGAGCAGCCCGCCGCCGCGGCCGCCAACCAGTACTTCGTCGCCGCCAACAACCGGATCGGCACCGAGAGCGGCGAATTCGGCGACAAGGCGGTCACCTTCTACGGCAGCTCCTACTTCGCCGATCCGCGCGGCAACTACGTCGGCGAGGTCGCCTCCACCGACACCGAGGAGATCGTGGTCCGCGACCTCGATCTCGACCTCGTACGCACGGTCCGCAACGACTGGCAGTTCTACCGCGATCGCCGCCCCGACAGCTACGACGCCATCCACGCCCGCTGACCGCGCCTTCTCGCGAGAGGATCTCCATGGCAACCACATTCATCCACGGCGGCACCGTCGTCTCGGCCACCGGCAAGGGCGCAGCCGACGTCCTGGTCGACGGTGAGCGCATCGTCGCCCTGCTCGAACCCGGTTCGACGGTGCTCGGTGCCGATCTGGCCACCACCGCCGACACCGTCATCGACGCCACGGGCAAGTACGTCATCCCGGGCGGCATCGATGCGCACACCCACATGTCGATGCCGTTCGGCGGCACCCAGGCCAGCGACACGTTCGAGACCGGCACGCGGGCCGCGGCGTGGGGTGGTACGACCACCATCATCGACTTCGCCGTGCAGAAGTTCGGTGAGCGACTGCAGGATTCGCTGGCGACCTGGCATTCGATGGCCGACGGTGAATGCGCGATCGACTACTCGTTCCACCAGATCGTGGGCGACGTCAACGCCGATTCGCTGGCCGCCATGGCCGGCCTGCAGGACGAGGGCATCACCAGTTTCAAACTGTTCATGGCCTATCCGGGCGTCTTCTACAGCGACGACGCGCAGATCGTGCGGGCCATGCAGGTCTCGGCCGAGACCGGCTTGCTGACCATGATGCACGCCGAGAACGGCCCGGCGATCGACGTCCTGGCCGAGCAGCTCGTCGCCGCCGGCAAGACCGATCCGTACTATCACGGCATCGCCCGCGCCTGGCAGCTGGAGGAGGAGGCCACCCACCGGGCGATCATGCTCGGAAACCTCACCGGCGCACCGCTCTACATCGTGCACGTCTCGGCCAAGCAGGCCGTCGGTCAACTCGCCGCCGCCCGCGACGCCGGCCAGAACGTCTACGGTGAGACCTGCCCGCAGTATCTGTATCTCTCGCTCGAGGATCAGCTCGGCGCACCGGGTTTCGAGGGCGCCAAGTGGGTCTGCTCGACGCCGCTGCGATCCAAGCACGATCACCACCAGGACGAGGTGTGGCAAGCCCTGCGCACCAACGATCTGCAACTGGTGTCCACCGACCACTGCCCGTTCTGTATGAAGGGCCAAAAGGACATGGGCATCGGGGATTTCACCAAGATCCCCAACGGCATCGGCTCGGTCGAACACCGGATGGACCTACTGTACCAGGGGGTGGTCGACGGCAAGATCAGTCTCGAACGCTGGGTGGAGATCACTGCGACCACCCCGGCCCGGATGTTCGGCCTCTACGGACGCAAGGGTGTCATCGCACCGGGCGCCGACGCCGACATCGTGATCTACGACCCCGCCGGGCACACGTCGATCGGCATGGGCAAGACCCACCACATGAACATGGACTACTCCGCGTGGGAGGGATACGAGATCGACGGCGCCGTCGACACCGTCCTGTCCCGCGGTTCGGTGGTCGTCGCAGACCGTGACTACGTCGGCACCAAGGGCCACGGGAAATTCGTCCGCCGTGAACTCAGCCAGTACCTCATCTAGGAGCATCATGGATTTCGGAGTTGTCCTGCAATGCCATCCGCCGTCGGCGCGCACCATCGCGCTCACCCGCCTCGCGGAATCGCATGGCTTCAGCCATGTCTGGACGTTCGACTCGCACGTGCTGTGGCAGGAGCCCTACGTGCTGTTCGCCCAGATGCTCGCCGAGACCCGGCGCGTCACGGTGGGACCGATGGTCACCAATCCCGCGACGCGCGATTGGACGGTCACCGCATCGCTGTATGCCACGCTCAACGAGATGTACGGCAACCGCACCATCTGCGGTATCGGGCGCGGTGATTCGGCGGTCCGGGTCACCGGCGGCAAACCGACCACCCTGCGTGATCTGCGTGAGTCGGTGAACGTCATCCGCGAACTCGGCAATTCCCGTGAGGTCGAGATCAACGGGGCCACGGTCCGACTCCCGTGGAGCTCCGGTTCGTCACTGCCGGTCTGGGTGGCCGCCTACGGCCCGAAGGCGCTGGCGCTGACCGGTGAGATCGCCGACGGATTCATCCTGCAACTCGCCGATCTCGACATCGCGTCGTGGATGATCGACACCGTTCGCTCGGCGGCCTCGGATGCCGGCCGGGATCCCTACGACGTGAAATTCTGTGTGGCAGCACCGATGTACGTCGGCGACGACCTCGATCACCAGCGTGATCAGTCCCGGTGGTTCGGCGGCATGGTCGGCAATCACGTCGCCGACATCGTCGAGCGCTACGGCACCGACGGTTCGATCCCCGCCGCCCTCACCGACTACATCAAGACCCGCGAGGGATACGACTACAACCAGCATGGTCAGGTCGGAAACACCCACGCCGACTTCGTCTCCGACGAGATCGTCGACCGCTTCTGTGTGCTGGGGACCGTCGAGGACCACCTCACCAAACTCGAGGCGCTCGGCAAACTCGGTGTCGACCAGTTCGCCGGTTACCTCCAGCACGACAACAAGGAGGAGACGATGCGCATGTACGGCGAGCACATCATCCCGACCCTCACCCGCGGTGGCGTCGCCGTGCGAAAGGAGAAGTGAGATGAGCACTCTCGAGAGCTCGGTGCAGGATCGGGCCTATCAGCTCGACCGCCAGTACGTCTTCCATTCGTGGTCTGCGCAGGCCGATCTGAACCCGATGGTCATCACCGGCGGCAGCGGTTGCCGGGTGTGGGACGACGCCGGGCGCAGCTATCTGGACTTCTCCAGCCAGATGGTCAACACCAACATCGGGCATCAGCATCCGCGCGTGGTGGCGGCGATCGCCGAGCAGGCGCAGACGTTGTGCACCATCGCTCCGGCGACGGCCAACCTTGCTCGCGGCGAGGCCGCCAAGCGCATCGTCGAGCGTGCCCCCGACGGGCTGAACAAGGTCTTCTTCACCAACGGCGGCGCCGACGCGGTGGAGAACGCGATCCGCATGGCCCGCCTGCACACCGGCCGTGACAAGGTGCTCAGCACCTACCGCTCCTATCACGGCAACACCGGTGCCGCCGTCGTCGCGACCGGTGACTGGCGGCGCGTGCCCAACGAGTTCGCGCGTGGCCACGTCCATTTCCACGGTCCCTACCTCTACCGTTCGGAGTTCTGGGCGAGCACCCCGGAGCAGGAATGCGAACGGGCACTGGCACATCTGGAGCGGACCATCGTCGCCGAGGGTCCCGCGAGCATCGCGGCGATCCTGCTCGAATCGGTGCCCGGGACCGCGGGGATCATGGTTCCCCCGCCCGGCTACCTCGCCGGCGTGCGCGCACTGGCCGACAAGTACGGCATCGTCTACATCGCCGACGAGGTGATGGCCGGATTCGGCCGCACCGGAACGTGGTTCGCCTTCGAGCCGCACGACGTGGTGCCCGACCTCATCGCCTTCGCCAAGGGCGTCAACTCCGGATATGTGCCGATCGGCGGGGTCATCATCTCCGACGCCATCGCCGAGACCTTCGCCCACCGGGTCTTCCCGGGCGGACTGACCTACAGCGGACACCCGCTGGCGGCGGCGTCGGTCGTCGCCGCCCTCGACGCCATGTCCGAGGAGGGCATCGTCGAGAACGCCGCACGTGTCGGCGCCGAGGTCATCGGACCCGAACTCGAGGCGCTGGCAGCGCAATTGCCGATCATCGGCGAGGTCCGTGGCGTCGGCGTGTTCTGGGCGATCGAACTCGTCACCGACCGCGCCACCCGGGAACCGCTGCCCGCGGCGCAGGTGGCCGGACTGAAGTCCGAACTCGCCGCGCGCGGGCTGCTCGCATTCACCGCCGAGAGCCGCATCCACGTGGTCCCGCCGTGCATCGTCTCCGACGACGAGGTCCGCGAGGCCATGGCCATCTATCGAGAAGTACTGTCCAGCAAGACGATCGAAGGAGTGACGAAGTGACCACCACGGTGCTCGACCATTACGTCGGGGGCAAGGCATGGGCGGGGGATTCCGAGCGCACCTCTCCGGTCTACGACCCGGCGCTCGGTGAGGTCAGCAAGCAGGTGCGCTTGGCCAGTGCCGCCGACGTCTCGCAGGCCGTCGCCACCGCCGTCGGCGCCTTCGACGGGTGGGCCAACGCCTCCATCGCGGCCCGCCAGGCGGTCATGCTCCGCTTCCGCGAACTGCTCGCCGCGCGGCGCGACGAGCTCGCCGAGATCCTGACCGCCGAGCACGGCAAGGTGCTCTCCGACGCGGCCAGCGAGATCGCGCGCGGACTCGAGGTCGTCGAGCTGGCCCTGAGCATGCCGCAGCTGTCCAAAGGTGAGTTCTCCCAGAATGTCTCGACCGGCGTCGACGTGTACTCGGTGCGTGAACCGGTGGGCGTGGTCGGGATCATCAGCCCGTTCAACTTCCCGGCGATGGTGCCGCTGTGGTTCTTCCCGCTGGCCATCGCGGCCGGCAACACCGTGATCCTCAAGCCCAGCGAGAAGGACCCGTCCGCGGCGAACTGGCTGGCGGAGCTGATGACCGAGGCCGGACTGCCGCCGGGCGTGCTGAACGTCGTCCACGGCGACAAGGAGGCCGTCGACGCCCTACTGACCCACCCGGACGTCCCGGCGATCTCCTTCGTCGGCTCCACGCCGATCGCGCGGTACGTCTACGCCACCGGCACCGCACACGACAAGCGGGTGCAGGCGCTCGGTGGCGCGAAGAACCACATGCTGGTGCTGCCCGACGCCGACCTCGACCTGGCCGCCGACGCCGCGGTCAACGCCGGATTCGGCAGTGCCGGTGAGCGATGCATGGCAGTGTCGGTGCTGCTGGCGGTCGACTCGATCGCCGACGAGCTGATCGAGCGGATCGCCTCCCGGATGGCCGGGCTGCGCACCGGCGACGGCCGCAAGGGCTGCGACATGGGTCCGTTGATCACCGCGGCGCACCGCGACAAGGTGTCGGGCTACATCGACATCGCCGAGGCCGACGGTGCCCGCATCGTCGTCGACGGTCGCGACGGCGAGTTCGACGGCGGCACAGACGGATTCTGGCTGGGCCCGACGCTGCTCGACGGGGTGCCGCTCGACTCGGCGGCCTACACCGACGAGATCTTCGGACCGGTGCTCTCGGTGGTCGGGGTGTCCGGCTTCGCCGAGGGCGTCGAGATCATCAATGCTTCTCCCTACGGAAACGGCACGGCGATCTTCACCAACGACGGTGGGGCCTCCCGACGATTCCAGCGGGAGGTCACCGTCGGGATGATCGGGATCAACGTGCCGATCCCGGTTCCGGTGGCCTACCACAGTTTCGGGGGTTGGAAGGCGTCGCTGTTCGGCGACGCGAAGGCGTACGGCAGTGCCGGTTACGCCTTCTTCACACGGGAGAAGGCGGTCACATCGCGGTGGCTGGATCCGTCACACGGCGGCATCAACCTGGGTTTCCCCCAGCATGATTGACCCACTTCACTTTTCGGAGAACTGATGACCGACACAACAATTCAGCAGACGCCGGAGCGTTCGGCGCTGCTCAATGCCGATCTCGCGCCCACCGCGGAGGGCAAGGCCACCTGGCGCTCGTGGGACCTGTTCTGTCTGTGGATGACCTCGGCACACAGCCTGGGTAGCTACACCTTCGCCATCGGCATGCTCGCCCTGGGCCTGTCGGGGTGGCAGACGATGCTCGCCCTGTTCGTCGGTGTGCTCGGACTCTGGTTGGGCTCCAACCTGATCGGTGTCGCCGGGCAGAAGGTGGGCGTACCGTTCCCGGTGTTCGCCCGCGCCACCTTCGGCATCTTCGGCGCCAACATCCCCGCCCTGTTGCGCGGATTGGTCGCGGTGTTCTGGTACGGCATCCAGACCTACCTGGCATCGCTGGCGGTGATCGTGCTGATCGTGCGCATCTGGCCGGGCATGGAATCCTGGACCACCGGTGGTTTCCTCGGGCAGAGCCCGCTGGGCTGGATCACCTTCATGGTGCTCTGGGCGGTGCAGTTGCTGGTGCTCAGCTACGGCATGGAAATCGTCCGCAAGGCTTCGGATTTCGCGGGACCGGTGGTGTGGATCGGCATGATCGCACTGGCCATCTGGATGCTCGAGCAGGCCGACTGGAGCATCAACTGGCACGCGCGCGTCGGCGACGTCCTGTCGCTACCGAGCACCATCGCCGCCTTCGTCGCCGTCGCTTTCCTGATGATCGCCTACATGGCCGGCCCGCTGGTCAACTACGCCGACTTCGCGCGGTTCGCGCCATCGAAGAAGGCGATCAAACGCGGTAACGCCCTGGGTATTCCGCTCAACGAGACGGCATTCGTGGTGCTCTCGATCATCATCTCCCTGTGCTCGCTCAAGGTGTTCGGTGACGGCACCCTCGACCCGGTGGCGCTGGTGTCCAAGATCGACTCGAACGTCGTCGTGGTGATCGCCGCGGTGTTGTTCGCGATCGCCACGGTGGGCATCAACATCGTGCTGAACTTCGTCTCGCCGTCCTACGACATCAGCAACGTCGCGCCCAAGTACATCTCGTTCCGGACCGGCGGCATCATCACCGCGGTACTCTCGATCGTGGTGTTGCCGTGGAAGGTCTGGGGTAGCGAGACCGCGATCGTGTACTTCCTCGGCGGTGTCGGTTCGTTGATGGGCCCGGTGTTCGGCATCCTCATCGTCGACTACTACCTGCTGCGCAAGGAGAAGACCAAGGTCGCCGATCTGTATTCGGTCGATCCCGACGGCGCCTACCACTTCACCCGGGGATTCAACCCGGCCGCGGTGGCGGCGCTGGTGATCTCGGGTGTGGTGGCCGCGCTGGTGGCGCTGGTGCCCGAGTCGCAGAACATCACGGCGCTGAGCTGGCCGGTCGGCGCGGCACTCGGCGCGATCCTGATGCTGGTCCTGAGCCGGTTCACCGGTGCGGGTCGCGTGGCCGGTCGCTCGACCGCCGACGTCCCGGTGGAGTCCGAAGTAGGAAGCGGGGTCACCGGCTCGCAGGCGTGAGCGGCTGCGGCACCGTCGTTCTCAGGCCCGCGTCCCCGTCGACACCTCGTCGTCGGCGACGCGGGCCGTGCCGGTGATCACGGCGTCGCCGAACACCACCGCATCGCCGCCGACGTGGGCCTCACTGTTCACCTGGGCATTCCCGTGAACCCGTGCGCGCCCGTCGATCACGGTGCTGCCGCCAATGGTGGCCGCTCCGGAGATGCGGACGTGCCCACGCACCCGCGCATGACCGCCGACCCGGCAGTTCTCGGACAGGATGGCGTACTCGTCGACCAGTGCGTTCTCGGCGACGCGGCTGTGGCCGCAGACACGGGCATTGCCGATGGCGCCGGCGTCGCCGTCGATGACCGCCTCCTCGTACACCCACGCGGTGCCCGATACCCGTGCGTGCCCGATGATCTCGGCATCACCGGAGATCCGGGCGCCGCCGGAGACGACGGCCTCGCCGAACACCGATGCATTTCCGTCGACCCGTGCGGTACCGCGGATCTCGGCACGATCGCCGACGAAGGCGTTGTCGCGGACGGCGGCATTGTCGGCGACCCGGGCCTCGCCGACGACCCACGCCTGGTCGCCGACCCACGCCTGATCGACGACGTTGTCCGCCGAGGCGACCCATCCGCCGAGATCACCTGCGCTCACCCGATGTTGGGGCAGATCGCGGGTGGCGCGTATCCGGCGGAGTGCCACGGTGTGCGAGATGCCCGAGAGTGTGTACGTGAACTCCTGTGCCGCACCGACGAATTCGATGTGCGAGGGCACCAGCGTCGGTGTCGAACCCGACGAAACCTGGGTCTGGGCGTAGGCATCGGCCGGCGAGGGCGCAGATGGCGTCGCAGCGACCGACGCCGGCGGGGGAGTCACCGGCGTCGGAGTCGACAGCGCCACCGACAGTGCGTGAACGAATTCCGCGCAGGATGGGTACCGATCGCCGGGACTCTTCGCGAGGGCGCGCAGGAAGACGGGGTCGATGGCCGGCGACAGGTCGGGACGCATCGCCGAGATCGACGGCGGCGGATCGACGAGGTGTGCCTTCATGATCGTCGCGACGGTGGGCCCCTGGAACGGTTTGCACCCGGTCAGCAGTTGGGCGGCCATACATGCCAGGCTGTACTGATCGGATCGGCCGTCGAGCTCGTGTGCCGAAAGTTGTTCGGGTGAACAGTAATCGAAGGTGCCGATGAAGGTACCGGCCGCGGTGAGCCCGTCGTCGGCGCCGATCTGGCGCGCGATGCCGAAGTCGCCGAGCAGGGTTTGGTCGATCTCGGTGTCGATGAGGATGTTGCCGGGTTTGACGTCGCGGTGCACGATGCCGCGGCGATGCCCGAAGTCCAGGGCGCGGGCGGTGTCGCGCAGCACGGCGAGCACGGTCGGCACCGGCATGCCCTGCGGTGCGTCGGCGACGAGTTGGGCCACCGACGTGCCGCGCACGAGACGCATGCTCATCCACAGCAGTCCGTTGTCGTCACCGCAGTCGTAGATCGACACGATGTGTGGATGTTCGAGGGTCGCGGCGAGGTGCGCTTCGCGTCGGAACCGCTGGCGGAATCCGGGGTCGGCCGACACCGAGGCGTTGAGCACCTTGAGCGCGACCATTCGCGGTAGCCGCGGGTGATGGGCGGCGTAGACGGTACCCATGCCGCCTTGTCCGAGGATGTCGGCCACGCGGTATCCGGCGATCTGTCGCTCACCGGATCGTTGCATCCCCCGCGCCTCCACTGCATCGAGCACCGCACCTGCTGCGGGCGCGCACAGCCCTCCGTGCGCACCACCGTGCGTGACGTTAGCACCGGTATTGCGGAGAATGCGTGCTCGAGCGGGGGAGATGACACCGATCGAATGAGCGGCCCACCCGAATGAGTGGCCCACCATGCAGCGGCGCCGCCCGGAAGTGTTCCGGGCGGCGCCGCTGGGGAAGGGGCAGGTACGTCAGCTCGCGTCGGACGAGCCGTCGGTGATCTCGATGCGCCGGGCGACCGCGGGTGCGGCCTTGGCGAGCTCGAGACGCAGGACGCCATCGGTGAGTGTGGCCTCGACCTTGTCGGTGTCGACCTCTCCCGGTACCCCGAGGCGATAGTCGAACTTGCCGGTGCGCCGGGTCTGATGGCGTACCTCGCCGGTGCGCTCGACCTCGGTGGTCTCACCGTGCACATGCAGGACGTTGTCGTCGAGTTCGACGCTGATGTCCTCGCGCTTGATGCCCGGCAGCTCGGCCTCGACGATGTAGGCGCTCTCGGTCTCCTCGACGGTCACCGCCGGGGTCCACGCGTCGGCGAACCGCGTGGGTTCGAGTCCGGCGAAGGCGGTGTCGAAGAAGTCGAGCAGTCCGCGGTTGTCCTCGAACATCCGGAACGGGCTCAAGAACGGGGTCGCGGCGCGACGGGCGGGAACGAGACGGCCGTTGGTTGCCATGATGATCTCCTTTGACTCGGGGCGCTTCGGTGAAGCACTCTTATGTCAAGTTGAGCGCACCACTATCAAGTTTTATTCCGCCCGCAATCCCCGCCTGTCGCTCCTGGTCAGCGAATGTTCTGGTCGATGAACTCGGTGGTGTACAGCTGCGAGGCGGGCAGGGTGGCCGGCAGGTTCGCACCCGTTTTGTTCAGCACTGGGATCAGCTCATCGATCGACGTCTGGGCCTTGGTGAGGTCGTAGCCACCCCAGGCGCCCGCGGAATCCGGACCGATCACGCCCTTGTCCTTGAGCAGTTGCGCCGAGTAGGCGGCCTCGCCCTTGCTGTAGGGGGTGAACGCGACGTCCTGGCTCACCCAGTCGGTGATCGTGGTGTTGATGGCCTCGGGTGCGGAGACATAGTTCTTGCCGGTCTGCTGGATCATCGGGACCAGCTTGGTCAGGCAGGCGCGCAGTGAGTCGAGTTTGTCGGCGCGCACGGTGACGTTCGAGGCGTACACGTCGTAGCCCGCGTCCTTGACCATCGCGTACGCGACGGGCTTGTCCCAGGACGGCGTCTCGTGCTCGTAGATATACGGCTCGGAGTTGGCGAAGCCCTGCTGTGCGATGGTCGGGTCGCCGACGAAACGGGCCGGGGCGCCGTCGTATCCGGTGTCGAGCTGACTTTGTTTGAGCAGGCCCTTGGCCACCAGCCACTGCGGGAAGACCTGGTCCTTGGACACCACGACGGTTGCGTCGGATTTGCCGATGTCGGCGATGGTCTTCCAGGTCGGATGGGCCTTCGGGTCCCACATGAGGATCGACGGGTTGTACTGCAGCAGCGGTGTCACGCCGACGACGCGCTGGGCGGTCGCCGCCGAGACCATCTGGTCGCCGTGCACCAAGCCGAGATCGATCGAATCGTCGGAGTACATCACCGAGGGCACCGATTGGAATCCGATCGCCGGCCCGCCGGCGCGCAGGGTGATGTCGACGCCGGTGTCCTTGCCGTCGAAGACGAGCGGCCCGGTGGCCGACTTCTGATCGGTGTTGACGCTGTAGCCCGGGCCGAGCAGGCCGATGACGCCGGCCATGTCGGACTGTGGCTGCCACTGGAGTTGCACCACAACATCTTTCGGGCACGACGCGGCCAGGTTGTACTGCGGAGGCGCGGGCGGAAGGCTCGACGCGGCGCCGGAGGTGCTCGACGAGTCGGTGCAGCCGGTGATGGCCGCGAGGCAGGTGGCCACCGCGGCGGTGGCCACGGCGGCGCGGAGGGAGGTGGTCGGGATTCGCATGGGGTGCTCCTGGACTGGGACTGAACGAATTGCATGTAAACGTAGGACACAACGCCGCGTGGGGCCACTCGGCTACATGTAAGCGGCGATGGCCGTCTGCGGCCGGAGGGAATGGCACCTGAGCTGGCGATTGTCCGGATCTGTGCAGGTGAAACCGGATGGGACGAGGATGTTCGACACATAGAGTTCACAGAAGGTCACGCGATCGCAATACATGTAATCAAGAATCGTCACCACGCAGCCGGTGTGGTCGCTACATGTAGTGCGATCGCATCTCGACCTCGTCCACCCGCCATCTCGCCGGCCCAGCACCAGGAGCGCCCATGAGTCTCATCGACACCGTCAACGAGCCGGACGCCCGGCACCTGCGCAAGGGAGTGGTCATCTCGGTGGCCGGGGCGCGCAAACGATTCGAGTCCGGGACCCAAGCCCTTGCCGAGGTCGACCTCGACGTCGCCACAGGCGATTTCGTCGCCGTGGTCGGTCCCTCGGGCTGCGGTAAGTCGACGCTGCTGCGCATGGCCGCCGGTCTCGAGTCGCCGACCTCGGGCAGCGTCGCCCTGGCCACCGACTCGGTCGGCGTGATCTTCCAGGAACCCACCCTGCTCGGGTGGCGTTCGGTGCAGGCCAACGTCGAGCTGTGTGCCGAACTCGCCGGAATGCCCAAGGCGCAGCGCAGGTCCCGCGCCGCCGACGCCATCGAGGCGGTCGGGCTCACCGGCTTCGAGAAACAACTGCCGCGCATGCTGTCCGGTGGCATGAAGATGCGGGTGTCGTTGGCGCGCATGCTCGCCAAGGACCCCGAGGTGATGTTGCTCGACGAGCCGTTCGGCGCGCTCGACGAGATGACCCGCCTCGACATGCAATCGGAGTTGCTGCGGCTCTACACCGCACACCGATTCACCGCGATGTTCATCACCCACTCGATGTCGGAGGCGGTGTTCCTGGCCAACCGGGTCATCGTCATGTCCGCGCGGCCCGGCCGCATCGTCGCCGATCTGCGCATCGACTTCCCCTATCCGCGCGACCCCGAACTGCGATTCGACCCGGCCTTCACCGCCCACGTGGCCGAGGTCTCCACAACCCTGCGAGGTGCATGATGACCCTGACAAGCGCTGTCCCGAAGAAGAACTCGACCCCGGCGAAGAACCCGGTCCCGACGGAGGCCCCGGCCCCGGCGACGGATTCCGCCGCGGTGCCGCGCGCGGCGTCACCGGGAACGGCGGCGCGCACACGCAAGGCCCTGGCGATGGTGGCACCCCCGGCGCTGTCGTTCGGTGTCGGGATCGCCCTGTGGTACCTGGTCAGCTACCAGATCCTGAGCCCGGAGCGACGATTCCTGCTGCCCCCACCGCATCAGGTGCTGACCACCTCGCTGCTCGACAAGGCCCACGTCGACCCCATGCTCGACGCGCTGCTCGTCACCGCGCGGGTCAGCCTGGTGGGCTTCGTGGTGGCCGCGATACTCGGCGTGGGAATCGGCATCGTGATGAGTCGCGGGGCATTCCTCGAACGCGCCATCTACCCGTGGGCGGTGGTGGCCCAGGTGATCCCGGTGCTGGCCATCGTGCCGCTCATCGGATTGTGGTTCGGCTACGGCATGACCGCCCGGACCATCGTGTGCGTCGTCATCGCGATCTTCCCGATCATCGCCAACACCCACTTCGGGCTGATGTCGGTCGACCGCGGAGCTCACGAACTGTTCACCCTGTCACGGGCGTCGATTCCCGCCCGGCTGTGGAAACTCGAACTGCCCTCGGCACTTCCGGCGATCATGACCGGTTTCCGTACCGCGTCGGGCCTCGTCGTCGTCGGTGCGATCATCGGCGACATGTTCTTCGCCAAGGGCCAGCCCGGCATCGGCACCCTGCTCGACATCTACCGCTCGCGACTGCAATCGGAGGATCTCATCGCCGCGATCATCCTCGCGTCGCTGTTCGGGATCGCGGTGTTCGCCGTGTTCAGCGTGCTCAATGCGCTCGTGCACCGGCGCCGCTGATCAGACCCGCTCACATCTCACATCCGAGAGAGGCTGACCATGTTTCACGTCCCCGTCATCGACATCTCCGCCTACCGAGATCCGCACGCCGACCCGTCGGCGCGTGCCGAGGTCGCCCGTGCCCTCGATGAGGCCTGCGCCGGAGTCGGTTTCATCCAGATCGTCGGCCACGGCGTCGCACCGGAGGTGATGACCGGCCTGGCCGATGCACTCGACGAGTTCTACGCCCTGCCGTTGGAGGTCAAGAAGCGCTACACCCGGCCGGGGGAGAATCGCGGTTACAGCCCGCCCAAGAGCGAGTCGCTGAGCATGAGTCTCGGTGTGGCCGCGGCGAATCAGATGAACGACTTCTACGAGGCGTTCACCGTCGGCTCCGAACGTGACTGGTACCCGGGGGTATCCGGGCTGCCGGTGGCGAGCTATCCCGACAACACCTGGCCCGACGCGGCCCCGGGATTCCGGCCGGCCGTCGAGCGGTGGTTCGACGAGGCGCGCACCGTGTCCCGAATCCTGTTGTGTGCGTTCACCGATGCGCTCGGTCTTCCCGACGGCTACTTCGCGACGATGGTCGACCACTCCATCGACGCGCTGAAGATGAACAACTACACCCTGCCCGAGGGGGAGATCGACCTGATCGGTGAGCTCACCGGGATGGGCGCGCACACCGACTTCGGGATCCTCACCGTGTTGTGGGCCGATCAGGTACCCGGGCTGCAGGTCCTCGACCACGACGGCGTCTGGCACGACGTCGAGCCCGCCGACGGTGCGCTCATCGTCAATCTCGGCGACGCGATGGCGCGCTGGACCAACGACCGGTGGCGTTCGACGATCCATCGCGTCGATCCGCCGGTCGTCGATGGTCGCATCCTGCGCCGGCGTTCGGCGGCGTTCTTCTTCGACGGCAACCATGACGCCGTCATCGAGACGCTGCCCGGATGTGCCCGCACCGATCAGCCCGGATACCCGCCGATCACCATCGCCGACAACATCAACGCCAAGCTGGCCGGCATGAAGTCGGGGATCGCACCGCAGGGTGCCGAGCGGGAGGCGGCGCGGGTCGGCGCGGCACGCCCGGCGTGAGCGCCGATTACGCTGCAAGGCGATGAGCGTCGACAACAGCGATGGGGCATTGCTGACCCAGGCCGTCCTGCGTCGGCTGCGCGACGAGATCTTCGACGGGACGATGGGCCCCGGGACGCCGCTGAGCGTGCCCGGGCTCGCCACCCGGCTCGAGGTGTCGCGCAGCCCGGTGCGCGAGGCGGTGCAGCAGCTCGTCGTCGAGGGGCTCGCCGAATACACCCCGCGCGTCGGGGCCAAGGTCGCGGTGCTCGACGAGGACATGCTGCGCCAGGTGTTCGAGGTACGCGAGGTCCTCGACGGTCTCGCCGCCCGGCAGGCCACCGCCCGCGTCACCTTCGCCGACCTCGAAGTCCTGTGGGAGCACGTGCGCCGTCAGGAGGAGATGCTCGAGCGCCCCGCCGACCATCGGCGCGACGCCGAACTCGACCTCGACTTCCACACCGCGGTCCGTACGCTCTCGGGCAACAAGCCCTTGTGCGACGCCCTGCTCAAACTCGACACCCAGTCACACCTGTACCGCTCGGACATGTGGGCACTCGAGGTCAATCGGCGGCTCGCGGTCACCGAACACCGCCGGATCGTTGCCGCGCTGGAGGCAGGTGACGCCGACGGCGCGGAGCGTGCCGCATGCGCCCATGCAGCAGGTGTGCTGGTACGGCTGTTGCGGACTTGACCGTGCGCCGCGTCGTGCACAATGGCGGGTCATGACCACCGACATCCCCGGCGAGTCGCTCGACGAACTCCCACCGACGCGATGGGCCGGCCACCCCGACACCCTTGCCGGTGTAATGGGTTGGGCCGCAGGGGTGTTGGGTATCGGTCCGCAACCGGTTGCGTCGATGCCGCAAGTCGCGGCCGCCGACGTCGTACTGCTGCTCGTCGACGGTCTCGGCGATCGGCTGCTGCACCGTCATGCCGACGTCGCCCCGACGCTGTCGGCGCTGCACACCACCACCCTGCGGGCCGGGTTCCCGGCAACCACCGCCACCTCGATCACCAGCCTGACCACCGGTACCGCGTGCGGCCTGCACGGCATCATCGGTTACGCCTTCCGGCCCGACGACCACTGCCGCACCACGGGCCCGCGCCGGATGCTCAACGCGTTGCGCTGGACCATGGACGCTGCCGACGGACCATCGGCCATGGCCACCTATCCACCCGATCTCGTCGCCCCGCTTGCCGGCGCGCTCGCCGGACTCGCCGAGCACGGGGTGTCGATCAGTTACGTGATGCCCGGGGAGTTCCGCGGGACCGGCCTGACCCAGGTGGCCTTCCGCGCCACCGGACGCCATCTGGCCGCCAACACCCCCGATCTCGTTCGTGAGGGTGTGGGCACCGCGCTGGCGCAGCGGTCGGGTCGCCGGGGCTTCGTCTACGCCTATCTCTCCGACCTCGACGCCGCCGGACACCGATACGGCCCCGGCTCACCGGAATGGGTGCGGACGCTGCGCACCGTCGACGCACTCGTCGCCGACCTCGCCGCGGATCTGCCGGCCGACACCGTGCTCGCGGTCACCGGTGATCACGGCATGCTCGCCGCGGGACGGCGCGTCGATCTCGACGCGGACCCGCACTGGACGGCCGGGGTGGAGATGATCGCCGGGGAACCGCGGGTGCGCCACCTCTACGTCGCCGACGGCGCCCGCGACGACGTTCTCGCCACGTGGACCACCGAACTCGGCGCCGACGCCCGCGTCGCCACGCGCGAGCAGGCCGTCGACGAGGCGTGGTTCGGCATCGAGGTGAATCCGGACATCGTGCAACGGATCGGTGATGTCGTGGCCGTCGCCCGCGACCGCACCGTGCTGGTCCGCGGCGACGCAGAACCGCTCGAGGCGAGGATGATCGGGCACCACGGCGCGTGGACCGCCGACGAACAACTCGTGCCGCTGCTCGTGGCCCACGGCTGAGGAGGTCCGACCAGACCTTGCACTCGCCATGGCCGAGTGCTAAAACGGACGTTGGCACTCACGGACCGTGAGTGCCAGGTCGGGACGGTGAGATCGGTTCCGAATGACACACCGGTCGTCCGTCGCGGGCACCGAGTCCGGCCATAGATACCTGGTGTCACCCCCTATCGGAGGATCACTTACCCATGGCCAAGCAAATCGCGTTCGACGAAGAGGCCCGCCGCGGCCTCGAGCGGGGCCTCAACAGCCTCGCCGACGCTGTCAAGGTGACGTTGGGCCCCAAGGGTCGCAACGTCGTTCTGGAGAAGAAGTGGGGCGCCCCCACCATCACCAACGATGGTGTCTCCATCGCCAAGGAAATCGAGCTCGAGGACCCGTACGAGAAGATCGGCGCGGAGCTCGTCAAGGAAGTTGCCAAGAAGACCGACGACGTCGCGGGTGACGGCACCACCACCGCCACCGTGCTCGCCCAGGCGCTCGTGCGCGAGGGCCTGCGCAACGTCGCCGCCGGCGCCAACCCGCTCGGCCTCAAGCGCGGCATCGAGAAGGCCGTCGAGGCCGTCACCGAGTCGCTGCTCAAGAGCGCCAAGGAGGTCGAGACCAAGGAGCAGATCGCTCAGACGGCCGGCATCTCCGCAGGCGACGCATCGATCGGTGAGCTCATCGCCGAGGCGATGGACAAGGTCGGCAAGGAAGGCGTCATCACCGTCGAGGAGTCCAACACCTTCGGGCTGCAGCTGGAGCTCACCGAGGGCATGCGCTTCGACAAGGGCTACATCTCGGGCTACTTCGTGACCGACGCCGATCGTCAGGAAGCCGTCCTCGAGGATCCCTACATCCTGCTCGTGTCGGGCAAGGTCTCGACCGTCAAGGATCTGCTGCCGCTGCTGGAGAAGGTCATCCAGGCCGGCAAGCCGCTGCTGATCGTCGCCGAGGACGTCGAGGGCGAAGCCCTTTCGACCCTGGTCGTCAACAAGATCCGTGGCACCTTCAAGTCCGTCGCCGTCAAGGCTCCGGGCTTCGGTGACCGTCGCAAGGCCATGCTGGCCGACATCGCCATCCTCACCGGTGGCGAGGTCATCAGCGAAGAGGTCGGCCTCTCGCTCGAGGGTGCAGGCGTCGAGCTGCTCGGTACCGCCCGCAAGGTCGTGGTGACCAAGGACGAGACCACCATCGTCGACGGCGCCGGCGATGCCGACGCGATCGCCGGTCGCGTGGCGCAGATCCGCACCGAGATCGAGAACAGCGACTCCGACTACGACCGTGAGAAGCTGCAGGAGCGCCTGGCCAAGCTGGCCGGCGGTGTTGCGGTCATCAAGGCGGGCGCGGCCACCGAGGTCGAGCTCAAGGAGCGCAAGCACCGCATCGAGGACGCCGTCCGCAACGCGAAGGCTGCCGTCGAAGAGGGCATCGTCGCCGGCGGTGGCGTGGCCCTGCTGCAGTCCGAGCCGGCCATCGACGCACTCTCGCTCGAGAGTGACGAGGCCACCGGCGCCAACATCGTCCGGGTTGCACTGTCGGCTCCGGCCAAGCAGATCGCCTTCAACGCCGGGCTCGAGCCGGGCGTCGTCGCCGACAAGATCCTCAACTCGCCGAAGGGCACCGGCCTCAACGCCGGCACCGGCACCTACGAGGACCTGCTGGCCGCAGGCATCAACGACCCGGTGAAGGTCACCCGCTCGGCGCTGCAGAACGCAGCCTCGATCGCGGCTCTGTTCCTCACCACCGAGGCCGTCGTCGCCGACAAGCCGGAGAAGAACCCGGCCCCGGCAATGCCGGGTGGCGACGAGATGGGCGGCATGGGCTTCTGATCTGATCAGAACCCAACGCTCACATAGCGTTACACGTGCGAAGGCCGGTCACCCGTACGGGGTGGCCGGCCTTCGGCGTCTGCGCAGATTCCGCGGAACGTCGCGTCGGGAGCGAACCTTCTGCGGTATCTGCCGCGCGGGGCCGGAATGCGGGCCCGATGACGACGGTTGAACCGCTCGTGAGTTCAACGATCCCCGTCGACGTGTGGTCCGACATCGCCTGCCCGTGGTGCTACATCGGCAAGCGCAAGTTCGAGGCAGGTCTCGCCGAATCCGGTCTCGCCGATCGGGTCACCGTCACCTATCACAGCTTCGTGCTGGCCCCCGACACCCCGGTCGACTTCGACGGCACCGAGGTCGACTTCCTCGTCGGCCACAAGGGCATGCCCCGCGACCAGGTCGGGCAGATGCTGGCGCAGGTCACCGCGATCGCCGCCGAGGCGGGACTGACCTATGACTTCGACGCGCTGCAGCACACCAACACGCTCAAGGCGCACCAACTGCTGCACTTCGCGAAAGCCCAAGGGCGCCAGCTCGACATGGTCGAGCGGCTGTTCCGCGCCTACTTCACCGAAGGTCGGCATGTGGGACGGGCCGCCGACCTCGCCGATCTCGCGGCCGACATCGGACTCGACCGCGACGATGCGCTTCGCGCCCTGACCGACGGCACCTACGCCGACGCCGTGGCCGCCGACATCGCGCAGGTCCGTGTGTACGGCATCAGTGGCGTCCCGTTCTTCGTGATCGACGGACGCTACGGTCTCTCGGGCGCGCAGTCGCCGGAGACCTTCGCCGACGCCTTGCGCACGGTGGCCCGGGAGCGCGCCGATGCCTGACGACGATTCGTCGCCTTTGCCGCTCGAGATGATCGGGCAGGCCGGCCAGGTGTGCGTCGACGGCGTGTGCGCCATGCCCACCGGACCCGACCAGACCGACGGCATTGTGTCGGTGGACACGGCGCCCCATTCCCGCCGACCACCGGCGGATCGGTCTACCAGCCCGGAAACGGGAGCGCACCCCGCGTCGTAGCGGTGACCGACGGGTCGGGCGGGAACGCGCCGAGAGGGAGCGTCGCCGCACCGGGGACGAGAAGTCGCACGCAGCAACCGGTTGCCTCATCGGGGGGCGACAGGTCGACGCGCCACGCGTGTCCGTGCGGCAGGTTCTCCAGCGCCGCAGCCCGGCCGTGCTCGTCGTGCGTGAGTGGAGTCTTCGCGACGAGAACGGGGGATCCGATCCGTTCGTGAACGGCATTGCGTACGAGCGGATCGAGGAGCAGCTGCACGTGGGCGACCGGATCCAGCAGGCGACGGTGGCGCGGGCCCGCGGCGCAGAGATAGTCGCGCTCGGCCCGGTGTGGTGGCAGCCCTGACGTGCCCGCACAGTACATGGGACTCGTTGCCTCGCCCAGGGATCGGGCGGTGACCAGTTGCCACAGCGCCCGGGCTATCGCCGTGCGCTGCGCCCGCACATCGTGTCCGTAGCCGCCGCCCACCGCGACGATCTCCGAATCATCCACCGCGGCAAGGGTTACCACGCCACCCAGACACGTGGGCAACAACTGCAGTGTGAGCGTCAACGGGCAGTCCGCCCACAGGCCGGCCGTCTGCGCATGCAGCGGGACCGAGGCGTCGACGACCTGGGGCCGGTCGCCCGACCACCACCGCCACAGCGCGTCCTCCACGGCCAGGCCCGCCCACGCCTCGGCGACCGCGGCCGCATGGGTCCGACCCGCACCGAGGCCGGCGAGGAACGGTGGATGATCGCGGGGCTCGCCGGGCTCGGTATCCCATCCGCGCGGAAAGGCGAGGGTGTAGGGCACCCAACCGGAGCGGTACCCGGCTCCCTCGGTCGCGGACAATCGACATCGGGTGGCGGCCACCCAGGAGCGCGGCGAGTGCGTATCCGGTTGAGTGACCGGGCATCCCGGCTCCGTGAGCAGATCGGGATCGATCAGGCCCAGGGCCGCGACGTCGAGTGTCGGTGCGCCCTCGGCCGCCAGGTCGTCGCCCGCGGCGAACCTGCGCGGCAGCCGATGGTGATCGGCCGACCACCAGTGGCGCAGTGCCGCCCACCGCAGCGAATCCGGGTCATCGACGGCAGCGAGGTCGACCACGACGGCCTGGGCGTCGACGCCATCGCGTCGGGGTAAGGACACCTGATGGTGCCGAAATGCCACGGGAATGTCGCCGCGATGTCGTATTCGTGTGGCGCGCAGCGTGTCAGGCATGCGGCATCGGGAAATAGTTGAGTTGATCCTCGGCGAGCGGGGTGGTCCGCCAGCCGAGTTGCACCGCGAGGTCGCGGACCCGTGACCGGCCGAGGAAGGGAAACGCCGCCGGCGCGTTGCCGACGGTCCCCGGCGCGATGACCCGCACCACGCGCATCCCCGCGCTACCGATGTCGCCGGTGGTGATGTCGACGACGATCGGATCGATTCCGTTCGCGAGTAGCGCATCACGATACCCCGCGGCAGATCGGGTCGGGAGTTCGGCGATGGTCCGCACAGGGATACTCGTCGTCGGCTCGAGCAGATGCGCCATGCGGTGTCGGGCCCGCGGATCGAGGTAGACCTGCTGCTGCACCATGAGGTCGTCGCAGTCGTGCATGTCGGCGCGGAAGTCGTCGAGGTAGGCGCGGTCGGCCCGCCAGGGTTTGAATGCGCGCCCGTTGAGTTCGCCGTCGGCCATCACCTTCCAGTGCAGACCGTTGGACCGCAACAGATCTCGTGATCCCTCCTGCAGCGTGAATGCCTCGGTGAGCGCCTTGCGCGCGGCGTCGGCGAACCGCGGCCGGGCGGAGAACCCGACATTGACCAGTGCGTCGACGTCGTCGTGCACCACCGACGCCGCGACCGGGACGCCGAACTCGTTGTCGAGGTGGATCACGAACTGGCGCATCCCCGGTGAGAGACCGGGCATCTCGATGCCGTCGACCGCCGGTAGCGGCGCGGCATTGAGCCACCACACCATCGTCGCGTGACGCTCGATGATCTCCTCGAGGGCGCCGGCGACGGCGAAGTCCTCGTCGGGTCCGGCGGCGATGCCGGCGAAGGCGCAGAAGTTGGTCGGCGGCGCCGCGGCGAAACCGGCGGAGTACCAGTTGACATAGACCAGCGAGGCGGGCACCAGGACGTCGGAGCCGTCGGCGAGACGAAGCCCGGGTACCCAGTGCACGCGGAGATCGCGGGTGAACGGGACGAACGGAAATCCGGGGGAGCGATGCTGATCGTCGCTGTAGAGCACCAGTTCTCGCGGATCGAGCACTGGGATGCCGCGTCGGGTGAGCTCGTCGAAGGAGCCCCAGGTGACCGGCAGGGTGTCGAGGATGTTGCCGCAGTAGCGTTCCGCGGATTCACCGAGTGCCGCCAGCCGTGCGCTTTCGGCGTCGTCCAACGCCGAGCCCTGGCAGAGAATGTTGTTGGCCCACGGGCTGACGGCGCGGATGTCGGCGACGTCGGCTTGCCGGGTGGCGAGTGTGGCGGGCACGCGGCGATCATGGGTGACGCTGCGCACGCGGACGATGACCCCCGTGCGATCGTCGACGAGGTCATCGATCGTGTGATCGCGATGGACGGTCGTGCGGTGCGGCATCGGCAGAACGGGGTGACGTCGGTGGGCCACCCCGTCGTCGGCGATCCACAACTCGTGCAAGACATCACCTCCTCCGGCGACGCGATCCGACGATGCGGGGGCACCGTCGGCGATGATGTCGAGCGCGGCGGAGATCAACGGGGCCAGCTCGGCCGGTGACGCACCTTGATCGCCGGTGGTCGCGGGGGTGCGCAGCACGCGGTGAACGCGGGTGTCCCGCGCGGCCGCGAGCCGGCGTGCGGCCGTATCCTCGTACGACGCACCGCATCCCGGGGTCACCAGAGGGCCCACCCACAGTCGACTGCGCGTCAGCTCGACGGGTATCCACCGCACCCGCATGTCGTGGCACATCCGATCGATGTCGATCAAATCGGACTCCCGTGCACCGCGGATGCCCACGACCAGAGCGGTTCTCGCGGTGAACGCCCGGTTGACAGCGGCACGAGCGCCCGTCCATGCGAAGGGCACGAGACCGTCATCGGGATGCGCCAGTTCGACGAACGCCTCGACGAGGTCGTCGTCACCGGTCATGACCGCGCTGATGCCACGGCGGGGAACTTCCGGCACGCTCACGGTGTCCGTTGCGAGAGTCGACGAGTGTGCGTGCGCGTCGACGAGGGCGCGCAGTGGCCGGACGGCGCGCGCGAGGTCCTCACCCATCAGGTCGTCGCGACCGGCCTGCCACGCCGTCATGAGTATTACTGCAGTCGCGGCGGGCAACCCGATCACGTGATGCGATTCGCCGCGGCTGATCACGCACGACGTGGCGTCGAGTGGACGTATCTCGACGCCGGTGGCCGGCGCGATGGCGGCGGAGATCAACGGGCGTGGGGTTGTCATGACACACTCCAGGAAACAATGGCGGCCGGCAACGGCACGGAACGGAACTCAGACGGTCGAGAGGACGAGAGGCGCTGCCCCGGAACGTGTCCCGGGGCAGCGCCGACACCAGCTCCTCCGGGATCACTCCCAGGAGAAGGCGGTTGCCACGTGACCGTGATGATTGGAATTGGGTGCGAGCACCGCCTCCTCGGCACGTTCTTCTTCGACAGCGACGATCGTGATCTCCGACATGGATTCACCTCCTTTCGACCAACTCGTAGCGGACAACAACTCGCCGGTGGGCTCGACCGGATCTCACCGCGACCACTCGGCCGGGTCGCCATCATCGGCGGTGCCGATCAGCTTGCGATAGGCCGGTGAGGTCTCGACCAGCTGGTCGTGGTGTCCGGTGGCCAGGATTCGCCCGGCGTCGAGCAGGGCGACACGGTCGCAGGCGCGCATCACCGCGACGCGATGCGACACGATGATCGTGGTGCGATCCCGGCGAGCGTTGCGCAGGGCCGTGAGGAACTCGTCTTCGGTGTCCGGATCCAGCCCCGCGGTCGGCTCGTCGAGGACCAGGACATCGGGCTCGCGCAGCAGCCCGCGGGCCAGACCCAGCCGTTGGCGTTCACCGCCGGACCATGTTGCGCCGCGCTCGGAGATCATCGTGTCGAGACCGTCCGGCAGCCCCCGGACGTGATCGGCGAGCCGGGCGTTCTCGAGCGCATTCCAGATGTCGGGGTCCGAGGCCTCGGGACACAGGAGGTTGTCGCGGACATCGGCGTGAAAGATGTGCGCGTGCTGACCGACGAGAATCACGTGTTGCCGTGTTTGCTCCGGTGTGCGGGTGGCCACATCGACACCACCGATGAGGATTCGACCGGATTCCTCGGCGATGAGGCGGGCCAGTGCCAGTGCGATCGTGGATTTGCCTGCGCCACTGGGGCCCACGATGGCGAGGGTCTCACCGTCGGCGACGGTGAGATCGAGCAGGTGCACCGCCGGATCGGATGCCTCGGGATAGCGGACGGTGAGCGCGGAGATCTCCACCGACGCCGAGGTGGTCTCGGGATCTCCGGCGGCCGTCCGAGTCGCTGTCGGGCGGACACCGGCGGTGGTGATCAGACGGTGGACCCGAGACGCCGCGGCCGAGGACTCGCCGAGCTTGCCCAGCGCACCGGTGATGGCCATGGCGGGCGAGACCCCGGCGCCGGCGAAGGTGACCAGGACCGGCACAATGGCCGGGTCCAGCTCTCCGGCACCGACGGCGCGCACCGATAACACCAACGCGGCCAACACGATGGCGACTGTTGTCGCCTCGATCAGGCCCTGTTCGATGCCACCGCGGACCGCCAGCGCGCGCCTGGCCCGCTGGATGCGTCTGGTTCCCTCGGCCGCCTCCGCGGCGACGACGTCGAGCCGGCCGAGCAGTACCGACTCGCGGGCGCTGGTGCGCGCGGCCAATGCATCCGCCGACATCTGCGAGATCGAGTTGCGCAGTGCGTGGCCCTGTTTCACGGCTGTGGGCAACAGCAGCAGCGGTATCGCGACGACGATCACCTGCGCCAGCGGCAGCAGTAGACCCACGGGCCCGAGCCACACCACGGCGCCTATCGAGACGGTGGCGCCTGCGGCGGCTCCGGCGACCACCTGTGCTGCGGTGTGCGCGTAGAACCATTCGAGGCTCTCCGCATCGGTCATCGCCGCGGAGATGGTGTCACCGGATGTGCGCCGCGCGAGTCCGAGCGGGGCGAGTCGGGCAATGGCCCGATGGACCCGAAGGCGGATGGTGTCGATCACGCGATAGGCGAGGACGTGTGCAAACCACTGCTCGGTCCACGAGGCGATTCCGATCCCGACGACGGTGGCGATGAGTCCGGTGAGCATCACCGGCACCGAACCGTCCCGGGAGACGAGCGCCGACGCCGTCGCCACCGACAGCAGCGATGAGCAGATGCCGAGCACCAGCACCGTCCACACGATCGCCACCACACCGACGAACAACCGGGTCTGGTCTCGCATTTGGGCGGACAAGGCCACGATCGGGGCGATCACACCGCCGAGGGTGGTACCGGAGGAGTCGTCGGAATCAGCTGCGGTAAGGGGTTTTCCGGGGACCAGCGGGGTCTCTGGCGCCGGGATGCGGGGGTCAGTCATGGGCTTCCTGCCTGCCGGCGACGACTACCTGGCTGTCTGCGACGATTCGGCCCCGATCGACCGTCACGACGCGATCGGCCGCGTCGGCCACCGCGCTTCGGTGGGTGATGGCGATGATCGGTAGATCGGGATGGTTCGAGCGCAACGCCGCCAGCACGGATCGCTCGGACTCCGGATCGAGTGCGGAGGTGGCCTCGTCGAGGATCAGCAGATCACGATCCTGCACGAGGGCGCGCGCGATCGCCACCCGTTGACGCTGCCCGCCCGAGACCAGCGAACCGTTCTCGCCGACGGGCGTATCCAGGGTGAAACCGTCGTTGTCACAGCCGATTCCGACAGTCTCGGCAGCGCGGACGATGACGTCGTCGTCGGCCCCTGCCGGCAGGCCCAGAGCGATGTTGTCGGCCACCGTACCCGTGAACAGCACACAGTCCTGGGCCACGAGAGCGACGTGTCGGAGACGCTCGTCCTCGGTGAGCGCGCGGCCGTCCAGCAGAACGGTTCCCGAGTCGGGGGCGAGCAGGCCGCATGCCACGGCCGCCAGCGTCGACTTGCCCGACCCGGTGGCGCCGACGATCGCCGTCATCCCGGGGTGGGCCGTCAGCGTGACGTCGATGAGGGTGGGTGCGCTCGCCCGCGGATGGTGTGCGGTGACCGACACCAGGCGCAGCGGCGGCTCGTCGGCGCTCGGAACCGCTGCATCACTGAAGGATTCGGCGCGCGAGGTGGATGCGGCGGTTGCGTGGGCCGACTCCTCGTCCAACAGGTCGAGGATTCCCGGGCCCGAGAACGTCCCGAGGTAACCTGCGTGCCATTGTGATGCCAGGTCGCGGAAGGGGCGCACGAGTTCGATCGAGAGCAGAACGAGGGCGAAGACATCGAACGCGGAGAGGTGGTCGCGCCCGAGGGCAACCGTCACCAGGACCACCGCGGGTATCGCGGCGAGGGAGAAACCGGAGAGACCCGACTCGATCAACGAGATCCGAAGCTGGCGAAGTGTCCGGTGCAGCAGCGACTTCGAGGCCTCGGCGAGCTGCTGCTCGCGACGTTCGTCGGCACCGAAGGTCACCAGGGTCGTCATCCCGTGCATCGATTCGACGAACTCTGCGTGCAACTCCTGATAGGCGTCCCAGTGGTCGGACCCGCGCGCGGCCAGCGCCCGATCCCATAGGCGCGGTAGGAAAGGGAGAGTGATCGTTGCGCAGATCGCGATGACGCCGGTCATCGGGTCGATGACGATCATGGTGATTCCTGCGGCCAGCACCACCGTGACGGTCACACCGATCTGTGGCACGTAGCCCGACAGGTAAGCGTCGAGATTCTCCACCCCGTCGACGACCACGGCGTGGTCGCGTCCGCTACGGCCTGCCCCGGGATCGCCGGCGCTGCGGCGGACGAACGAACGCAGTGCGCGAGAACGGATATCGGCCTTGATCTGCCCCATCACGGCCTGCGCGATCAGCTGCCGGAGCAGCACGAGGATCGGCCGCGCGATCAGCACGAGCGCCAGCGCCACGGTGATCGGCACGAGCGAGTCGCGCGACCAACCACCGCCGGTGAGTACCCGGGCGAAGATCTGCGAGGTGAGCAATGCCTGGGCGAGCCAACTCGCGGCGATGGCCACACCGATCGCGATCAACGCAAGCAACGTCGTTCGCCGCCCCTGCCACAGCCGTAGCAGCGCGGTATGCCCCATGTCACCCAGCCTTAATGGAAACGGTTATCATTTGTGCGTGACCGTACGAGTCAAACGCCCTTTCGTCAACCGGGAGGCCCCCGCCGCGCGACGGCGATGGGGCCGGCCCGCCGCGGTGCTCACCGTGTTGGCCGTGGGCACCCCGGTGCTCGCGGTGCTCATGGTCGGTGTCGGTCAGGTGACCCTCGGACCCGGTGCGGTCCTCGACGCCCTGACCCGTACGGGTGGCACCACCCCGACCTCGGCGGCGGCAACGGTGTTGTGGGAGTTGCGCTTACCGCGAGTGATCGTCGGCCTCTGCGTCGGCGGCGTGCTCGGCGCGACGGGCTGTGCGCTGCAGGCGATCGTCCGTAACGACCTCGCCGATCCGTACCTGCTCGGCGTCTCCTCAGGTGCGTCGCTGGGGGCGGCGCTGGTGATCGCCACGGGATTCGGCGCGGCTGTCGGGGTGGCCGGCGCGACAACCGGGGCGTTTCTCGGGGCGGTCGTCGCGCTGATGCTGGTGGTGGGCCTGCTCGGCGGAGCCCGGGCGCTGAGCAGTTCGCGACTGGTACTGGCAGGTCTGACCGTCGGCTACTTCGCGGCCGCGGTGACCAACCTGGTCGTCGTCCTCTCCGACAACCGAGATGCGGTGCGCGCGGTGACGTTCTGGATGCTCGGCTCCCTCGGCAAGTCCTCATGGCAGCAGGTACCGGTACTCGTCGCCGTGAGTGTGCTGGTGGTGGCCGTCCTCGCGCTCTGGGGCAGGCGTCTGGACGCCGTGGGGCTCGGTGACGACGTCGCCCGCAGCATCGGTGTCGATGCCCAACGGTTGCGACTGCGCGTTGCGGTGCTGTCCGCGTTGGCGATCGCCGCCGCGGTCGCGGTCAGCGGCGCCATCGGATTCGTCGGTCTGGTCGTTCCGCATCTGGCCCGGCACCTCGTCGGCGCCACTCACCGATTACTCATCCCGACCAGCGCGCTCATCGGCGCGTCGGTCCTCATCGCTGCCGATGCCCTTGCCCGAACCGCGCTGGCGCCCAGAGAGATCCCGCTGGGTGTCCTGACCGCGCTGATCGGGACCCCACTGTTGATGTATCTGCTCCACCGGCGACGGCGCTCCGAATCGCACTGAGCCGCAATTACTCCCGCGAAAGAAAAGGAAGAAACTGTGTTACGAGATCTCTGGTCGTCTCGACGTGCTCCGGTCGTCGGTGGCGTGGCGGTGCTCGCCGTGATCCTGCTCGGCTGTTCGGATGGCTCCGGTGGAGCCGCTGATTCATCAGCGGCACAAGGGTATCCGGTGACGTTGGCCGATTGCGGCAAAGATGTCACGGTGGCGAAAGCGCCCGAACGGGTACTCACCGTCGGAACCGCAGCGGTGGAGATCCTCGACGCTGCCGGGGCCTCACAGAAGATCATCGCGCGCACCGGGGAATTCGGCGCGCCGCTACCCGCCTCGCTCACCCACCGGCCGGACGACTCCCTGATCGTCGATCCCTCTGACCCGACGACCGAGAACATCATCGTCGCCAACCCCGACCTGGTCTTCGGCTACGGACTGTTCAACGCCGACCCCGCTCAGATTCGGAAGTCGGGGATCACGATGCTGACGGTACAGGGCGAGTGCGGACACGACGCATCCACCGATGCCGCACCGACGGTCGACCTGGGCACCATCGGCGCCGACGTCCGGCGCCTGGGCACCGTGTTCGGGACGTCGGCGACCGCGGATGCTGCGGCGAGCGCACTCGACAAGCGGATCGCCGCCGCCCGACGAGCGCCGACCGGGCACACCGCTGCGTGGGTCTACTACTTCTCTTCCGAGGACCCATTGTCGGCGTACGGCGGGTCGGGGCTGCCGAATGCCATGCTGAACAGTGCCGGACTGCAGAATGCCTACGCCGATCAGCACGAGACCTACGCCACGATCTCCACCGAGAGCCTGATCCGGCGCCAACCCGAGTGGATCGTGGTCAAGTACGGGGGTTACGGCGAGAGCGAGGCCGACGCCCGAGCGAAATTCCTCGCGGAACCGGGGGTGAGCACGCTCGAAGCGGTACGCGCCGGGCGGATCGTGATGCTGCCCGCCGACTCGTCCAATCCGTCACCGTCGGCGGTCGACAGTTTCGAGAAGCTGGTGGCGGCCACCGCTGCCACCGTGCCGTCGCGGTGAGCATTGCCGACGCCGCCGCGCAGCCGGGAGCCGGTTCGGCTGCAGCGGTGGAGGTGTCGGACGTCAGCGTCGAACACCGTGGGGTCATCGCGGTGCGAGAGGTCTCGCTACGCGTCGATGACGGTGAGAAGGTCGCACTCGTCGGCCCGAACGGCTCGGGCAAGACGAGTCTGTTACGTGTGCTCGCCGGGATAGCACGACCCACGCGCGGCGTATGCCGACTGCGTGGCCGACCGATGCGGGCCCACTCGGACTCCGAGCGGGCCCGCATGGTCGCATCGGTCGGCCAGGACGAGTACAGCGAACTGCCGTTCACGGCCCGGGACGTGTTGTTGCTTGGGCGATCTGCCGGCATGTCCGACTGGCGGCCGTACCGGGGTGAGGATCACCGCGCCATCGAGGAACTCGCCCGCCTGTGGGAGGTGGACGGACTACTCGACAGAACCCTGCACGAGATGTCCGGCGGCGAGCGACGACGCGTCCTGCTGGCCCGGGCCTTCGCGCAGCGCGCCGACATCGTCGTGCTCGATGAACCCACCAATCACCTCGATCTACGTCACCAACACGACATCCTGGCCCGGGTCGCGGACTCACCACTCACGGCGGTGGTGGCGTTGCACGACCTGAATCTGGCTGCGGTGTACTGCGACCGCGTCGTCGTGATGGATCGGGGCACGATCGTCGGCGACGGACCGCCCGGCGACGTGTTGACCGCCCGACTCGTGCGAGAGGTCTACGGGGTCAACGCACGTCGCGAGGACACCGACGGACGGGTGCGGCTGCTCATCGGCCGGTGACCCCGTGACCTCAGGCGGGGGTCGGTTCGATGAGGACCTTCATCTTCTTCCCGGCGTGCAGCGCGTCGAAGCCCTCGGCGACGACGTCGTCGATCGGCACGGTGGTGACCCAGCCGGTGGTGTCGTAATGCCCGGCCGCCATGAGTTCGATGACCGCGTCGAAATCGGCGGACGTGTAGCCCAGCGAGCCCTGCATGCGGGACTCGCCGAACAGCAGGCTGAGCAACGGGGTCTCGATCGGCTTCTCGTAGACGGCGACACAGATGAAGGGCGAACGTGCTGCCAGACATGCCAATCCGGTCGCCACGGTCGCGGTGACACCTGTGGCGTCGAACACCGCGTCGGCGCCACGGCCATCGGTGTCCTTGGCGATCACCGCGACGACGTCGTCGGTGGTCGGATCGAGTACGCGCGCACCGAGAGCGGCGATGGCCTCGCGACGCGGCGCCGACGGTTCCACGACGGTGACGTCGGTGAGCCCCAGACCTCGAAGGGCATACCACAGCCCGATGCCGATGGGCCCTGCACCGAAGACGACGGCGTGATCGCCCGGTCCGACCTCACCGAGGCAGGCGGCGTGATAGGCCACCGACATCGGCTCGACCAGTGCACCGAGTTCCAGCGGCAGATCCGCGGGCAGCTTGTGCAGCATGCGAGTGGGTACCACGGTGTACTCGGCCATCCCGCCGTCGGCCATCAACCCGTGGAAGCCGATCTGGGCGCAGGTGTTGTAATGCCCGCTCGTGCAGCGGTCGCACGTGCCGCAGGAGTAGATGGGCTCCACCGCGACCCGGTCGCCGACGTCGAATCCCTGGACATCCAAACCGATTTCGGTGATGGTGCCGGAGAACTCGTGACCGAGGATCAGCGGTGCCTGCTGCCCGGTCAGCGGGTGCGGTTCGGTGGGGATGTTGAGGGGGCCTGCATAGTATTCGTGGAGATCCGACCCGCAGATCCCGTTGAAGCCCACCTTGATCTTGACCTGGTCGGCCGAGGGTGTCGGTTCGTCGGCATCGACGATCTCGACGTGTTGTTGTCCGTAGAACATTGCTGCGCGCATGATGTTTTCCTGCGATTCGGTTTCTCTGGAGTGGGGGGTTGCGAAGGGTCACGCACAGTTGAGCTGTGCGAACTCGCCGCGATGAAAGATCAACGGCGCCACCGAACTGTCGGCGGCGAGTTCGGAGACCCGGCCGTGGACGACGACGTGGTCGCCGCCGTCGCCGATCGACGCGACCTCGGCCTCGATCCAGGCGCAGGCGCCGTCGATACGCGGTGCCCCGTTGTGGCCGGGCGCCCACGTGACGCCGGCGAACTTGTCACCGCCGGACCGGGCGAAGCCGAGTGCGAGATCGGCCTGATCGTGGCCGAGGACGTTCACACAGAAACGTCCGGCAGCCTCGATCCGCGGCCAGGTCGTCGACGTCCGGGCGGGCAGGATCAGCACCATCGGCGGGTCGAGCGACAGTGACGAGAACGACTGGCAGCAGAACCCGGTGGGGCCCTGCGGTGTCATCGCGGTCACGACGGTCACCCCGGTGGGGAAGTGCCCCAGCACATGTCGGAAATCCTCGAGGCTCATCGGGCCACCTCGCCGACCGGTGCGTCGATGATGTCGCGACGGATCTCGCGTTTGAGGACACCGCCGACGCTGGCGATCATCCTAGCCCGGGCCACGCCCTGGTGAGACCGGATTCGCCGATCTCACCGCAACCCTTATCGGCGGGTCGTCCAGAAATCGAGCTCCAGCTCGTCGTCACTGTCGACGGTGCGGTACTTCGCGAAGTCGGTGACCCCGTTGGCGGAGAGCACCTCGTCGTCGATATAGCACTGGCCGGTGGCCGCGGCCGGGTCCTTCGACAGGATCGCGTAGGCGGCATCGGACATGATCTCGGTGCTGCGGCTGCGGGCGATCAGTTTCTCGCTCAGGATGTTCCGCACGGCAGCGGTGCTGATGGTGGTGCGCGGCCACAGGCAGTTCGACGCGACGCCGTCGGCAGCGAGTTCCCGTGACAGGCCCAGGGCGACGATCGTCATGGAGAACTTCGACACGGTGTAGGCGGTGCCGATCTCGTCGAACCAGTGCGGCTCCAGGGAGATCGGCGGCGACAGGGTCAGCACATGGGCGTGGTCGGACTTGCGCAGATAGGGGATTGCGCTGCGGGACAAGGAGAATGCTCCGCGCGCGTTGATGTCCTGCATGAGGTCGTAACGCTTCATGTCGATCTCGGCGGTCGCGGTGAGGTTGAGCGCGCTCGCGTTGTTGATGACGATGTCGATTCCGCCGAAGCGTTCGGCGGTCGCGGCGACGGCGTCGGCGACCTGCTGGTCGTCACGGATGTCGCCGACGATCGGCAGCGCCTGTCCGCCGGCCTCTTCGATGGCCTGCGCCGCGGTGTAGATGGTGCCGGGGAGTTTCGGATGCGGCTCGGCGGTCTTGGCCAACAGGGTGATGTTGGCGCCCGCCCGGGCCAGCCGAACCGCGATGGCCTCACCGATTCCGCGGCTGCCGCCGGAGATGATGGCGGTGCGTCCTTGCAGCGTCTTCTCGGATGCGGTCACGGGTGGGTCCTCTCGGTGGGAGTGCTCGTCGCCCGGCGAAAACTGAGCGATCGATCGGTCTCGATAAGGGTGCCTGCTGGGCTTCTGCGTGTCAATACCGTGATCAGACAAAGGAACCGTCGATCGTCAAGGGTGTACCGGGAGCACATTTCGGCCCGCAATGTTCGGCTTTTCCGAACATTGCGGAGATGTTCGGACTACGACGGGCGTGAACCGACGAGATTGAGGGCGTACCGCGTGTAGAGCGCGGCGATCCGCTCGGGGGTGTCGGGGCCGTCGGGGTCGTACCAGTCGGCGACACCGATGCAGAGTCCGACGACCGCGCGGGAGGCGTCGCGAGGGCGCGGGGCTCCGAACCGGCCCTGCGCGGCGGCGCGATCGACCTCCGTGTCGAACATGCGCTGCAGCGCGACGCGCCGATCGGCGATACGGCGCCGGTTGGGCTCGAGGAGGCTGCGCATCTCGGTGGCGCCGAGGAACGACAGCCGCCGACGGTAACTGTGGTAGAGGACAAGGCTTTCCACCATGAGGGTGAAGGCGCGCACGGGATCGCCGCCCGCGTCCTCCCGTGCTCCGGCCGCGCGGTCGAGCAGTTCGTTCATCGTCTGGTCGAACAGATCGACGAGCATGCCCTGCTTGCTCTCGTGATGGTGGTACAGCGACGCCACCGACAGGCCTGCCGCGTCGGCGATGTCGCGGATGGAGCACCCGTGATATCCCTTGGCCACAATGCAACTCAGTGCCGCATCGAGGACGGGGTCGGCGACCTCGGCGCCGCCGAAATCGCGCCACGCCCGTGTGGTGCCCGCGCCGTCGTCGGTGGTCCCGGACTCGTCGAAGCCGGGCGCAGGACCGTCCTCGAGCAGTGTCGACGGGTGAATTCCCAACGCCGCGGCGATCGTCTCGAGTCGTTCGACACTGATGCCCGTCCGCTCGTTCTCGGTGGCGCTCAGGGTCGCGGGGCTGATCCCGATGCGACGGGAGAACTCGCGCAGCGATACCCCGCTCGTCATGCGGGCGCTGCGGATCCGGGCACCGGGATGACGTCCGGAGGGGGAGTGCTCGACCACGGCGTTCAGGATATCCGAACAGGAGGTGAATTCCCCGTCGCGTCCGACGACCCGGCGGGTGCCCGTTTGGGATACTCGTGCGATGACCTCCTCGCCGGGTGCTCCGAGTCCCGTCCAGACCCTCCCGAATCTGCGTGACCTCGGCGGATGGACGACCGCGGACGGTCGGACGGTGGGGTCGGGAAAGCTGTACCGGTCGACGGACTTCTCCGCCATGGCCACCGCCGACCTGCCGCACCTCGAAGAGCTGGGCCTGCGCACGATTTACGATCTGCGCTCGGCCACCGAGCGACAAGCGTTGCCCGATCCCCAACTCGACGACGTCGTCGACATCCACCTCGACGTGCTCGCCGACGCGACCCTGGCGATTCCGGCCAACATCGGGGCCTTCCTGTCGGATCCGAAGACGGTGGCGATGGCCGGCCAGGAACTGTCCGAGGGCAAGGCGCGGAACCTGATTGCGGGCACCTATCGGGAACTGGTGTCGCTGTCCAGCGCGCGCTCGTCCTACCGGTCCTTCTATCGAGGACTGCTCGGCGAGCATCGAGCGCCCGCGCTTTTTCACTGCACCACCGGAAAGGACCGGACCGGCTGGGCGGCGGCATCCTTCCTCACCCTGATGGGTGTCGCGAAAGACGATGTCTACCACGACTATCTGCTCACCAACGAGCGCCTCGTCCCCGCCCTCAAGCCGGTCTTCGACGACTTCGCCGCCGCCGGTGGCGATCCCGACCTACTGATTCCGGTACTCGGGGTGGATGCCGCCTACCTCGACGCGGCCTTCGCAGAGGTGGACACGGCCTACGGCGGGATCGAGGGATATTTCAGCCGCGGTCTCGAGATCGGTGTCGAGGACCAACGGCGGCTCCGGGAGTCCTTCCTGAACTGACCTCGCGGTAGCGTCCTGACTCATGACGACTCTGTCCGTGGGCGACGACCTCGCCGGCTACCGGATCGTGCGGAGGTTGGGGCCCGGTGCCCTCGGTGAGCGGTATCTGGCCGACCATCCGCGGCTGCCCCGACGCGATGTCCTGACGGTGCCGCACCCCGGGGCCGATGACGATGCCGACGCTCGCGCACGGTTCACTCGCGCGGTCGACATCGCCTCGTCGCTGCTGCATCCGCATATCGTCCCGGTCCACGACCGCGGTGACAGTGACAGTGGCGGTGGTGGTGACAATGGCAGCGATGGGGACGGGGTCTCGTGGGTGTCGACGGCGTACGTCGACGGCAGTGATGTCGGGGCCCTCCTCGCCGAATCCGGGACGCCGCTCTCGCCGGATGCGGTCGCCGACATCGTCGCGGCAGTCTCCGACGCCCTCGATCATGCGCACGCGCACGGCCTCGCGCACACCGACCTGCGGGCCGGCGAGATCCTGCTCGACGCGCAGCGCCACCCGTACCTGACGGGCTTCGTTTTCGCCGGCCCGGCCGAAGTCGCCGACGATCAGGCGCAACTCGCCCGCACCGCGATCGACATGCTCGGGAGCACGGTCGGCCTCCAGGTCGATCACGTGACCAGCCGGGCATGCTCGGCCGACCTCGCCCAGCGGTATCCGTCGTGTCGTGACTTCGCCGCCGCGCTGCGGGCGGCGCTGGGTGGCGTCGAGGACGGTGTGGCGAGCTCGCCGACCGTCGTCACGGCGACCGCCTCACCCACGGTTGTCCCCGCGCCACCCACCATCGCGGCGCCGCCGATGCCGGTCACCGGTGGCCCGATCCGATGGAGCGGCTACCCCGGAACCGTCGAGCAGCTCCGCGGGCTGGCGTGTGGCGCATTCTTCGCCGTCAGCACGTCGCAGGATCCCGTCGACCACCTGACGATGGCCGAGAGCGATCGTTCGATCCGCAAGATCATCCGTCGGGCATGGGCGATCACCGACACCGCGTCGGCCATCGACACCACCGAACTACTGGCCCTCGGGCTGGTCACCGCCGATTACGACGCCGTCCTCGCAGGACTGACGCACATGCAGCCGGGGGCGCCGCGGTCGGCGATACGGCTCGACCCGGCTGCTGCCGACGCGATCGCCGCCGCGAGTGGTGTCGACGCCGCCCGAGCACGGACCGTCGCGCAGGCCATCGCGCTCTCGCGAACCCTGCCGCAGCAGGTGCCGGTCAGCACCGCGGCGTGGGAACTCGGGCAGGCCGTCGAACTGGTGCGGATGTGTCATCGTGCGGGACTGGTCGAGGAGATCTGGGCGTGGGCGGCGATCATCGACCTGGGCCGACGCGCGCAGCAGCGCTACGCCGACTGGACGGCGTTTGTGCTCGGCTTCGAGTGGGGTCGGGCGCTGGCCTCCGCCGAGGATGCCCGTGACCCGGCCGCCGCGGCCGACGAGTCCTGTGCCCGCACGCGTCCTGTGCTGAGCCTGCTGCTCACCGATCCGACGAGCCCCTGGACTCGGATACCGCTGCAGCAGTAGGTATTCCGACGAGCTGGGGATTCGGCACTAGCGGAACACGATGCATGTCGTCGTGCCGTGTGCGACGAGCTTTCCGTCGGCGGCGAACACCTTGCCCTCGGCGGTCGCGGTGCGCCCGCCGACGTGGATGACGGTGCCGACGCCGGTCAGCTCGTCGGCGTCGAGGGCCACCGACCGGATGTAGTTCACCTTCAGTTCGAGGGTGGTGTAGCCGACGCCGGCGGGCAGGGTGGTGTGGACCGAGCAGCCCATCACCGAGTCGAGCAAGGTGGCGCAGATGCCGCCGTGCACGGTGCCGAGCGGGTTGGCGAAGTCTGCCTTGGGGGTGACGGCGAAGTGCACCTCGCCCTCCTCGATGCGGACCGGGCGCATACCGAGCAGCCGGCCGATGCTGGGCCGATCGTCGTCGGGGGTGGATTGCCAGGCGCGCAGGAGCTCGAGCCCCGACATCGCGCTCGGGTCGGTGGAGGCGGATGTGTTCGTTGAGGTCGTCATGATTATGTATGGTTGCATAGAAGCGCCGCATTATGAAGGCCTACATAGGAGTGATGCCCGATGGGTGACGAGGCCACCGACATCGTGACGACCAAGACCCGCTCACGCGGCCCGCGTGAGCGCATGGTCGTGCACGCCGCCGATTTGATCGGTCGCGACGGTGTGGCGGCCACCTCGATCGGTGATGTCATCGCGGCCAGCTCGGCCCCGCGCGGCTCGATCTATCACCACTTCCCGGGTGGCAAGACGCAGCTGATGACCGAGGCCGTGCGCTACGCGGGTGATTTCATCGCCACCCGCATCGGAGGTCAGCATCCGGGCTCACCCGCCGAAGCCATCATCGGGATCGGCGACGTGTGGCGGCGAATGCTGGTCGCCACCGATTACCAGTTCGGCTGCCCGGTCCTCGCCGGCGGCCTCGCCCGGCGATCGGAGCCGTCCGTCGCCGACGAGGCCGACGAGATCTTCGGTAACTGGCTGCGGCTGATCGCGGCCCGGCTGGTCTCCGAGGGCGTCGCCCCCGAGCGGGCCGATTCCCTGGCCAACCTGGTCGTCGCCGCCATCGAGGGGGCCGTCGGACTGTGCCAGACGCAGCGCAGCGTGGCCCCGCTCGACCAGGTGATCGGCGAGCTCGCACGCCTCTGCGACGCCGCCGCCGCGCACTGATCGCCACCCGCCGGGCCTGCGGGGTCGTGCGGGCTCTCGACCACCTCGGGCTCCCGATGTGAACGACGACATAGTAGGTTCTTCGTTCAAACATGTCGTGGGGCACACATCTGCGGGAGGTGGTGGGGCGGTGACACCGGTGTACCGAGATGTCCTCGGCTCCGACTTCGACCGTCTGCACCCCAACATCGCGTGGCGCTACAGCATCGACTCCACCTCGAACGTCGCCCAGATCGGGACCGGCATCCTCGAGTCGGTCTACATCACCCCGGCGCTGCCGCCACCGTTCTTCTGGTACTACGGCAAACGCAACGCGCTGCCCTCGAAGACGAGCCGGATGGTGCCGTTCAGCCAGGGACATTACTGCTACACCGACGAACTGGGTCGAGAGAACCTGGCCGTACTGCGCAGCTTCGACTACACCTCGGGGACGCGCAAACTGAATTCGCTGCTCGTCGCCGGCCGCACCGGCCTCGTCGACTATTTCGGTGACGGACCCGAACTGCTCTACCCGATCGAGCCGTCGGTGACCGACGCCGGTGAACTACTGCTGGAGAGCGGCCCGATGCGCTGGCTCGGCCGCGGCCCCAAGGTCGGGATGAAGGGACTGTTCGGCGCCCAGATGAAGTACATCGAGGGATGGGACGAGGAACGTCAGCGGTTCCGGTGCGACGCCACCGTCCGCAACCCGGTGATCGGCGAGATCCTGCATTTCCGCGGCTGGTTCACCGCCACCGACATCGCCTGCGGCGTGCGCGACATCCCCGACGAGGCGTGGCCGCTGAACCTCGTCGACCGCGAGGTCTGAGGAGCCGCAGCCGGATCCGGCCTGCTCCGATGAGGTTCTCCTGCCGCGGCACCTCACCGCGCGGTACATTCTGCGCATGGCTGTCTCTGCGAGAACCGAGTTCGATGTCGCTGCACCCCCGTCGGTCGTGATGGAGGTGCTGATGGATGTGGAATCCCTGCCCGAATGGTCCGGTCCACACAAGGCGGCCGCCATCGTGTCCGAACACGACGACGGCACGCCCGATCAGGTCACCATGACCGTGTCGGCCGCGGGCGTCAACGACGATCAGACCGTCTCCTATGCGTGGACCGACAACACCTGCTCCTGGAGTCTCATCGAGTCCAAGATGCTGGCCGAGCAACAGGGCAAGTACACGGTGACGCCGTCGGGCGACGGGTCGCACGTCGAGTTCGAGCTCGAGATCGACCTCAAGGTGAAGTTGCCCGGCATGCTCGTCAAACGTGGCCAGAAGACCGCCGTGGAGACCGCCAAGAAAGGTCTCACCGCGGAGTCGGAGCGCCGCGCAAAAGCCTGATTTCGAACGTCAAAACCCAACGGGGCCCGTCGATTTCGATCGGCGGGCCCCGTTGGCGTTCGGGTGGTCACGGTCGGGCGACGAGTGTGCGGGCAATAGATGCCGTTCCGTGACCGAGTCGGCCGGGTCGGCGTCGGTGACGGGAGTACGCTGTGCTCAGTCTGACCATCTGGTCTCACTTCCGCCATCGTCAGATGGCTGTCCCAATACGGCGAGGAGGCCGATTCACGTTGCGTATTCACAGGTTTGCGACACGGGCCCTGATCGTCGCGGTGGGCGGCGCAGGAGCGATCTGGGGCCTCGGCCTCGGTGGCGGTGGTGCCCAGGCGGTCACCTGTAATGCGACGAATGGTCATGAGGTGCAACAGATTCAGGGCACCAGCGGATGCGGCGCGCGCGCCGGTGTGGGCAGCAACGCCAGCGCTCAGGAAACCGGTGGGGGTACGGCGGTGGCCGTGTCCGACCGCGGCGGCAACGCCACCGCGATCAACCAGGCGCCCGGTTCCTCGGCGCTGGCCGGGGCCACCACCAACGGCACCTCGTACTCCATCACCACCGGACCCAAGGCGCTCTCGGTCGCCCAGGCCCGCGCGGGGGGGTACTCGGTCGCCATCGGTGGCTGGGGAGGCCAGGCGTACTCGGGTCAGCCCGGCGTCGGATGCTCGGGCGGGTTCGCCGCGGCCGTCGACACCACCAGCGGCAAGGCATGCCTGAAGTACGGCTCGATCGACCTGCACAACTGATTTCACGGGTCCGACTCCTCAGGTCTGTCCGACTTCCCAGGTCCAAGGTCTCCTCGTTCACCCCTTCGACGTTCACCCCTTCGACACGCGACGTTCGTGACCGCGGCATATCGTTGATCCGTGACCGAGTTGCACGATCTGGAAACCCTGGGCCCCGACTTCAGCAAGCTCAACGGGCGCGAAGCGCTGCAGAGCCTCGTCGATCTGCACGACACCACCCAGTTCGAGGTGAACGACGACGATGACGACGATCCGGTACTGCTGACGCTGCCCGAACGCAACGTCGTCGACACCTGGCGTGAGGATTACCCGTACGAGGAGCGGATGAGTCGCCGCGAGTACGAGGTGACCAAGCGCAGGCTGCAGATCGAGCTGCTGAAGCTGCAGAAATGGTCCAAGCAGACCGGCCAGCGTCACCTGCTGGTGTTCGAGGGCCGCGACGCCGCGGGCAAGGGCGGGACGATCAAGCGGTTCAACGAGCATCTCAATCCCCGTGGCGCGCGGGTCGTCGCGCTGGAGAAGCCCTCGGAACGCGAGTCCACCGAGTGGTATTTCCAGCGGTACGTGCAGCATCTGCCCGCGGGTGGCGAGATGGTCTTCTTCGACCGCTCCTGGTACAACCGGGCCGGCGTTGAGCGGGTGATGGGTTTCTGCACCCCCGAGCAGTACGACCAGTTCATGGATCAGGTCCCCGCGTTCGAGAAGATGCTCGTCGACGACGGCATCAACCTGGTGAAGTTCTGGTTCTCGGTGAGCCCGCTCGAACAGCGCACCCGCTTCGCGATCCGGCAGATCGACCCGGTCCGGCAGTGGAAACTCTCCCCGATGGACCTCGCGTCGCTCGACAAGTGGGACGCCTACGGTGCGGCCAAGGAGGCGATGTTCACCAAGACCGACACCGACATCGCGCCCTGGACGGTGGTGAAGAGCAACGACAAGAAACGCGCGCGGATCAACGCGATGCGTCACGTGCTCAGCCTGTTCGACTACAAGGGCAAGAACGACGAGCTCGTCGGCACCCCCGACCCGCTGATCGTCGGCCGGGCCCGGGTCATCGCCGACGAGTGAGCGAGTCTCGACAGGTACCCTCGTGCCGGTGCGAACGTTTCTCAGTGCGCTGCTGACCCTTGTCGCGATGGTGGCCATCGTCGTCGCCCTGCCGTCGATGTGGGCGGCCGAGCGGGTGGTCGATGCCGACGGTTTCGCCGACGTGGCCGCGCCGCTCGCGCACGACCCACAGGTGCAGGCGTTCATCGCCGACGAGATCACCGAGCAGGTGTCCTCCCGGGTCAACGTGCCCGGGGCGTCGACGCTGATCGAACCGTTCGCGAAGCGCTACACGCAGGGGCAAGACTTCCCCGCGGACTTCGCCGATCTCGTCCGACAGCAGCATTCTTGGCTCTTCGATCCCGCGCCCGCGGGCGGCTCCCAGGAGATGCAACTCGACATCACCGCGATGGTGAACCGGGCGCTCAAGAGCGCCAACCTGCCGTTCGTGACCTCGGTTCCGGGCAAGATCGAGGTGCCGATGGCCGAGGGTAGCGGGCTCGAGGCCGGTCGGTATCACACCGTCGGACAACAGATCACGACGATCGGATACGTCGCGACCGCGGTCGCGGTGATCGCCGGTCTGCTTGCCCTGCTCGTCGCCCGACGGCGCGGGACGGTGCTGATCGCACTCGGTCTGGGCGGGTTGCTGGCGGCCCTGCTGAGCTGGCTGGCGGCGCTGAACGCGACGACGCTGGTCGACCGTCAGTTCGTCAATCACTCCACCGGCAACGCCCTGACCCGAGCGGCCACCGATGCGCTGGCCAACGACCTCACGTGGTGGGCGACGGTGGGTGCGATCGCCGGGGCGATCGGGATCGTGCTCGGCATCGTCGTGCGGCTCATCGCGCGCTGAGTGTGTCCCGGTCCCCGGCGCGAGCGTCGCTCGACCGGCACACTGATCACCGGGGCTGACGAGTGGGAGACGAGGTGGCCCGACTGACGAGCGCCGGCGCGTGGATCTGGGATCGAATCCGCTCGGCTCCCGTGACCTGTGTGTGGCTCGTGATCCTGCTGATGACGACCATCCTGCAGCACTCGATGTCGCCGAAACATCTCAACCACGTGCTCGGTCATCAGTCGACCAACATCGTCAATCTGCAGAAGGATCCGTTCCAGGTTCTCCTCGCGAGCCTGTTCTGGCTCGACGGGTCGTACTGGTTTCCGTATCTGATCCTCTTCTGCATCTTCCTGATCCCGGCCGAACGATGGCTCGGCACCGCACGTTTCGTCGTGGTCGGTCTCAGCGCGCACGTCGTCGCCACCTACGTCAGCGAGGGATTGCTGCGACGTGCCATTGCATCCGGTGATGCGAGTGCGGACCTGATCCGCATCCACGACGTCGGCGTCAGTTACTTTCTGGCGGCGGTCGCGGCGGTGCTGGCCTATCACATCGCCCGCCCGTGGCGGTGGGTGTACATCGCCGGTTGCGTGGTGATCTACCTCGTCCCACTGCTCACGCACATCACGGTCACCAACATCGGGCACGCATGCTCGGCGCTGATCGGATTCGCCTGGTACCCACTCACCCGCGGCCTCGGCGGGCAGCAGTGGGATCCGATGGTCGTGCTCCGGGCGATTCGACAGTATCTCGGTTCCCGGCGCCGGTCACAGTGCAGCGAGTAGCCACCGAAGGTCCGGGGCGTAGACGTCACCGGGTCCGCCGAGGCAGCTCACGACGCGGGTCGTGACGCGGGCACCCTTCGCACGATAGGTCGCCGCGGCGCGTGCGAGGTCATCGACGGGCGTCACCGACACCGGCGAGAGGTTCGAGTCGCACCGCGTCATACGCAACCGTGCGGTCGGGGTGGGCGAGGTGGGGGTGGCCAGCGCGGCCGCGTCGAAGGCGCGCCGGAAGTCGGGGTCGGCCCACGGGGAATGACCCGGCCGGAACAATGCCGGCAGCGGTACGTACGACAGGGTGAGATAGGTCGGGACCGCGCACGAGTGCCGGAAGGCGTCGGCGATCCTCTTGCCGACCGCGGTGAGCTTGTCATCGATCCGCATCTCCGGGTGCCCGGTCTCCAGACCCAGCAGATCGGCGAACGCGAATCCGGCTCCCACCGTGCCGCTGTTTCGGCGGATGAAGTTGCGGTGATCGGGCACCATCTGACCGATCATGATCGCCGCGATCTGTAGTTCGGGTGCATAGGTTCCGGCCTGCTCGGCGGCCACCGCGGCCGCGCCGCTCCCGCCGCCGGACGGACCGTGGATACCGATCGGCGACGCCGCGGTCAACCCGGCCGCGGGCACCGAGCGGGCGGCGCGGATCGCGTCGAGCAGCGCGTGGCCGTCGAAGCGGGGCAGTAGCGTCGGGGTGGGCGACGGCCCGCCGTCGTCGGCGAGATCGGCGACGACGACGGTGTGGCCCGCGCGCAGCGCTGTCGATGCCGAATCGACCGGGCCCATACCGCGAACCTGATCGATCACCGAGTTGCGTGACATCGACGAGGTCGGCCGGCAATAGGAGCCCATGCTCTCGTCGGCCACACCCATGCCGATCAACGCACGCGTGCCGTGCGCCGGAGTTGCCGACGGGACGAACAGTGACGCGCTCGCCGTGGTCCGGCCGCCGAGAGGTCCGGTCGTCACGTACAGCATCCGGAACCCGCGCACACCTGCCACCGCGCGTTCCACTGCGGGCGCAGCCATCGGTTCGATCCGCAGGATCTCGCCGAGACGGGCGTCGCCGGCCGGCGGCGTGTGCGCGTAGAACGGATCGGGATCGGCAATGACCGATCGCATCGCGGCATCGGCGATCGCACCCAGATCGAGCGGTGAATTCGGCTGTGCCGCAGCATCTCCGGCGTTCAGAGCGCCGGCGATCACCGAGACGGTGATCATGGCGGCGACAAGCGGAGCGAGCAGGCGGCAGTGCGCCGCAACGCGCGAGGTCGAGAACTTCAGCACACCATCCCCCGATTGAGTGCCCGGGGACGTCCGGCACGGTCGCCCCCGACGGGCCGACGTCACCCGCAGGGGTGGTGTCGGCATGACCGCGCAGACCTTACGGCACGCGGCGGGCTCGTGGTCGGTGGTGGTGAGCGAACGCACACCGCCCGGGCGCGGTCGGCGATGGCGTGCGGCAGGCGGTGTGCGTTGTGCGGTGCGAGCGGAGGGTGTGCGCTACTTGCGGCCGGCCTTCCAGTTCAGTCCCCAGCCGTAGGCCTCGTCGACCTTGGACTGGGAGCCGCGGATGTAGCGCACCTCGCGATTGACGACGAGTTCGCCGCCGCGGTTCTCCAGCAGTGCGATCGCGCACGAGATGGCACCCTGATCGGCTTCGTCGAGACGCACCTCGATTTGCGGTCCATTCGCCGGGAAGAGGGTCACCACGCCGTTGGCGCTCGCCCAGTTGGGGGTGCCCTCGTAGATGTAGGCGAAGATCAGCACGCGACGGATCTGGTTGGACGCCGACAGGTCGATGTACATGTTCTCGCCGCCGGTGTTCGATCCGGAGCGGTCGTCGCCGTCGAGCCAGATGATCGGACGGCCCTGGTACGGCGCCTGGAACGAGTTGCCGAGGGCCTGCACGATGCCCTTGCTGCCGTCGGCGAACTCCCAGAGGCAGGCGAGGTCGAGGTCGACGCCGGTGGCGCGTTTGAACAGTCCGCCCTTGGAGCCGGCGGTCCAGTTGAGGTTCACCCTGACCTGGCCGGTCGCCGAACCCTGCTTGGTCAGCGACACGCTGGGTGCGGACTTGGTCAGCGTCACCTTCGACAACGACACCGGCGGCTGAGCCTGGTTCGGGTAGCCCTGTGGCGGCTGCTGATAGGGCTGTGCCTGTGGAGTCGGCTGTGGCTGGGGGGCCGGCGGCGTCTTTGGTCGCTTGGTGTAGTCGATTCCCATGGCAGGTGATTCCCCTCTGAATCTGGTGGTCGAGGTCGGTGATGTCCGATTCGGCGAATTCAGCCTAGCGAATCACGGGCGCGGGTTGTCGTTCGTCGTCGGCAGCACCGCGCGCGCCCGGGGATCGAAGGCGGCCGCGACGGTCAGTGCTCCGCTGCTGTCGCGCCGGCATGCCGCCACCGCGACGTACCCGGGACGTGCGACGGAACCGGGGATCGCGAACCCGCCGTCGATGTCGTAGCGGGTGTTGGTGATCTTTTTCGTCCACGCCGCCGGGTCGGTCGGCGACTGCGGAGGTGCATCCGCCCGAATGACGACGAGGGCCTCGGTGACGCCGTCGGGCCACGCGAAGATCACCCGGTTGCCGTCGACGCGGACGTCGGTGACGGCGGGCAGGGCATCGGCCGGTGGCGCGGTGGGGGTGGGTGTTGTGGGTGCAGGAGCCGGGGGTCGGGCCGGGGTTGGCGGGTTGCCGGAGATCGCGACATCGGAGTGCACGCCCGCACGGGTCGCGGTGACCTCGTAGGTGGGCAGCGGGGTTGCGGTGCCGGCGCCACCGTCGTCGAGTTCGGTCTCCGCGGTGCGGCCGACGACCTGCCTGCGGCCGTTGCGCTCGACTCGGGTGACCCGATAGCTCACCCCGGCGGTGGGTGACGGGTCCCAGCTCACCCGCACCGTCCCGTCGACCGTCTCGGCCCGGACCGTCGACGGCGCTGTCGGAGGCAGACCGGTGGCCGGTGCCGGCGGCGGCTCCGGTGTCGGTGCTGGAGGTGGTGTCGGTGCTGCGGGTGGTGCCGGTGCCGGCGTGGCGGCGTCCAGGGTTCGTTGCGCCTCGTCGGCGACCGCATCGATCTGACGGAGTGCGGTGGGGTCGTCGCCGGCGGCCGCGCGCGCCTGGGCACATCGCCGCCGGGCCTCCTCTGGGCGGCCCTTGCGCAAAGCCTGTCGGGCCGAGCGCAATTCGCGCTGCCAGTCGCCTGCTGCCGGGGTGTGCGGCGTCGGAGCCGGTGCGGCGGGTGCGGTTCGGGCTGCGGCCGGTGCGGGGGCGGGCTCCTCGACGGCACCACCGTACTCGGCTGCGATCGTGGCGATCAGCCGCCGCGCGTCCCGGGTACCGAGACCGAGTTCACGCGCCTCGTCGAGCATGAACTGATGATCGTCGGGGTGCAGACGATCCTCGACGAGGATCGCCGCCCGGATACGGGGCCGCAGATGGTCGGCGACCCGGTCGGCGACCGAGGCGAGGTAGGCCTCGGTGACCTCGGCCGGCCCGAGCAGGATCTGCTCGATGTCGATGAGGAGTTCGTCGACGATCGCGCGCATGCGGCCGGCGGGCAATTCCCGTGCGCGGTGGCGCATTCCGTCGACGCGCAGTCGGATCTCGCCGCGGTCGGCGGCGTTGTCGGTGGTGAGTTCGAGCACCGCGAGCAGTGTGTGGGTGGGTGGCCCGCTGCGGCGGCGGCTGAACTCGGTGAGCAGCTCGGTGATCTGGGAGAGTTTGTGGGCTGACAGCGTTTGCGGCGGGGAGGCGGTGGGTGCGGTTGTCCCGGAAGGGGTGTCGGGCACGATCCGGTGCCTGCGCAGGCGGGTCGCGACCTCATCGGCGCTGAGTCCACCCATCGCGCCGATCTCGTCGAGACCGGCACGCTTTCCTTCCGGGATGCCGCCGTAGCGGGCGACGAGACGCTCGATCGCGCTGTTCAGCAACTGATATCGCTGCTCATCGAGCTCGGTGCGGCGCGCCTGCACGGACCGGGCCAGCGCCGCGCGGCGAACCGATTCACGTAGCGGTGCACTGCGGTCGGCGTGTTCGGCGACCAATTGCTCCACGAGTACCCGGTACTTGGGGTGGTCGCGTTGTTTCTGCCAGAACGCCCACACCTCGTCGATCCGGGTGATCACCTCGGAATCGGAGAGGGTGGCGGTCTCGGCGATCGGGATGTCGTACAGCTCGAAGGGGTCGGATTCCTCCACGCCGCCGCGGCGTTCCACCGCGGCGAGCACGCGTTTGCGGTAGTCGTTGCCGACGAAGGGTTCCACGGCGCTCAGACGTCCCGGCGTCGACTGCGGTGGACCTGGTCGAGTTCTCGGGCGACCTCCGACCGGGAGAGCGTCGCACCGGTTTTCGCGGTGAGGGTCAGCGGCATGTCCGCCTCGACATGATGGGCTCTGACGTGCAGCACGCCGTCGAATCCCATCTCGAAGGTGACCCGCACCTCGCTGTTCTCGTCGTGGCCGGGCGGGATGTCCTCGATGGCGCCCTCGATCAGCATCTTCGCGTCCCGCGGTGAGGGCGAGGCCTCCTGGCCGAGTTGTTCGACCACGGTCAGCTCGATGCGGCGCTGGTCGGCGCGCACCGTCCCGAAAGAGCGCTGGACCCGGATCGGCAAAGGCTGGTTGCGATGCACCAGCCAGGTGACCTCGAGTTCGCCGTTGCGTCCGCTGACCGCGAGTACCCCGAAGCCGCGTGAGACCACGGTGTCGACGCTGATCTGGAGCATTCGACGGACTCCGGCGACCGGCATCGCGAACGCCGCGGCCACCCGCGCGGCGGCCTCGTCGACATCGGCGGGTGCGGCGTCGACGAGCGTCGCACCGGGCGCCAATCGACCCCGGGTGGTCAGGTCGGCGGTGACCAGGCGCTCGATCTCGAGTTTCTCCCCGTAGATCGCCGCGCCGCGCGCCACCGCCAGGTCCGGATCACGCAGTTCCGGGGTGATCCCGAGCCGCGCGCTGATCTCGCGCGTCACCGCAGGCATCCGCGACGAGCCGCCGACCAGCAACACCCGATCCACTTGCGCCACCCCGCGTCGACGCGCGCCGGCCAGGCACGAGTCGGTGAGGTCGAGGGTCCGTGCGAGGAGTCCGGCGGTGAGCTCCTCGAGTTCGGTGCGGGTCACGCTCAGTACCGACCGCACACCGTCGTGCGAGACGATCACCGATGTCGAGTCGGATTCGCTGAGTTCGTGTTTCGCGCGCTCGGCGGCCATGATCAGGGCTTGCGAACCGGCCGAGTCGTCGAGGGGATCCTCGGCGTCGGGGTGTTCCTCGCAGAACTTCCGCGACAGGTGCAGGGCGAGCCGCTCGTCCCAGTCGGCGCCGCCGAGTTGATGGTCGCCGTCGACGGCGAGTACCGAGATGCGCCGGTCGGCGAGTTCGATCACCGTGGCGTCGAAGGTGCCGCCGCCGAGGTCGTAGACGAGGACCGTCTCGTCGGGTGTGGCCGGGGTGGCGGTGTCGGTCAACCGGCTGAATCCGTAGGACAGTGCTGCCGCGATCGGCTCCGACAACACCCCGGCGACGTCGAGTCCGGCGTAGGTGCCCGCCTGGATGGTGGCGCGGCGTTCCTCGTCCCCGAAGTAGGCGGGCACGGTGATCACCGCACGCTCCACCTTCTCGCCGGCGAACTCGGCGTTGGAGACCAACGATTTCAGGGTGAGTGCCGAGATCGCCGGTGCCGACCAGCTCCGGCCGTGCGCGACGAATCGCCAATCTACTTCGCCCATGCGACGTTTGACGAGCGCACACACATTGTCGGGGTCGAGTCGCGCCTGCCTGCGGGCGCCCTCGCCGACGACGTGGTCGTGCGCCGACGGCAACAGCACGACCGACGGTGTCGTCGGTGCACCGTTCCAGTCGCCGATCACCTCGGGCCGTCCGTCGCGGTCGATCGCCGCGATCGCCGAATTCGTCGTGCCCAGATCGATGCCGTATACGCCCACGGTCGGGGATCGTAACAGCGCGACGCGCGCCGGGCGGGCGCCTCGATGTCGGGAACGCCGGGTTCTACGCTGGTCGGATGACCGAGGGTGCAGACGAGGTGGCCGGTACCGGCAAGGGTGCCGGTGCGGATGAGGTGGCCGAGCAGGTCCGTCGCCTCGACGAACGGGTCGAGGATCTCGGGCGGGTGATCGCCCGCCAGTCGCAGTCGTTGGAGCGGCTCCTCGACGCCGAGAAGAAGCGGTCGGCGCGCGATGCGGCCGGTGCGGACCTGGCCCTGCTGGTGGACCTGCTGGCGCTGTTCGGCGACGCCTCGGGTTGCGCCTCATCTTCGGCCGACGCCGCCGATCGCGCCGCGTTCACCGCGCTGGCCGATGGCCTCGAACGCCTGATCGTCGGACACGGCGGCACGCCGGTGACGCCGCGGGTCGGCGACGACTTCGACGCCACCACCATGGACGCCGTCGACACCCGGGAGACCGGCGCGGCCGACCGGTCACGGACGGTCGCCGGCGTTCTGCGGCCGGGGCTGGACGTCGGGTCGCGGTCGGTGCGCCCCGCGGCGGTCATCGTCTACCGCTGACGGCTCAGCCGTTGGCCGATCCAATGGTGCGCCAGAGGAATTCGTACGCCAGTGCCGACTTGAAGGCCGCTTGCTTGTTGTCGGCGGCACCGCCGTGTCCGCCCTCGATGTTCTCGTAGTAGCGGACGTCGTGACCGTATTCCTCCAGTCGCGCAACGAGTTTGCGGGCGTGTCCGGGATGAACGCGGTCGTCGCGGGTGGAGGTGGTGACCAGAATCGGTGGGTAGGTCTTCTCGCGTGTGAGGTTCTGATACGGCGAGTACTCACCGATGTAGGCCCACTCGTCGGGGTCATCGGGGTTGCCGTACTCGGCCATCCACGACGCGCCCGCGAGCAGCAGGTGGTAACGACGCATGTCGATCAGTGGGACTTGGCACACCAACGCGCCGAACAGCTCCGGGTACCGGGTGAGCATGACGCCCATCAGCAGGCCGCCGTTGGAGCCGCCCTGCGCGCCGAGTTGCGCGGGGGTCGTCAGTCCACGTGTGACGAGGTCCTTGGCCACACTCGAGAAGTCCTCGTACACCAGGTGCCGACCGGCCTTTTGGGCTTGGGTATGCCAGGCCGGGCCGTATTCGCCGCCGCCACGGATGTTGGCGATGACATAGATGCCGCCGCGTTCGATCCAGTTGCGGCCCGAGAGCGCCAGATAGCCCGGAGTCAGCGAGTTCTCGAAGCCGCCGTAGCCGTAGAGCAGTGTGGGGCCGTTGGTCACGTCGCGGCGCCGGATCACGAAGTAGGGGATCGGGGTGCCGTCGTCGGAGGGGGTGAAGAACTGTTCGGCCACCACCGATTCCGCGTCGAAGAACTGCGGGGTCTGTTTGATCACGGTGACCTCGGTGCCGCTGTCGCCGTGCAGCAGGCTCGGTGGTGCGGTGAACGACGTTGCCGACCAGAACACCTCGTCACTGTCGTCGGGATCGGTGTCGAGGACCGAGACGGTCGCGAGTTCGGGGAGCCCGGGTTGTGGCACGGCCGTCCAGTCGCCGAGAGTGCGGACGGTCACCTCGGTGTGCACGTCGTGCAGGGTGAGCACGATCAGGTGGGACCGAGTGAAGGAGAACGACTGCAGGCTGGTGTGCGCGTCCGGGGTGAACAGCACCGTGTGTTCGCGCGCCCCGGCGAGGTAGGACGGGTAGTCGAATACGAGCAGAGTGCCTGCGGGATAACCGGTTCCGCCGACTTCCCAGTCCGAACGGGGGCGGACGAACATCCAGTCGTGGTGCACGCTGACGTGGGCATCGGTCGGCACGTCGAGCAGGATCTCCTCGGTGCCGCGGAGCTCGTAGGTGAGCTCGTTGAAGAAATCCGTTGCGCGCGAGACGAGATGACGCTCGAATCCGGGTGTGTGGTCGTAGCCGGCACTCACCGCCACGTCGTCGACGGAGCCGGCGAACACCGTCGGCGCCGCATCGACCGGCGTGCCACGCGTCCACCGTTTGATGACGCGCGGATACCCCGACGTGGTCAGTGATCCGTCGCCATCGGGCTGTACCCCGAAATCGGTGCCGACGTAGACGGTGTCCCGGTCGATCCAGGAGATCGACGACTTCGCCTCGGGGAGGGTGAAGCCGTCGTCGACCCAGGTGCGGGTCGCGACGTCGAACTCTCGGACGACGGCGGCGTCGGCGCCGCCGCGCGACATCGAGATCAGGGCACGGTCGTACTCGGGCCGGTTCATGGTCGCCGACTTCCACACCCAGTTCTCGTCCTCGGCGGCGGCGAGGGCGTCGACGTCGATCAGGACGTCCCAGTCCGGGGAATCGGTGAGGTACTGCTCGAGCGTCGTCCGCCGCCACAGTCCGCGGGGGTGCGCCGCGTCGCGCCAGAAGTTGTAAAGATACTCACCCCGGCGCCGCACGTAGGGGATGCGGTCGTCGGTGTCGAGGATCTCCAGGGCCTGCGCTTCGAGCTGGGAGAACCGGTCCGAGTCGGTGAGTTCTGCGAGGGTGGGCGCATTGTGGTCACGCACCCAGGCGAGTGCCTCGTCGCCGGTGACGTCCTCGAGCCACAGGTACGGGTCGTCGGCGGAGGTGGTGGTGCTGCTGTCGGTCACCTCGCCAACGTACCCGGCCGCGGCCGCCGCGTCCCACATGCCGGACGCCGCATACAGAGCTCGCGCGAGGACGACGAACGTTCCGACTTCGTCCGCCTCGCCCAATGAGGCCGGGCGCTTCCCGCCCCGCCGTGGCCGAGGTGACCCACAACGGAGATGCTCGGACTTTCCCAGGCGATGGTCGAGGTCCTCGAGATCGGTTGCGCCGATGAGTCACCGGGCAACGGTGATTCGAATCCAGCTCTGGCTCAGTCGGTCTCGAGGCTCGCCGCACGCGGCTCGCACCTCGACCAGCGGGGGGCGTTCCCGCCCCGGGTTTCGTGCCCGATGGCCGTCCCACCCCGGTGGTCGAGGTGCCGAGGAGCGTTAGCGACGAGCCTCGAGACCCCTTGTGTCGACAGGCTTCCGGTCCGCGGACGCTCGAACACCTCGACCATCGGGTGGGTTTCTCTATGGAGTTCTCAAAGATCAGATGCGGTCCCGGCCAGGCCGGGTGCAGGATTCAGGTAGTGGGGCAGGGTAGGTCAGGCTGCGGCGTCGTCGAGTCGCATGGTTCTGCGGTGATAGGACGGCACGGGTCGTCGTTTCGGATCGACGCTGGCGGGTGGGATCAGCCAGGGGTGTCGGTCGAAGCCCATGATGATGTCCCAGCCGTGGTGGTGCACATCGTCGTGGCAGCTGGTGCACAGCAGGCAGCCGTTGTCGAGGTCGGTGGGACCGCCATCACTCCAGTGGGCGAGGTGGTGTGCTTGGCAGCGTCCGGCGTGTGCTCCGCATTTGATGCATCCGCGATCGCGGACGAGTAGTGCGTTGCGTTGTCCTGGGGTGAACAGCCGTTCTTTGAGTCCGACGTCGAGGGGTACGCCGTCGGTGTTGAGGATGATTTTGGTGATGGTGGTGTCACACGACAACATCCGCGCGGTGGCTTCGGTGATCGCGCCCATGTTCTGCAAATCGCCGCCGAGTGCCGGGTTGTCCGCCGACCAGGTCCACAACAAGCCGTTGGTGGGTTTGGCGGAGAAGGTGGTGTCGGCCAAGCCTTGTGCCGCAAGTTCGACGATCGTCTCGAACGCGGCAGCGCAGATCTGTTCGGGTGTCCGCGGATCCGGTGACCCATCCGGCTGAGGTTTCGGTGCCGACAAGGTTTCCATCAAAGTTCTGGTTTTCTCGCCCGCAATGATGTCGAGGTTCGCTGAGATCTCCAACCGGCCGTCGTCGGTGATGCGATCGGTGTAGGAGTTGATCGTCTTGTCCTCCGCGGCCGGTAACCCGCCCGGCGTCTCCGCGGCGAGCTCGTTCCCCAACTGTCGCGCGTAGAGGTTGATTTCGGCGGTGGTGAAGCCGGCGAAGTAGTGCGACAAGAGTTTCCGGAGGTATTCGCAGCGTTGGACGGTGTCCATGGGTTCGGGGGCGCGGGTGTCGATGTGCGCCAGTCCGCGGACGATGGCGTCGGTGTGTTCGGACGAGATGGACCCGTCGGCGGCATGCGCCAACAACAGATCGATATCGGTGGTGCCGGCCATCCGCACGTACCGACCTGCGACGGCGGGCACGAAGCCCATGCTGATCAACAGTTCTCGCAGTCGGGTGGTTTTGTGGTCGGCCACGCCCAGTCGGTCCAGTTCGCCGGTGAGGGTGGTGGCGTGGTGATCGACCAGGTTCCGCAACAGCAGGACTTGTTTCATCGCGCCGAAGGCTTGGGGTCCGGTCATCTCCGGGTTCCATTGCAGGTCGCTGAGTTGGGTGACGATCACGGCGAAGACTGCTTCGGCATCAACATCTTTGACGTCAAGAGTTGTGGTGGTGTCGATCATGGGCCCCTCCCCGGTGGCTGATCGTTGTGATGGGTCCAGTGTACATCGCCAGGGTGTTCGATGCAAGGGGTGCTTTGATGAATTCTGCTTGTGGACAACGTGTTTCGGCGCTGATTTTCTGTCGGTGGGGTGTGGTAGGGGTGCGGTTTTCGTTTGTCTTGCTTTCGATGTGGTTGGGGGGCTTGTTGTCTCGCCGGGTCTCGAGGCTCGCCGCACGCGGCTCGCACCTCGACCATCGGGGGAAGGCCCGGCGCCTGGGGCGCAATGCACCTCGACCATCGGGCGAAGGGGCACCTGACCACGGCGTCGCTCATCGCCAATTTCCAGGAGTCACATTGTGTGCGGTGGTCTCACCCACGTACCGGGCACTCGGTGCGTGTGTAGATCGTCGGCATGCACAGGTTGCAGTGGATGCATTGCGACGACGTCGACGGGTCGGCGCTGATCCGTTGTGGCAGGTCGGGTTCGCGGAGTAGGGCGCGGCCCATGGCGAGGAAGTCGAAGCCCTCGGCGAGCGCGGAGTCCATGGTGGCACGGTCGGTGATGCCACCGAGCAGGATGATCGGCAGATCGACCGCCTCCCGTAGTCGGCGTGCCAGCGGCAGCAGGTAGCCGGGGTGGTACTCGTAGTGCTTCAGGAAGAACGGGCCTGCGGCCTTCAGTCCCCACCGCATCGGTCCGGTGAAGGCGTCGGCGAATGCGGCTCGCGGCGCCTGCCCGTGGAACAGGTACATCGGGTTGAGAAGTGAACTGCCCGCGGTGGGTTCGATCGCATCAAGGTATCCGTCTGCTTCGAGTAGCCGCGCCACCGCGCACGCCTCGTCGACGTTGAAACCGCGCCACCGGCGCGCGGGTGCGCCGACGGCACCGACGCCGTCGTACATGTTGAGCTTGGCCCAGATCGCGACCTCGCTGCCGACCTCTTCGCGCACCGACTCGAGCACCTCGCGGGCCAGCCGGGCGCGATTGACCACCGAGCCGCCGTACTCGTCGCGCCGGCGGTTGAGTAGCGGAGACAAGAAGCTACTGAGGAGATAGTTGTGGCCGCAATGGATTTCGAGTGCGTCGAAGCCGGAATCGACCGCGATGCGCGCCGCGCGGGCGAATGTGGTGCGCAGCGCGGCGATTTCCTCGACGGTGGGTGAGTGCGTCATCGACATGCCCATCGGCGCCGGGATCGGTGACGCGGCCAGCGCCCGAGCCCGATTGGACACCGAGTTGGCGACCGGACCGGCGTGACCCAATTGTGCTGCCGCACGGGCACCTTCGGCATGGATGGCCTCGGTCAGCCGGACCAGACCGGGCGCGGCCTCCGGGCGAAGCCAGATCTGATGACGGTCGGTGCGGCCCTCCGGGGAGATCGCGCAGTAGGCCACCGTGCTGATCGCGACCCCACCCGCGGCGACCTCCCGATGAAACTCGATGAGATCGTCGGTGACGAGGGCGTCGGGGGTGCGGCCCTCGAAGGTCGCGCACTTGATGAGGCGATTGCGCAACTGCAGTGGACCGAGGCGGGCGGGCGCGAACGGGTCCGGCGCTGATGGGTCCGACGCAGTGGTGTTGGTGGTCATGGCAACTCCTTCGAGACAACCGGTGCGCCGAGCCCGGCGACCACGAACCCGCGCAGCGCCGCGACTGCCTCGTCGGAGAGGGTTCCGGTCCCACCGAAGCGGTGGAGGATCAGCGTGAACGCGAGCGCCCACCGGCGTCCTGCGGCGCGCGTGTCGAGGCCGGGCACCAGCGGCGAGAGCAGATCCACCCAGTCGTCCAGACGGAACCAGCGGCGCGTCCACGCCGCGTCGGGATGGGCATCGACGAAGCGTGCCAGTAGCTGCAGATGGAGATGGCCGACGGGATCGGCCCGAAGTCGGGCGAGCGGGTCGACGACGAGATCGATGAGGTCGGTAATGGTGCGAACCGCGAGGTCGCTGCCGCCGAGGGTGTCGGCCCACAGCGGCGCCAACCGGTCCTCCAGCAGGGCCGCGACCAGGTCGTCCTTGGATCCGAAGTGATAGTGCACGGCCGCCGGATTGACCCCGGCCTCGGTGCAGATGGCCCGCACCGACACCGCGTCGGGGCCGTCGGTCAGGAACAGTCGCTCGGCGGCGATCAGCAGGTGTTCGCGCGTCACCCGGGAGCGTGTCGGTGCCATACCGATCGATCAAAGCAGATCCCCATCACCGATTCAATCAGTGATGGAAAATGGCTGTGTCCGAGGTGGTTACCGGCCAGTACCGGGGACGCTCTGCGCTGGTACCCGACGCCGTCGTAGGGTGGTGGCCGTGGCTGAACACTTCCAAACAGTTGTCCTGGGTGCTGGTCCAGGTGGGTACGTGGCCGCGATCCGGTCCGCCCAGCTGGGCATGAAAACCGCCGTCATCGAAGAGAAGTACTGGGGCGGTGTGTGCCTGAACGTCGGATGTATCCCGTCGAAGGCACTTCTCCGGAACGCCGAGCTGGCGCACATCTTCAACCATCAGGCGAAGACCTTCGGCATGTCCGGTGAGGTCTCCTTCGATTTCGGTCCGGCATTCGACCGCAGTCGCAAGGTCAGTGAGGGCATCGTCAAGGGTGTCCACTTCCTGATGAAGAAGAACAAGATCACCGAGATCGACGGATACGGTGTGTTCCAGGACGCGAAGACCCTCAAGGTGGGCGATCGCGAGATCACCTGGGACAACCTCATCATCGACACCGGCTCGACCGTCAAGTTGCTGCCGGGCGTCGAGCTGAGCGACAACGTCGTCACCTACGAGACCCAGATCCTCACCCGCGAGCTGCCCGAGTCGATCGTGATCGTCGGCGCCGGCGCGATCGGCATGGAATTCGGATACGTGCTGGCCAATTACGGGGTCGACGTCACGATCGTGGAGTTCCTCGATCGGGTCCTGCCCAACGAGGACATCGACGTCTCCAAGGCCATCGCCAAGGAATACAAGAAGCTCGGCGTCAAGGTGCTGACCTCCACCAAGGTGCAGACCGTCACCGACAACGGTGACAGCGTGACCGTCACCTACAAGGACGCCAAGGACAACGACGGCGAACTGACCGTCGACAAGGTCCTGATGTCGGTCGGCTTCGCCCCTCGCGTCGACGGCTACGGCCTCGAGAAGACCGGCGTCGAACTCACCGAACGCGGCGCCATCGCGATCGACGACCACATGCGCACCAACGTCGACGGCATCTACGCCATCGGCGACGTGACCGCCAAGTTGCAGCTCGCACACGTGGCCGAGGCGCAGGGTGTGGTCGCCGCCGAGACGATGGCCGGCGCGGAGACGATGACGCTGGGCGATTACCGCTTCATGCCGCGCGCGACGTTCTGTCAGCCGCAGGTCGCCTCGTTCGGTCTGACCGAGGCACAGGCCAAGGACGAAGGCTACGACGTGACCGTGTCGACCTTCCCGTTCTCCGCCAACGGCAAGGCGCAGGGACTCGGCGAGACCGCCGGCTTCGTCAAACTCCTCACCAACTCCGAGACCGAGGAACTCCTCGGCGGACATCTGGTGGGCGACAACGTCTCCGAGATGCTTCCCGAGCTCACGTTGGCCCACAAGTGGGATCTCACCGCGCGTGAACTCGCACGCAACGTCCACACCCACCCGACGATGAGCGAAGCGCTGCAGGAAACGTTCCACGGCGCGATCGGGCACATGATCAACCTCTGAGTCACGCGACGAACGCGGCCCGTCCCGGCCAACGCCCGTGGTGTACCACCGGCGCGGACCGAGACGGGCCGCGTGTGTGTGTCGCGAGCCCTCGATGCCGGAGCGCCCGGCCCCGCTCAGCCCTGCGTGGCGACCTTGTTCACCGCCGCGGTGAAGAACTGCCGGAAGGCGGCGTCGTCGGGAGCGGAGCCCGGTGTGATGGCGGTGTAGAGGGCCGAGACGCTGTACCCCTTCACCGACGCGAAACCGGTGTAGGTGGTCACGGTCACCACCTGGCCGGCCGTGGAGACCTTCTGATCCTGACGCAGCACCAGGACATCGCTCGGCTCCGCCTGGGTGGTCGGCGCAGGCACCACCGTGTTGGTCGCGGTCGCCGTGGTTCCTGCGGCCGCGCCGGTGTTGATCGTGATCGAATAGTTCTTGCAGGGCCCCGTCGCCCTCGCCCGTGCCGCGGCGACGTCGCTCGGTTGCGCGGCGAGGCCCTCGCTGAGAATGCCGCCGCTCGTGGAGGTCGCGACCGCGACACCGAGCTTCGAGGCATCCACGTCCGGCAGCTTCTGCAGATCGGCGCACGCGGCCGGGACGATCGTCGCGTTGCGGGTGGTGCCCTGGAACTGCGACACCGCCTTCTGGAACTGATCCTCCGGCAGCGGGGTGAGGGTGAATCCGGCCGGGAGATCGGCCGCGGTGACCACCAGGGCCTTGACCTTCGCGGGATCGCCGCTGCTCGTCGACGCACCGCTCGACGACGCCGTCGACGGACCTGCCGACGACGCATCAGCGGCCTGTGGTGTCCCCGACGTCGTGCAGCCGGCGATCAGCAGGACCATGGTGGTGGCCGTCGCGGCCGCCACGCCACCGCGGATCGTATTGCGCATGAAATGCCCCCTGTGTCGATGCTTCCGGGCACACCGGAGCTACCGATGAGGGTAACGGCAGGCGAGGCGTCCGCTCGACGGATGGTCGTTCGGTTGAACGTCTCGTCCGCGGTGGTTCGTCCCCGCCGGGTTGTCGGCGTCAATGGATACAGTCGAGGACGATGAACGCCGAGCGCACCAGGGTGTGGATGCCGCCGGGACCGGTGGATCTGCGATACACGCTGGGACTGCACCGGCGCGGCGGTGGTGATCCGGCATTCCGCTACGGCCGCGACGGGTCGGTGTGGCGCACGAGCCACACCCCGGACGGACCGGCGACCCTGACCGTGCGCGTCGACGGTGAGCGCATCGTCGGCCGCGCGTGGGGCGACGGCGCCGACTGGCTGCTCGAATCGATGCCCGCGATGCTCGGCGGCGACGACGCCCCCGAGGCCATGCCCGTCCACGACGAGGTGGTCGCCGGACTCGTCGCCCGCTCACCCGGGTTACGCATCGGGGCCACCGGGCGGGTGTGGGAAGCGCTCGTGCCGGCCATTCTGGAACAGAAGGTGGTCGGCGCCGAGGCCTGGCGGGCGTGGCGATACCTGGTGCGCCGCCACGGTTCCCGTGCGCCCGGGCCGGTGCCCGACGACATGCGTGTCCCGCCGCCGCAAGAGCAGTGGCCCTCGATCCCCGTGTGGGACTGGCATCGCAGCGGCGCCGAACCGGTGCGGATGCGCACCATCCGAGGCGCCACCTCACTCGATGTGGACCGGCACGCCGACCGGCTCGACATCCTGCGCGGTGTCGGCCCGTGGACCGTCGCCGAGACCCGGGCGCGAGCGGTCGGCGACGCCGACGCGGTCCCCGTCGGCGACTACCACATCCCCTCGGCGGTCGGGCAGACGCTCATCGGGGAGCCGGTGGATGACGCGCGGATGCTCGAACTCCTCGAACCCTATGCCGGACACCGCTATCGGATCATCCGGATGGTCGAGATGCACGGCTCACGTCCCGAGCGGCGGGGCAACCGGATGAGCGTGCGCGACTATCGCACGTTCTGACCGCAGAACAAGCACCCGGCGCCGACCCATCGCGCGATGCACCCATCACACAGTGCGAACATCGGTGTCGAGTCCGGATCCGGCCGAAGCCACTTCGCGTCATGCTGAGCGCAACCGTTCTGCCCGCTCCGGAACTGCCGCATCATTGCCCACCATCATGGCAATTTCTCTTATCCCGGGTTCCAGTTCCTCGGCGTCGTCATCCGGGCGACCGCCGGGCACCAGGTCGGCGGCGCAGATCCGTGCGGCTCGACGCTCACGTGTGCTGACGTGGATCCGGGTCCTCTCACCCATCGGGGTGCTCGCTCTGTGGCAACTCGGAAGCGCTCTGGGGTTCCTGCCGCAGGACAAGCTGCCCGCACCCTCGCTCATCGCCGAGGCCGGCTGGGAGAAGCTGCAGAGCGGTGAACTCACCGACGCGATCGTGGCCTCCACCGAACGTGTGGCGATCGGCCTGGGGCTCGGCGTGCTCATCGGCATCGGGCTCGGTGTGATCGTCGGACTGAGCCGGATCTCCGATGCGATCATCGACCCCAACATGCAGGCGATCCGGGCGCTTCCGCTCTTCGGTCTCATCCCGCTGTTCATCCTGTGGTTCGGGATCGAGGAGACACCGAAGATCCTGCTGGTGGCCCTCGGCGCGATCTTCCCGCTGTATCTCAACACCTCGGCGGCGATCCGACAGATCGATCCCAAGCTCCGCGAGAACGCCAAGGTCCTCGGATTCGGCCGCCTGCAGACGATTCGGGAGTTGGTCATCCCCAGTGCCATGCCGCAGATCCTCGTCGGGCTCCGGCAGTCACTGGCGATCGCCTGGCTCAGTCTGATCGTCGCCGAGCAGATCGCGGCGACCTCCGGGCTGGGATACCTGATCAACAACGCGCGCGACTTCCTGCGCACCGACGTCGTGTTCTTCGGCCTGATCATCTATGCGGCACTGGGATTGATCACCGACGCCATCGTGCGGGCGCTGGAGCGATACACCACGCGCTACCAACGGACCAACTGAGGAAGGCTGCCCCATGACCGCCATCATCGATGCCGCGAGCGCCACGCGGACAACCCAATCGACCGAGATCGCCGGGCAGGTGTCGGCGGCGACCTTCGCCTACGGCGACGCGGAACCGGTGCTGCGCAACGTGTCCCTGACCGTGCGCACCGGCGAGATCGTCGCCATCATCGGCCGCAGCGGCAGCGGTAAATCGACCCTGCTGCGGCTGCTCGCCGGCCTGTCGCAACCCTCGACCGGTGACGTCACCACGTCCGGAGCACCCGCGGTGGCATTTCAGGAGCCACGGCTGTTCCCCTGGCGTACGGTGCGACGCAACGTCGAATTCGGCGTCGTCCGTTCCCGACTCAAGGGTGCGGCGGCAGCCGCCCGGGTCAGCGACACCCTCGCCGAGGTCGGGCTGGCCGACAAGGCCGACGCGTGGCCGGCGCAGCTGTCCGGTGGTCAGGCCCAACGGGTTTCGCTGGCGCGCGCCCTGGTCGCCGACCCGCAACTCCTACTGCTCGACGAGCCCTTCGGCGCCCTCGACGCATTGACCCGGGCGGCCATGCACCGGCTGCTCATCAATCTGTGGCAGGCCCACGGATTCAGCGTTCTCGTCGTGACCCATGACGTCGACGAGGCACTGCGCCTCGCGGACCGGGTGGTGGTGCTCGCCGACGGGCACATCGCCGCCGACGTCACCGTCGACGCGCCGCGGGATCCCGACGGCGCCGCGCAGACCGCACATCTGCGGACCCGACTGCTCGACGCTCTCGGCGAATAGGGCGCTCACTGCACGTTCACGCTCAACAGTTTTCTTGGCCCGACGTCTGTCGGGTCGGCATCATCGAAAGGCTCGTGGAAGAAATGTCTCGTGGTTCACGCATGTCCGCCGGAGGGGTCCGCGGGCGTGCGACCGTACTCGTCGTCCTGGCCGGGATTCTCGCGCTGACGCTCAGCGGCTGTGTCAGCAAAGAGGATTCGACCGGCGCCGTCGCCGACGCCAGCGTCGACCCCGCACAGTTGTCCGGCCTGACGTTGCGCGTCGGCGACCAGAAGGGCGGCACCGAATCGCTCATGCGCGCTGCGGGAGAACTCGATTCGCTGCCGTTCAAGGTCGAGTTCTCGACGTTCACCTCGGGTCCGCCGGAGATCGAGGCCGCCACCGCGGGCAAGATCGACTTCGCCGTCACCGGTAACACTCCTCCGATCTTCGGTGCGGCGTCGAACGCGAAGATCAAGATCGTCTCCGCCTACACCAACAACGCCGGTGGTGACGTCATCCTCGTGCCCGCCGGCTCCACCCTGACCTCCGTCGAACAACTCAAGGGCAAGAAAGTCGCTGTGGCCAAGGGGAGTTCGGCCCACGGCAATCTCCTCGAGCAGTTGGGCAAGGCGAACCTGAAGCTCGGCACGGACGTCACCCCGGTCTTCCTGCAGCCCGCCGACGCGCTGTCGGCCTTCTCCAGCGGCGCGGTCGACGCGTGGGCGATCTGGGACCCGTATACCGCGATCGTGCAACAGGATTCGGGTGCGAAGATTCTCGCGTCGGGGACCGGGGTGGTCAACGGCTACGGCTTCGGCATCGCGTCCAACGAGGCTCTTGCCGACGCGAAGCGCAACACCGCACTGCGGATCTTCGTCGAACACCTGGCCAAGGCGAGCAAGTGGGCGTCGGCCAACGTCGAGACCTGGTCGCAGCAGTACGCGAAGGCGATCGGCATCGATCCGCAGGCCGCCCTGGCGGCACAGCAGCGCAGCGTCCGGCCGGCCATCGAGATCGACGACACCGTGGTCGCCTCGGAGCAGAAACTGGCCGACGCCTTCGCCGCCGCCGGGCAGCTCGACCACAAGCCCGTCATCGCCGACTTCGTCGACAAGCGCTTCAACTCCGCGGTGGCGCCCTACGCGGTGAGTACGCAATGACCGCAGAAGCCCAGCGCGACGCTCACTTTCACTGGTTCCTGCCGACCTCCGGCGACGGACGTGAGGTCATCGGCGGATTGCAGTCGGCGGGCATCCTGGGCACCGCGTCGGCGATCCGGCCACCCGATCTCGACTATCTCGCGTTGGTGGCGAAGACCGCCGAACGGTTGGGTTTCGAGTCGGTGCTGACCCCGACCGGAACCTGGTGCCACGATGCGTGGCTGACCACCGCCGCACTCATTCGGGAGACGAGCCGCCTGAAGTTCCTCGTCGCCTTCCGGCCCGGGCTGATCACCCCGACACTGGCCGCCCAGCAGGCCGCGACCTTCGCCGAGTTCTCCGGCGGCCGTCTCGCCCTCAACATCGTCACCGGCGGTGACGCGCAGGAGCAGGCGCGGTTCGGTGACCGGCTCACCAAAGAACAGCGCTACGCCCGCACCGGGGAGTTCCTGCAGATCGTCCGGCACGCCTGGTCGGGGACGCCGTTCGATTTCTCCGGTGAGCATTACGACGTCACCGGCGCGGTGGTGGGCCATCCGCCGAACCCGGTGCCACAGGTGTTCTTCGGTGGTGCCAGCGAGTATGCGCGCGAGGTGGCCGCGGCCACCGTCGACACCTATCTCACGTGGACCGAACCACCGGAGAAGGTGGCCGCACTCGTCGAGGACGTGCGTGCCCGCGCCGCCCGGCACGGTCGGGAACTGACCTTCGGAATCCGGGCGCACGTGATCACCCGCGACACCCGCGAGGAGGCCTGGGCCGAGGCCCGCAAGCTGGTATCGCGGATGGACCCGGCATTGATCGAGCTTGCCCGCCAACGGCTCTCGCAGTCGGAGTCCGAGGGGCAACGCCGGCAGCTCGCCCTCAACGCCGACCTGGACAACCTCGAGGTGTACCCGGGGCTGTGGGCGGGTTACGGCCTGGTTCGCCCGGGAGCCGGAACCGCCTTCGTCGGCAGCCACGCCGAGGTGGCCGACCTCATCGCCCAGTACCGGGCGATCGGCATCGACCACTTCATCCTGTCCGGGCAACCGCACATCGAGGAGGCGTTCTGGTTCGCCGAAGGCGTTGCGCCGCTGGTGCGTTCGGTCAGTTCCCGCCGGGAGCCCGCGCCAGCACATACTGCCCCTCCCCGATGACGGTCTGCTCGATGTGCTCGGCGCCGCCACGGCGCAGTGCGCCGGTGATCTCGTCGCGCCCGAAGACGCGGTAGCCGCCGATGGCCGCCAGTGTCTTCACGCCGGGCACCGTCGAGACCGGTCCGGCCACCGAGGTGAACACCACCAGCAGCGCACCGGGGCGCGCCACCCTCAGCATCTCGTCGAGCACGGGGAGCGGGTCGGGGATCAGGTAGAGCGCGGCCAGGCAGATCACCTCGTCGAAGGTGTTGTCGGCGAACGGGATCGCGTGCGCGTCGACACGGAGGTAGCTCGCGCGGACGATGCTGTTGGTGGCGACCGCGGTGTGCAGCATCGACGGTGAGTAGTCGATGCCGACCACCCGTCCGTCGCCGGTGAGGCCTGCAGCAATGTCCCGGGTGTAATTGCCGGGTCCGCAAGCGATGTCGAGAACCATGCGATCCCCGGGCCGGCACAGGTAGGCGCGCAATGCGGCGTCGTAGTCGGCGGTCTCGGGACTGCCGAGACTGAAGCCGCGGGTGAACACCGGCCGCCATGCATGCTCGTAGACGCGGGAGAACAGCGGGTTACGCATCATCCGCGCGGCAAACGACCCCATCGCCGAACGCCCTCAGGCGCGGACGTCGAGCTGCACCCGCAAGGTGTGCAGGGTGGTGGCGAGCATGTCGTATTGGCCGACGAGCAGAAGCAAGCCGATGGTGCGGCGCTCGTCGAGGTGGCGGCGCAGCGCCTCCCACGCGACGTCGTCGACGTCGCGGGTGGTCACCAGTTGGTCGACCACGCGCAGGATGGCGCGTTCGCGATCCCCCCATCCGGCGTCGGGACCGTCGAGGATGCGCGCGAGTTCATCATCGGTGATGCCCGCGCGTTTGCCGATCCGACGATGGTGGTCGAGCTCGTAGGCCGACTCGCGCAGATGCGCGACACGGATGATCACCATCTCGGAGTCCTTGCGCGACAACGTCCCGAACGGCATCAGCCGCGCCCCGAAGTACAGCCACGCCCGGAACAGACCACGGGTGCGGCCCAGCGTGGAGAAGACGTGGGTGTCGTGGACACCGGTGACGCGCGCGGCGAGGCGGGTGAAGGCCCAGTTGGCGGGGCCGAGGTCGCGGAATCCACCGGGAGCGATCCGAGGGGTGCTCATGGCATCACGGTAGACTACGGCGATTATGACGACTATCACACCGCGCGTGTTCAGCTCCCTCGATGACGTCAAGGCCGCGATCGGCGAAGACCTCGGCTCCGGCGAATGGCTCGAGATCACCCAGGAACGGGTCAACCAGTTCGCCGAGGCCACCGGCGACCATCAGTGGATTCACGTCGACCCGGAGCGCGCGAAGGCCGGGCCGTTCGGTGCGCCCATCGCACACGGCTTCCTGACGCTGTCGTTACTGCCGATGCTCGCCGGGTCGATCTTCGCCGTCGAGGGCCCCAAGCTCGTCATCAATTACGGCATGAACACGGTGCGTTTCCCCAATCCGGTGCCGGTCGGCTCCCGCATCCGTGCCAACGCCGTGATCACCTCCGTCGAGGAGGGTCCCAAGGGCGTGACCATGGTGGTGCGCAACACCGTCGAGATCGAGGGCGCCGACAAGCCCGCATGCGTCGCCGAGAACGTCCGGGTGATGGTGTACTGACCCCGGCGCGTTCACGGCTGCGTGGCCACGTCACGCAGATCGTGACCCCCGAAGAGGGGACGGCGGACCGTCGGCGCCGTGCCCCTTCTCCGAGCACTATTGTCTTGCGGCGCAATCGCGTCCGTGGTCTCGGAGAGGGCGCGTATGGACGACGACGGGCAACGATCCGAACCCGACGAGCCCAACGGCCAGGCCGCACCCACCAGGGAACCCAGCGTCGCCGACGCCGTCGTGCCGATGCTCGCACTGGCCGTGTTGATCGCCGGATCGCTGGCGCTCTTCGGACTCGACGCACTTGACGGTCCGATCCAGGTTGCGCTGATATTCGCGTGTGCCGTCGCCGCACTCATCGCGCTGAAGAACGGCCATCCGTGGTCGCAGGTGCAGGTTGCCGGGCAGGGCGCGCTGTCATCGGTGAGTAGTGCCATCTTCATCCTGCTCGCCGTGGGTGCGTTGATCGGGACGTGGAATCTGTCCGGCACCATCCCAACCCTCGTCTACTACGGCATCCAGGTACTCGCCCCCGGATACTTCTACATCGCCACCGCCGTCATCTGCGGCATCGTCGCGATGTCCATCGGGAGTTCGTGGACCACCGTCGGCACGATCGGGGTCGGGCTGGTCGGCATCGCCACGTTGCTGGGTGTGTCGGCGGCGATCACGGCCGGCGCCGTCATCTCCGGCGCCTACCTCGGTGACAAGCTGTCGCCGTTGTCGGAGACCACGATCCTCACCGCGCAGATGGTCAAGGTCGACCTCTACACCCACATCCGCTCGCAGGCATGGTCGTCGCTGCCGGCTTTCAGGCTCGCGTGTGTGGTCTTCATGATCCTCGGGATCGCCGGACCAGCGGTCACCGCGACTCCCGGCGAGGAGGTCGAACTGGCCAAACTCGACCAGATCTACTGGATCAGCCCGGTGAATCTGATTCCGCTGTTGGTGCTCGTGGTGATGTCCGCGCGCAAGGTCCCCGCGTCGCTGGCTCTGCTGAGCGCGGCCCTGGTGGCCGGAGTGCTTGCGCCATTCACCCAGGCGTCGCTGGTTCGCGAGTTCGTCGGAGACATCGGCGGGTCGCCGAACGTGGTTGTCGGTGCGATGCAGGCCATCTGGAAGGTGATGGCCAACGGACTCACTGTCAACACCGGAATCGCCGACATCGACCGTCTGGTGTCGCGAGGCGGCATGGACAGCATGTTGTTCACGATCTGGCTCATCATCGGTGCGGTCACCTTCGGTGCGCTTCTCGAGCATTTCGGACTCATCAATCGCCTCATCGTGCCCGCCATCGCCGCGGCTCGAACCCGTGGCCGCCTGTATCTGACGGTGTTCGCAACCGCATTCGGGCTGAATCTCGTCGCCGGGGATCAATACATCGCGCTCGTCCTGCCCAGCCGCATCTACCGCGCCGAGTTCGGCAGACGTGGGTTGGCACCGCAGAACCTCTCGCGATTGTGCGCCGACAGCGCGACGGTGACCTCCCCGCTGGTGCCCTGGAACTCGTGCGGTGCATTCATGGGTGCGGTCCTCGGGGTTGCCACGCTGTCGTATCTCCCCTTCGCGTTGTTCTGCATCTTCAGCCCGCTGCTCAGCATCGTGTACGGCTTCACCGGATTCAAGATCGTCCACCAGCCCACCATCGGAACGGAGACCTCCGCGTGAGCCAGAACGCAACCAGCGAGCAGAGCAGCAAGGTCAACCTGCCAACGCTGACGGCGATGGTCGTCGGTTCGATGGTCGGATCGGGGGTCTTCCTGCTGCCCCGCAGATTCGGCACCGAAACCGGGGTATTCGGCGCGATCATCGCGTGGGCCATTGCCGGAACCGGAATGCTGATGCTGGCGTTCTGTTTTCAGCGCCTTGCCACCCGCAAGCCGGAGCTCGACGCAGGGATCTACGCCTACGCCAAGGCCGGCTTCGGCAACTACGTCGGCTTCGCGTCGGCATTCGGCTTCTGGGCGTCGGCATGCGCAGGCAACTGCTCTTACTGGGTGCTCATCATGACGACAACCAGCGCGTTGTTCCCCGGGTTGGGAGACGGCACAACGGTTGCGGCCGTGCTCATCTCGTCGGTGTGCGTCTGGTTGTTCTTTGTGCTCATCAGCCGTGGCGTGCAGCAGGCGGCAATCATCAACCGTATTGCTACCATCGCCAAGATCGTCCCGCTGGTGGTCTTCATCGTATTGGCGCTGATCATGTTCGACGCCGGTTACTTCGCCGACAACTTCTGGGGCGGAAACGGAATCGATGTCGGTTCGCTGTGGGACCAGGTCACCGGAACGATGCTGATCACGGTGTTCGTGTTCCTCGGAATCGAAGGCGCCAGCGTCTATTCGCGATTCGCCAGGAAGCGTGAAGATGTCGGAAAGGCAACCGTTTTCGGGTTTCTCGGGGTACTGGGGGTATTCGCGCTGGTGACGCTTGTCTCCTACGGCTCCATGCCGCAGGGTGAGTTGGCCTCGATCGATCAGCCATCGGTGGCCTCGGTGCTCGCGCACCTGGTCGGGGAGTGGGGCTCGATCTTCATCCGCATCGGGGTCGTCGTGTCGGTGCTCGGCGCCTATCTTGCGTGGACTCTGATGGCCGCCGAGATCTTGTTCATCCCCGCGCGCGCCAAGGACATGCCCGCTTTCCTCGGCCGCGAGAACAAGTCGGGTGCACCGATCTTCGCGCTCGTTTTCGCCACCGGGCTGGTGCAGATCCTGTTGATCGTCGTGCTGTTCGTCGACGACGGGCTGGACTTCATGCTCGACCTGACCTCTGCGCTGGCGTTGCTGCCCTATCTGCTCGCCGCCGCATTCATGCTGAAACTGACCGTGACCCGCGAGACCTACGAGTCCGGGGGATCGCGGACCTCCGACATGATCATCGCGTGTGTCGCGGTCGTCTACACGGCGTTCCTGGTGTGGGCGGCCGGCCTGGACAAACTCTTGTTGTCCTGCATTCTGTACGCGGTGGGAACCGTTCTGTACGTGCTCGCGCGACGCGAACAACGACTGCGGATCTTCACTCGTGTCGAGGCGATGGTCTTCGGGGTGGTCCTGGTGGGCGCAATCGGCGGGATCATCTATCTGGCAACGGGTTCGGAGGACATCCACGAACACCCCGACCATGAGCGTCACGCGACCTACGTCGAGGGCGCCGACCAGCCCGCGCATTGACGCCGCCCGGATCGGCGTCGTCCCCGATTGTCCCGATTCTGCTGTGAGAAAGGAATTGTTCCGATGGCCAACGCTTCTGCTGCCTATGGTGTTCACTCCGAGGTGGGGCGCCTGCACAAGGTCCTGGTGTGCGCCCCTGGGCTTGCCCACGAACGCTTGACCCCCACCAACGCCGACGACCTGCTCTTCGACGACGTGCTGTGGGTGCAGAATGCCAAGCGCGACCACTTCGACTTCATGACGAAGATGCGTGACCGGGGTGTCGAGGTGGTCGAACTGCATAATCTGTTGGCCGAGACGATGGAGGACCACGCCGCGCGCGCGTGGTTGCTGGACCGCAAGATCGTCGCCAACGAGGTCGGTCTCGGACTCGTGGCACAGACTCGCGGCTATCTCGACGAACTACCCGCCAGGGAGCTGGCGGTTCTGCTGATCGGCGGGATGTCGACCCGGGACCTGCCGTCGGACCTGCGCTCGGACTACATTGCACTGGCGCGTGAGGAGACCGGTCCCGCCGAGTATCTGATGCCGCCACTGCCCAACACGCTCTATACCCGTGACACCACGTGCTGGATCTACGGCGGCGTTACCCTGAACCCGCTGTACTGGCCTGCGCGCCATGACGAGACGCTGCTGATGAAGGCCATCTACCGGTTCCATCCCGACTTCGTCGGCGCAACCGTGTGGTGGGGTGACCCGGAGAAGTACTGGGGCGCAGCGACGATCGAGGGTGGTGATGTTCTCGTCCCGGGCAACGGCGTGGTGCTCATCGGTATGAGCGAACGCACCTCGCGGCAGGCGGTCACCCAGGTTGCCGCGGAGTTGTTCGCCAATGGCGCTGCCGAGAAGGTCATCGTCGCCGGGATGCCCAAGTTGCGGGCCGCGATGCACCTCGACACGGTGTTCACCTTCGCCGATCGTGACGTGGTGAGTGTGTACCCGAAGATCGTGAACTCCATCGATACGTTCACGTTGCGGCCCAACGATTCCGGCATCGGCATCGATGTCACCACCGAGGACCGGCCGTTCGTGGAGGTGGTCGAGAAGGCACTGGGGTTGGACCGGTTGCGCGTGGTGGAGGCCGGAGGTACGGAGTACGCGTCCGAACGGCAACAATGGGATTCGGGTAACAACCTCGTCGCCGTCGAGCCGGGAGTCGTGTTCGCCTACGACCGCAACACCCATACCAACGCGCTGCTGCGCAAGGAGGGCGTCGAGGTGATCACCATCGTCGGTGCCGAACTCGGACGTGGACGCGGCGGTGGGCATTGCATGACCTGCCCGATCATCCGGGATCCGTTGCCCGCCTGAGATCAGCGGTCGGCGTCGGCGGAGGATTCGCGGGGGATGAATCCGTCGGCGACGCCGGCCGCGTACAGCTCGGACTTGGTCCGCGCGTGCAGCCCGGCCCGGTCATACTTGGCCCGGACACGATCGATGTACTGCTTCGCCGTACTCGGCGCCACCCCCATGCGGCGGGCGACACTGTCGAGTTTGAGCCCGCAGGCATAGAGCTGCAGTGCACGAACCTCCTGGTCGGACAGCGCAGGACGGTCGGAGGCGGTGTCGTCGATGAACGCCCGGGCCAGCAGCGGGCTCGTCGCCGGCTCGCCCCGACAGGCCGCGCGCACCGCGGCGAGCAGATCCACGATGCCTTCGTTCTTGCCCACCACGCCGCACACGCCGGGCGCCACCAGGCGACGTACGTGTCGGGGACTGCCGAGCGCGGAGACAACCAGGACCGGGGTTCCCGCGGCGATGATCCGGGCGACGCTGTCGGCGTCGACCAGGCCGGCCGGTCCGAGATCCAGGTCGACGATCACCAGGTCAAGGTCAGTGCGTTCGATGACGTCATCGAGACTGTCTGTGCTGCAGACGATCTCGTGGCCCTCTCGCGAGAGCTGAGCGGCCATCGATTCACGGACGAGTTCGTGGTCGTCGACCAGGGCCATCACCGGCATCTCACACCCGCTGTTCCAGAACACCATCGGGGACGCCGGGTGCGACGACGGTCAGGCTCGGGCCGTCCTCATCGTCGAAGAAGCCCATCGACACCGCATCGTGCGGTGCCGACTCGATGATCACCCGCGCCACGACCTCCCGAGCCCGTGCGGCGGTGCGTTCGTCCACATCAGCGGCGGCGATGATCGACAGGCGCACCTCGTGCGGACGGGCGATCGCGATGAGATCCACCAGAAGCCGCGTCAGAATCGGTGCGGCGGTGGGTAATCCGGCGATGCAGCGCAGGTACCCTTATTCGCGCTCGGCGTCGGCCCGGACGCTCGCGTGCTCGGTGGCAGCGGGGTCGGCGGCGATCCGGCGCAGGAGTGCGGCGGCGGCGATCAGCGTGTCACCCACACCGTCGGCGCGCAACGCCTCGGTGGCCGCCGCCTGATCACGGGCCATGCGGATGGACCGCATTCGCATCTGCCGGTGGTCGATGGCCCGTGACATGGTCACCAGGCGGTGGCGGAGCCAGACGACGGCAGCCACGACCAGCACGTCGGCGACGAGCAGCACCGGCGCGGAGGATGCACAGCCCTGTGGCCCGAGAAGGGTGAGGAGCGTGGTCGCGGCGACGACCATCGCGATGACCGGTCCGACGACGCGAACGCGCCCGTCCACCAGGATCACCACCACGCACAGGGTCGCCGCGGCGTCGCCGGACCAGCCGACGATCGACGTGGTACCGCAGGTGGTGGGCATGCCGTTCGTGCCGACGAGAACAGCTGAGGCGGTCACCGTTGCGCCAATGATCGCCAGGACCGGTGATGACAGTCGACCGGACCGTGCCGCGGTGCCGATGACCGCGACCAGACATGCCGCGGTGAGTGTCCAGACGAGGATCGCGGTCGACACCGCGCCCGGCGGGGTGCCGCGGCGGTCGACGACGAACGTGATGATCGAGATCAGGGCGAACTGCGTGAGCATGATGGCCGATACCGAAGCGGCAAGAGGTCCGGTGCTCGCGACGAGAGTGCCGGCCTGTGAGCCCGGCCGATCGACCTCGGGGGTGATCGTGACCGAGGTGCCGGTGCCGGCGCGGGTGTTCACCGTGATCGCGACGCCGGTGTGGGCGGCGCGTGCGTCCATCGATGTGCGAAGCGCCCGGGGGTCTGCGCAGCCCACACCGTCGTCGTCGACGTGCACCGCGGTCGAATCGGGTGTCGACCACACGCGGGCCACAGGCACCTGTGCGTGTTTGGCGACGTTGGTGAGCGCCTCGCGGATCAGTGCGAGAATCTCCGAGCGGCGCGACGGTGGTTGACCGGCGAGGAATGCGTCGACGGGGGCCCGGTCGGCGATCAGCACCCGCACGCCAAGGGCCGCGGCGTCCTCGCGGCCCGTGAGGCGTCCTCGCGCGATGGCTCCCAACGTGTTGATGACCGTGTCGTGGAGAAGCCGTGAACGCCGGGCCGCGAGCCGGGTCTCGTCGAGTGCGCGGTCGGCGTCGAGGCCGGCGCGCGCGGCGCGGTCGGAGAGCAGGGCCACCCGCCGCAGCGACGCGGCGATCACCGCGGCGGCCGCGGCGCCACACAACGCGTAGACGGGTGTCGCGAGCTGATACCTCAGAACCGTTGTGGTTGCGGGTAGCAGCGCCGCGGTGCAGGCCGTCGCCGCCAGAGTGGTCGCTGCCGCAGCTGCCAGTGCTCGACGAGCAGGCAAGACGAGAGCGGCGCCGATGCCGAACATGATGCACGCGTCGACCACAGCGCGAAGGTGTGCGGTGTCGGGAACCGTGGTGGTGGCTGCGATCGCCACCACCAACCCCATCCAGCTCAGCAGGGCGGCGCCGGGACGCGCGTGCCCTCGTATCGCGAGAACACCCACCACGAGATGAATCGCGTAGCCGCACCACAGTCCGACGTGATCGTCGGCACCGTGCCGGATGGACAAGGGGACGAGTGGGGCCGCAACGGCCATGCCCAGCGCGAGACGGATGAGGGCCGAGTCGACCCCTGCGGCCATCGAGGTCGTGCGGTGGGGGTCGGCACGGCGCCAGATGACGTCCCGGAGCGGCCCGGCCGCCCGCGTGTCGACCGCTCCACCGCTGCGCACGTGATCATTATGCGGGGCAGGCCCCGCCGACGCCCGGGACTTTGGTCATATGTTCATATACGGCGAGACGGTGCTCCCGTGCTCGTTGACCCGCAGACGCGTGCCCAGCGAGGGGAAGGCACGTTGTGCGCAGTGTTGGCGCTCGCACACACGGCATCCGGCGCCGATCGGGGTGATCCGCGCTTGCGGGCCGATCTCGAGCCCGTCGGAGTAGATGACGCGCGCAGCATGTCGTAGCTCGCACCCCATGCCGATCGCGAAGGTCTTACCGGGTTGGCCGAAGCGTGCCGCCCGGCGCTCCACGGTCCGCGCGATCCAGAAATACTCACGGCCGTCGGGCATCTCGGCGATCTGGGTGAGGATCTTGCCCGGTGATCCGAACGTCTCGTACACATTCCACAGCGGGCAGGTGCCCCCGGAGGAGGAGAAGTGGAATCCGGTGGCGGACTGGCGTTTCGACATGTTTCCGGCCCGGTCGACGCGCACGAACGACCACGGGATGCCCCGCAGATTGGGTCGCTGCAACGTCGAGAGCCGGTGACAGATCGTCTCGTAGGAGACCGCGTAGAACGCCGAGAGCCGTTCGATGTCGTACCGGAAATCCTCGGCCGCACCGTGGAACTGGCTGTAGGGCAACAGGGTTGAGGCCGCGAAGTAGTTGGCCAAGCCGTACCGGCCCAGCGAGCGGGCCTCGTCGCTGGTGAAGGTGCCGGCCTCGACGAGCTCGTCGATGAGATCACCGAATTCGAGCAGCGCCAATTCGGTCGCGAGCTTGAAGGCGCGCTGCCCCGACGACAGCGCTGCCGACACCTCCAGTCGGCGGGTGTCCGGGTCGAACCGGTGCAGCACATAGTCACCCAGGTCCACGCGGCGGACGACGGTGACCCCGTGACGCTTCTCCAGGCGATCGATGATCTCGCGGCGCACATCACCGGAGTGCATGCGCATCCGGGTGGTCATCTCCTCTGCGGCGACGTCGAGTTCGTGAATGTAGTTGCGGCGCTGGTAGAAGTAGTCGCGCACCTCCTCGTGTGGTGCGGTGATCGCGCCACGCATCGATCCGTCGCCGCGCTCGTCGGTCGCCGCGGCGAGCTGATCGGAGGAATTTCGGTAGCGCCGATACAGCGTGACCATCGCGTTCGCGATGTCGGGGTGTCCGGCGACCATCGCGCTGATCTCCTGCGGATCGAGCGCGGTGTCGGTGGCCTCGACATCGTCGTCGAGCAGCACCTCCCGCAGCTCGGCGACGAGGCGGACGTCGTCCTGGGAGTCGAAGAATCCGGCGTCGACGCCGAAGGTCTCGGTGATCCGGGCGAGCACCTTGGCGGTGAGTGGCCGCGCATCGTGCTCGATCTGGTTGAGATAGGACGGGGAGATCTCGAGGGTCTGGGCCAGCGCGACCTGCGAGAGGCCGCGCTCGGAACGCAGTTGGCGCAGGCGTGAACCTACGTAGGTTCGCGCACCCGCATAGGTCTTGGTCACCGCACACCTCCGCTGCTCACCATCGCCGGGACCCCCGGCCGATGCGCCCGATCCCGGGGGAGTCGATGAGCTTCAGGGTACGGTGACGGCGTGCGGGTAGGGCGCGCTCATCGGCGCAGGGGGAGGATGGCGGGGCCGGCGGCGGTGTTGCTGGGCCTCGTCGCGACGGTGACCGTGGCGTGTGGGCATGCGCCGACGACCGTCCCCGATCTGGCGGCCGTACCTGCCGACCTGCTGCTCGACCCGTCGACGTTGCCGGTCGGATTCACCGCCACCGAGTTGTCGGTGTCCCAGCTCGTCGACGCCAACTCCACGCAACTCAAGGCGGCCGACGCCACCGAGGTCACTCCGCAGCAGTGCCGGCCCACCGCCGATGCGAAGCTCAATCCGACCCTGACCGAGGCGAATTCGGCGGTGCTGGCCGCGCAGGCCTCCTTCGGGGGGCTCGTCGAGCTGGTGACCAACGAGATGCGTGACATCGGCGCCGACGTGGCCGCCATGACCGGTGCCTGTGCGCGCACGCAGACGATGATCACGACGGGCAATCTCGCCGGGACGGGCATCGTCACCGTGCATTCCGAGATGGCCGCACCCGAACTCGGCAAGGACGTCGAGAAGGTCGAACAGATGCTGCTCGTGAAGTCGGCGACCACGACCACCTTGGCGGATCGGTCGGTCCGTACCCGTATCGACTACGTGGGCTACGCGATCGTCGCCCGCCCGGGCGGGGCCGCTCCGGTCTCGGTGAGTCTCACGGTGTCCGGTGACCCGACCGATGCCGTCGCGCCACCCGCAGCGCCACCCGCCGCCCAGCCCCCGCTCGCCGAACAGGACTTCGTGACGCTGTTCGGCAGTGCGCTGTCGGTGGCCACGGCGGGCCGTAAGAGCTGACGACGGCGTCGCGCCGGGGCGTTCTGCGGTATCCCGCCGGCGAGAGCCTTTTCGATTTCGTGTGAAGGTCGTCACACCCGCGCGGCCGCGCGAGGCCGGCTGGCGCGCTCGCTGGTCGTCGGCCCTCGCATCGAGGGCGACGTTGAGATCGCCGAAAATCCCAGTACGCGCGTACTTTTTTATGAGATGGGCGCGACCTTCACACGCCGCCTTTTGCAGAATTTGCAAAACCGAGGGGAATCGTGGCCAGTGTTCACACCACAAACCTCACTGGACCTGCGGCTTTGCCCTGTGGCACTCTTGGTTGCAGACACAACCGGATCGCTTCGGCGAGTTCGCAAAAGTGACGGCGGCCCGTGGGTCGCGGCCATCGATTGCCTCACTCACCGAATCCGGGCGTCTGTCAGCAAGGGATTTCGGCTCTGGCTCCAGGCACGGGCCGCACCACCATCGGTCACGTCGGGCCGAGTAGTACAACGAAAGCGAAGTGGCTAATGAGCAACGTCGGAAAGCCCCGTACCGCCGCGGAGATCCAGCAGGACTGGGACACCAACCCGCGCTGGAAGGGCATCACCCGCGAATACACCGCCGAACAGGTCGTCGAGCTGCAGGGCTCGGTCGTCGAGGACCCCACCCTGGCCCGGCGTGGCGCCGAGATCCTCTGGGAGGGTGTCAACGGCGACAACTACATCAACGCGCTCGGTGCCCTCACCGGCAACATGGCCGTTCAGCAGGTGCGCGCCGGACTCAAGGCCATCTACCTCTCCGGCTGGCAGGTCGCCGGTGACGCGAACCTCTCCGGTCACACCTACCCCGACCAGTCGCTCTACCCGGCCAACTCGGTCCCGTCGGTCGTGCGTCGCATCAACAACGCGCTGCTGCGCGCCGATGAGATCGCCAAGGTCGAGGGCGACACCTCCGTCGACAACTGGGTCGTGCCGATCGTCGCCGACGGCGAGGCAGGCTTCGGTGGCGCGCTCAACGTCTACGAGCTGCAGAAGGCCATGATCGCCGCGGGTGCCGCCGGTACCCACTGGGAGGATCAGCTCGCCTCGGAGAAGAAGTGCGGCCACCTCGGTGGCAAGGTGCTCATCCCCACCCAGCAGCACATCCGCACCCTGACCTCGGCTCGCCTGGCCGCCGACGTCGCCGGCGCGCCGACCGTCGTCATCGCCCGTACCGATGCCGAGGCCGCCACCCTGATCACCTCCGACGTGGACGACCGCGACAAGCCGTTCCTCGACGGCACTCGCACCGCGGAAGGCTTCTACGGCGTGAAGAAGGGCATCGAGCCCTGCATCGCCCGTGCCAAGGCCTACGCCCCGTACTCCGACCTGATCTGGATGGAGACCGGCAAGCCCGACCTGGAGCTGGCCCGCAAGTTCGCCGAGGCCGTCAAGAGCGAGTTCCCGGACCAGCTGCTGGCCTACAACTGCTCGCCGTCGTTCAACTGGAAGCAGCACCTCGACGACGCGACCATCGCGAAGTTCCAGAACGAGCTCGGCGCAATGGGCTTCAAGTTCCAGTTCATCACGCTGGCCGGCTTCCACGCCCTCAACTACTCGATGTTCGATCTGGCCTACGGTTACGCCCGCAACCAGATGAGCGCCTATGTCGAGCTGCAGGAGCGCGAGTTCGCCGCCGAGGAGCGCGGTTACACCGCCACCAAGCATCAGCGTGAGGTCGGCGCCGGCTACTTCGACAAGATCGCCACCACCGTCGATCCCAACACCTCGACCGCAGCCCTCAAGGGCTCGACCGAGGAAGGTCAGTTCCACTAGGACTCGACTGTCCGCGATTGTGCGTACCAGACAGGCGGCCCGCGACTCACGTTGCGGGCCGCCTGTTCCTGTACGGACGGGGTGTGGTCGCCCGCCCAGGAGTCACGGGCCGTCGCCGAAGTTCGTTGTCGTGTAACGACATCGAGTGCTGGGTTCTTATCGATCTGTCGCTAGGAGTGCTGCAATGTCCGGTGAGATCATCTCGCGCGTGGGTGTCGTCGGCGCGGGACAGATGGGTGCCGGGATCGCCGAGGTGTGCGCCCGTGCCAACGCCGACGTCCTGGTCTACGAGGCGACTCGGGAACTGACCAGTGCCGGGCGGTCGCGCATCCTGCGCTCCCTCGACCGCGGTGTGTCGAGCGGCAAGCTCACCGAGCGCGAACGTGAACAAGCTTCGTACCGACTACGGTTCACCTCCGATCTCGGGGATTTCGCCGATCGGCAGATCGTGTGCGAGGCGATCGTCGAGGACGAACTGGTCAAGACCCAGGTCTTCGCGCAACTCGACAAGGTCGTCACCGATCCCGATGCGGTGCTCGCCTCCAATACGTCGTCGATCCCGATCATGAAGCTGGGCATGGCAACCCACTGCGCCGGACGGGTGATCGGCATGCACTTCTTCAACCCGGTGCCGGTACTGCCGCTCGTCGAACTGGTCACCACATTGGAGACCGCGACCGAGGTGAGCGAGCGCGCCGAGACCTTTGCCCACGACGTGTTGGGCAAACAGGTGATCCGATCGGCCGATCGCTCCGGGTTCGTCGTCAATGCGCTGCTCGTGCCGTATCTGTTGTCGGCGATCCGGATGGTCGACACCGGTTTCGCGACAGTGGAAGACATCGACAAGGGCATGGTGCTCGGTTGTGCGCACCCGATGGGGCCGATGCGGCTGGCCGACCTCGTCGGCCTCGATACCGTCAAGGCGATCGCCGATTCGATGTACGACGAGTTCAAGGAACCGCTCTACGCGCCGCCACCGCTGTTGTTGCGCATGGTCGAGGCAGGTCGGATCGGCAAGAAGGCCGGGCGTGGTTTCTACTCCTACCCCGAAGGAATCGCCGACGCGTAGCGCTGCGGGCGTCGTTTGCTATGACCGTGCTAACAAAGCGCTTGCAATTGCTAGCGAAGCGTGGATACTGGTAGATGGAAGCGCCGCAACACCGACGATCTCGACCAGCTTTCACCGTCCCGACGATCATTCATTGATCTCGAGAATCGACATTCGTTGCGCTGCTGAACTTCTGACAACCCCACCAAGGAGGCCGCAATGAGCACCGCCGAACGAACACTGGCAAACCCCTTCTATGCAGTCGTCGGCGCGGGCGATCTGGCCATCGCGCAGGTGACCGACGCCGTCGCGCAGCTGCGCGAGCGGACCGAAACCGCCACCGAGACCGCGAGCACCCGCTTCGAGGAGACCAAGAGCCGGCTGAACAACCTGCCCGACGAGGTCCCGAGTATCGATGAGCTGCGTGCCAAGCTGAATCCCGAAGAGCTGCGCAAGGTCGCCGAGCCCTACGTCGAGCTGGCCACCAGCTTCTACAACTCGCTCGCCGAGCGCGGCGAGGAGACCCTCGAGCGCCTGCGTCAGCAGCCGCTGGTCCAGGAGGGTCTGACCCGCGCCGAGAAGACCTACAACGACGCCGTCGATCTCACCGAGGATGCCCTCGGGGTCGTGTCGACCCAGACCCGCTCGGTCGGCGAGCAGGCCGCCAAGATCGCCGGTCTGGTCGGAGCCCGCGTCGGTGAGGCAGGCGACGCGCTCGACGACGCCGCCGATGCCATCGGCGACAAGGTCGACGAGGCTGCACTCGAGGCCGGCGAGAAGCTCGACGAGGCCGCCGAGGCTCTCACCGAGGCCGGCGAGACCGTCAAGGCGCAGGCCGCGACCGCCGCATCCAAGATCGACGGGGCCGCGGGCACCGTGGAGGGCAAGGCGCGCACCGCCAACGACTCGCCCGCCAAGAAGATCGCCGCCGCCAAGAAGGCTCCGGCGAAGAAGGCCCCGGCCAAGAAGGCTCCCGGCCGGGCGACCAGCTGAGCTGATCCGGACTGAACCGAATTCTCAACGACCCCTACGGCTTCGGCCGTGGGGGTCGTTGTCTGTCGGGTGGTCGTGTATCGGGGGTGTCGGGCGGCTCGGGCGAGTCGATGGTCAGCACCGCCAGCGCGCCGTCGTCGCTTCGGTAGCTGTGGTCGGAATCGGACACCCACTGCAGGGAGCGGCCTGGGCCGGCGGTCTTCTCGGCTCCGAGCGGGCCGGCGGTGACGTGCCCGCGTACCACCCGGACGTGTTCGACGACGCCGGGTCCGTGGGCGGGGGAGATCGTGGTGCCGCCCGGATGAACCGCGAGCCAGAACACCTCGGTGGTGGCACCGCCGGGATGGTGTTCGACGTGCAGGAGTCGCGCCGAGAGGTGCGGGCCCGAGCCCTCGGTGCCCGAGTCCTCGCCGAGTAACGCGGTCAGCGGTACCCCGAGCGGGCCGGCGACGGCGTAGAGAGTGTCGAGAGTCGGGTTGCGCCTGCCGGATTCGAGTTCGGACAGCGATCCCTTGCCGATGCCGGCGGCGCGGGCGAGTGCCGACAGACTCATGCCGCGCCCCTCGCGGGCCGCGGTGATACGCGCACCGACCGCAGATCTCCCCGGGTGTTCCATAAACAGAACGATAGCGTTATGGTGGCCCGATGACCACCTCTCCGGCATCGTCGATCAGTGAGCCGATCACCGCGGGAATCATCACCGCGCTTGTCGGCTTCACGTCGTCGTTCGTCGTGGTGGTCGCCGGGTTGTGTGCGGTCGGCGCCGATCCCGGGCAGGCGGCGTCGGGTCTGCTCGCGCTCACCGTGACCTTCGCGGTCGGGATCATCGTTTTGTGCGTGGCCACGCGGAAGCCGATCACCCTGGCCTGGTCGACTCCGGGAGCGGCGATGCTGGTGGCCGCGGGCGCGGACTATCACGCCGGCTGGCGGGCTGCGGTCGGGGCTTTCCTCGTCGTCGGAATCCTGATCCTGGCGACGGGGCTGATCCCGGCTCTGGGTGATCTGATCGGCCGGATACCGACTCCGATCGCGCAGGCGATGCTGGCCGGCGTCCTGTTGACGCTGTGTCTGGCACCCATGAAATCGCTTGCAGCGCAGCCGCTGCTGACCCTGCCGATTCTCGCCGTGTGGCTCATCGCGACTCGATGGCTGACCCGCTGGGCGTTGCCTCTGGCCTTGGTGACCGCCCTCGTCGTCATCGGCATCTACGTCGCGGTGCACGGTGTCGGCGCGGGTGTGACGACGCAGTGGTGGCCGCAAATCGCCTGGACCACTCCGAGATTCGATGTGTCGGCGATCGTCGGGTTGGCCATCCCGCTCTACGTGGTGACGATGGCGTCACAGAATGTTCCCGGCGTGGCGGTGTTGAAGTCGTTCGGATATGACACCCCTTGGCGTCCTGCGATGTTCGTGACCGGGATCGGTACGGTATTCGGCGCACCGTTCGGTGGGCATGCCATCAACCTGGCCGCCTTGTCGGCGGCGCTGGCCGCGGGCGAGGAGGCGGGCGCCGACCGAACCCGGCGATGGATCGCCGGGGTGTCCGGCGGCATCAGCTATCTGGTGCTCGCGGTGGCTTCCGGAGCGCTGGTCACCATCACCGCGATTGCGCCGCAGGGGTTGCTGGAGTCGGTGGCCGGGCTCGCATTGCTGGCAACGTTCGCCAACGCTTTACTTGGTGCGTTCACCCACAAAGAATTTCGGATCGCATCGGGTCTGACGTTCGTCACCGCTGCCGCCGGCGTGACGTTCTGGGGGATCAGCGGCGCCTTCTGGGCCATCGTCGTCGGGCTCGTGTCCCACGGTGTGCTGCGTCGTCGAGGGCCAGTGTCCGGACCCGACGGGCATCGCGGAGTTGAGGATCGGCAGCGTAGCGCTCAGTGACTTGTGAGCCTGGCTTCTCTGTGCCGTTTGATATCCGGGCGACTGCTGTCCGAATGCAGCAGCGGCGCAGGCGGTCTTGAGGCTCGCCGCACGCGGCTCGCACCTCGACCAGCGGGGGATTGTGCAGGCCATCGAAGGATGCTCCGCCCTTCCCACCCGACGGTCCATCCCATCCAGATGGTCGAGGTGCCGAGGAGCGCCAGCGACGAGCCTCGAGACCCCTTGTGCCGAAGGGGTTTCCCGGCCACGGCAGCTCTAACGCCTCGACCATCGGGTGGGGTTGTCACTATGGAGTTCTCAAACAACAGATGCGGTCCCGGCGATGCCGGGTGCAGGATTCAGGTAGTGGGGCAGGGTAGGTCAGGCTGCGGCGTCGTCGAGTCGCATGGTTCTGCGGTGATAGGACGGCACGGGTCGTCGTTTCGGATCGACGCTGGCGGGTGGGATCAGCCAGGGGTGTCGGTCGAAGCCCATGATGATGTCCCAGCCGTGGTGATGCACATCGTCGTGGCAGCTGGTGCACAGCAGGCAGCCGTTGTCGAGGTCGGTGGGACCGCCATCACTCCAGTGGGCGAGGTGGTGTGCTTGGCAGCGTCCGGCGTGTGCTGAATCGCTCCGGGTTTGGTGCACACCTGGTTACTGGTGTGTCTCCACGGGTGTGGCGACAACTTGAGTGTAGTAGTTCCTTTCGGCTTCTATCGGTGGGATCCGTCCGAGACGGTGCATCAGTCGACGGGTGTTGTACCAGTGGACCCACCGGGCGGTGAGGTGCTCGACGTCGCCAACCCGACGTAATGGGCCGGTCCGAAACGGCGAATCCTCGCGTACCGCTTCGGTTTTGTACAACCCGATCGTCGTTTCGGCTAACGCATTGTCATAGGCGTCGCCGACGGTGCCGATCGAGGCGAGGAGCCCCGATAACTCGAGAGTCTCCCCACACCGCACGGACGTGTATTGCGACCCGGCATCCGAGTGATGAATAGTGTTGCCCAACATCGGATTGCCCTCCTCCTCTCGCAGGTTGGCGGCGTGGCGGATCGCGGTCCGCACGAACCTGTCGGTCTTCGAGCGCGAGCATTCCCAGCCGACGATCCGGCCGGCGAACGCATCGATCACGAACGCCGTATACGCGAAGGAACCATCCGCCAGCGGCACATAGGTGAAGTCGGCCACCACCAGAACGTTCGGTGCGGGTACCGCGAATTGGCGTTTGACCAGATCCGCAGCCCGCGCCGCAGCCGGGTCAGCAACCGTAGTGCGAACCTTCCTGCGTCTGGTCACCCCGCGCCAGCCGTTGGCGCGCATCAGTCGCTCCACTGTGCACCGGGCCACTTCGATACCCTCACGGCGCAGGTGAGCCCACATCTTCACCGCCCCGTACAGCGACTCTGGTGTGCGCTCACCGTCCGCGTCAGGCTCGTAGTAGCCGGCCAGCACCTCGGTGATCGTGATGTCCCACAACGCCCGCTTCGACAGCGGCCGTGAGCGCCACGCATAGTAGGTTCTCGGGGAGATCGGTGCACCGTGCTCGGTGAGCACACGACAGATCTGAGCGACCCCGAACCGAGCACAATGCTCGGCGATGAACGCGCACACTACCGATGTCGCGGGTCGCTCTCCCGCGCGAAGAAAGACGTTGCCGCTTTGAGGATTTCGACTGTCTCCTCCAGCTCGGACACCTTGCGTTTGAGCGCCCGCACCTCCGCAGCCTCTTCCCGAGTCACCCCCGGCTTGTCCCCGGAATCGATCTCGTGTTGACGGACCCACTTCCGCAACGTCTCCGAGGTGATCTTCAACCGCTTTGCGGTCGCGGTGATCGCCGCCCACTCACTCGGATACTCCCCGCGATGCTCAACGACCAACCGCACAGCCTTGGCCCGCGTCGCCTCGTCGTACTTCTTCGGCATGATGCCAACCTTCCCTCACAAAGAGGTGTGCACCAAACCCGGGGATGTTCATGCTCCGCATTTGATGCATCCGCGATCGCGGACGAGTAGTGCGTTGCGTTGTCCTGGGGTGAACAGCCGTTCTTTGAGTCCGACGTCGAGGGGTACGCCGTCGGTGTTGAGGATGATTTTGGTGATGGTGGTGTCACACGACAACATCCGCGCGGTGGCTTCGGTGATCGCGCCCATGTTCTGCAAATCGCCGCCGAGTGCCGGGTTGTCCGCCGACCAGGTCCACAACAGGCCGTTGGTGGGTTTGGCGGAGAAGGTGGTGTCGGCCAAGCCTTGTGCCGCGAGTTCGACGATCGTTTCGAATGCGGCAGCGCAGATCTGTTCGGGTGTACGGGGATCCGGTGACCCATCGGGTTGCGGCCTGGGCGCCGACAAGGTTTCCATCAGAGTCCGGGTCTTCTCCCCGGCGATGATGTCGAGGTTCGCTGAGATCTCCAACCGGCCGTCGTCGGTGATGCGGTCGGTGTAGGAGTTGATCGTCTTGTCCTCCGCGGCCGGTAACCCGCCCGGCGTCTCCGCGGCGAGCTCGTTCCCCAACTGTCGCGCGTAGAGGTTGATTTCGGCGGTGGTGAAGCCGGCGAAGTAGTGCGACAAGAGTTTCCGCAGAAACTCGCACCGTTGAACGGTGTCCAAAGGTTCGGGAGATCGGGTGTCGATGTGCGCCAGCCCGCGGACGATGGCATCGGTGTGTTCGGACGAGATGGACCCGTCAGCGGCATGCGCCAACAACAGGTCGATGTCGCTGGTGGCCGAGATCCGCACGTACCGACCTGCGACCGAGGGCGCGAAGCCCATGCTGATCAACAGTTCTCGCAGTCGGGTGGTTTTGTGGTCGGCCACCCCTAACCGGTCCATTTCGCCGGTGAGGGTGGTGGCGTGGTGATCAACCAGGTTTCGCAGTAGCAGGACTTGTTTCATGGCACCGAAGGCCTGGGGTCCGGTCATCTCCGGATTCCATTGCAGGTCGCCGAGTTGGGTGACGATCACAGCGAAGACTGCTTCGGCATCAACATCTTTGACGTCAAGAGTTGTGGTGGTGTCGATCATCGGCCCCTCCCCGGTGGCTGATCGGTGTGATGGCTCCAGTGTACCTCGCCAGGGTGTTCGACGCAAGGGGAAGTTTGATCAATTCTGCTTGTGGACAACGTGTTTCGGCGCTGATTTTCTGTCGGTGGGGTGTGGTAGGGGTGCGGTTTTCGTTTGTCTTGCTTTCGATGTGGTTGGGAGGCTTGTTGTCTCGCCGGGTCTCGAGGCTCGCCGCATGCGGCTCGCACCTCGATCAGCGAGGGGAATGGTGCTCGAGCATCGGCGGAGAGGGGCGCTCGACCGTCGGGGGAGGGGTTGACTGTCGGGAGTGATGAGTTCGCGGCTCCACTGTGCGGACGCGGCTGGTGCAGCGGGGGCGTTTGCGAATTCGGCTCGCGTTCAGGTCGTGTGATGGTGGATGTGGTTGGGAGGCTTGTTGTCTCGCCGGGTCTCGAGGCTCGCCGCATGCGGCTCGCACCTCGATCAGCGAGGGGAAGGGCACTCGGTCATCGGGTGGGGCGGGTTACTCGACCACGGAGGGCGCCCTGACTGTCGGGAGTGATGAGTTCGCGGCTCCAGTGTGCAGACGCGGCTGGTGCAGCGGGGGCGTTTGCGAACTCGGCTCGCGTTCAGGTCGTGTGATGGTGGATGTGGTTGGGAGGCCTGTTGTCTCGCCGGGTCTCGAGGCTCGCCGCACGCGGCTCGCACCTCGACCATCGGGGGAAGGGCACTCGGTCATCGAGGAAGGCGCCTTGACCGTCGGGGGAGGGGCCATCGGGGGAGGAGGGAGCCATCGGGTGAGGATCTCGATTATCGGGAGGGGAACTGCGCGACCAACGGGAGGTCAGTCGGGGAGGGCGGCCAGACGTTTCTTCTCGGCGGCGACGTCGAAATCGGCGGCGGGCCAATCGAGGTCGAGACCTGACAGGGCATCGATGAGTAGTTCGCAGATTGCCAGGCGGGAGAACCATTTCCGATTGGCGGGGATGAGATACCACGGGGTGGCGTCGGAGTCGCAGCGGTCGAAGATGGCTTGGTAGGCCTCGAGGTAGTCGTCCCAGTAGGCGCGCTCGTCGAGGTCGCCCGGGTTGTACTTCCAGTACTTGTCGGGACGGTCGAGGCGTTCGGCCAGTCGAGCCTTCTGCTCGTCCTTCGACACCACCAGAGCGCATTTCACCACCGTCGTGCCGGCGTCGACGAGTTCCCGCTCGAATCGATTGATGATGTCGTAGCGTGCTTCCCACTCCGATTGCGGTACCAGGGAATGCACGCGTACGGGCAGGACGTCCTCGTAATGGGAGCGGTCGAAGATGCCGATGCGTCCGGCCGGGGGCAGTGCCTTGCGGATGCGCCACAGGAAGTCGTGGGAGAGCTCCTCGGGTGTGGGCTTGCCGAATCCCTTGATGCTCAGGCCTTGTGGGTCGAGCAGGCCGCCGACGTGTCGTGCGATCCCGCCCTTGCCAGCGGTGTCCATGCCTTGCAGGACCAGCAGTACCGAGCGGTGGTCGCCGGCTCTGCCGTTGGCGAAGAGCAACTCCTGCAGGCTTGCGAGGATCTCACCGCGTTCGGTGAGCAACTCCTCGCCGAGGCGACGACCACCGGCGAATCCCGGTGTGCTGTCGGGGGCGAAATCGGCGATCGGCCCGACAGTACCCACGCGCAACGCGTCGATCGGTTCTTGTGCCCAGCCCTTCGTCGAACCGTTGCCGCGCTTGCCCATGATTCAACCTCCTCGTCGTGTGATCCAGAGGGTACCCAACACGACCAGGGTCGCGGGTCAAGTCGGCGGGTAGAGTGGTCCGCCGCCGAACGCCTGGCGATGCGAATCGGGCTGCGCGCCATCATTGTTGACGATTCCGTGCTCGCGCCCGTACTCCGCGCTGATGAGGGTGTGTCCGGTCAGGTCGGCCAGCGCCGGGTCGTCGGCGAGCGCCGCGATGACCCGACCCACGAACTCGGGATCCTCGGCGCGCTGTAACGAGAAGCCCGCGAACTCGTCGACGCCGAGGGAGAGCAGCAACTCGGTGCGGATCAGGCCCAACCACAACGACACCGCATGAACGCCGGTGCCCTGCAGTTCGACGGCCATGTCGGCGACCATCTTGTCCAGTGCCGCCTTGCTCATGCCGTAGAGCACCGAGTGCAGGTGACCGCGTGTCCCGAACGACGAGATGTTGACAATGAGACCCGACCCGGCGGCCACCATGATCCGGCCGGCGTGCACCGACGCCACGTAATGGGCGCGCAGTCCGACCCCGATCAACGAATCCCAGTCGCTCACCGGCCGCTGCCAGAACGGTTCGCTGAATCCGCCGAACCCGCGCGGTGCCGCCCACACGTTGTTGACCAGCAGATCGAGGTGACCCTCGGCGTCGTCGATCGTCTCGAAAACCTCGCCGACGGCCGCGTCGTCGGTGTGATCACAGGTGATCACCCGGGCTCCGTCGGGACCGCGCCCACTGCGCGCGGTGGTGTAGACGGTCCAGCCGGCGTCGAGAAGTGCGGTGGCAACCCCGAGACCGACACCGCGACTGGCGCCGGTCACCAATGCCACCCGACTCACCGGAGTGGGGCCTCGTCGTCGGCCGAACCGCGCTCGTGGTTGTCCCGATGTCCTTCGGTCCCGTCGTGATCGGGCAGCGGTGGGGGATCGGCCATGAATGCGGTACGGGAACCGTTCACCGCGGCGACCCCGACGATCGAACTCCACACCATCATCGTCAGATAGTCGATGAGATCGTCGACGCCGATGGATCGTTCGCCCATCCACCAATCGACGGCACGCTGGATACCGCCGACGAGGGTGTACGCCCACACCTGGGCGCCCGCCGAATCACCGTCGCGTTCAGCCAGCCGCATCACGATGGTCGACGTGAGCAACTGCGCCACCAGCTTCTCCGACTCCGCTGAGGTCACCGACGAACTCGGCGACGCCGACAACGCGAACCGGTACAACGCGGGTTCGTCGGCGACGGCACGGACGTAGACGTTGATCACGGTGCGGGTCAGGGTGTACTCGTCGACCTCGTCGGTGATGGTCTCGATCAGCCGCGGCATCAGGGTGGTCTCGAAGAACCGCACCGTCGTGGCAACCCCGAGATCGTTCTTGTCGGTGAAATAGCGGTACAACACTGTCTTGGAAACGCCGATGTGCCGGGCGATCTCGTCCATCCCGACGTCGGCGCCGAGTTCACGGACGGCGGCCATCGTGCCGTCGGTCAGCTCGGTGCGGCGCTCCCGTTTGTGGTTTTCCCAGCGTTGCCGACGACCGTCGGGTTTGACGCGTTCCTCGACCGACCCGCCCAGCAGCGCCTGCTCGATTCCGCGGGTCACGTTCGTCGCCGCCGACACCGCGGCGCGCGCCGCCGCGGCCGGACTGGGACGATTTGCGATCACCCGGCCAGCGTAGTCGCTGCCGGCGGGTAGAAATGGATGGGTGTCAACTGTGACTACGGACGTTTCCGGTACCGGCAGGCATCGGGCCGCGTCGGCAAGTGCGCCCGGGTTCTCCTCGGGCGGTTCCGCGTCCGACGAACGCCGCCGCCGCGACCTGCGCAAGATGAAACTGCTGGCAACCAGCTTCCTCGTGGTAGCTGCTGTCATCTACCTGTTCACCCGCTACCTCGAACACCGCGACGGCGCCGACGTCGCCGCATGGGTCGGCTATGTGCGTGCGGCGTCTGAGGCCGGCATGGTCGGCGCGCTGGCCGACTGGTTCGCGGTGACGGCGCTGTTCCGGCACCCGCTGGGCATCCCGATCCCGCACACCGCCCTGATTCGCAAGAAGAAGGACGACATCGGCGATCAGCTCGGCGGCTTCATCGAAGAGAACTTCATGACGCCCGAGGTGATCGTGCAGCGCGTCGAGCAGTTGGATCTGCCGCGTCGCGTTGCGACCTGGCTGGCCGATCCGAACAACGCCCCACGGGTGTCCGACGAGGCTGCCCGCGCCATCAAGCTCGCGTCAGAGATGTTGCGCGACGAGGACATCGAGCAGTTCATCCAGGCCACCCTGCGGTGGGCGGCCGAACCCGAGTGGGCGCCGCCGATCGGCCGCATCCTGCACCAGCTGATCGCCGAGGACCGCCTCGAGCCGGTCTTCCAACTCCTGTGCGACCGCGCCCACGACTGGGCGCTGGGCAGCCAGGACCTCATCGACCGGGTGGTGGAGAGCGACGTCGGACCGGCCTGGAAACCGAAGTTCGTGACCAACCTGATGGGCGATCGGATCTACCGCGAACTCGTCGACTTCACCTACAAGGTCCGTGCCGACCCGGATCACGAGATGCGTCGGTCGATGCACGAATTCGTCGAGCAGTTCGCCGACGACCTGCAGAACGACCCGGAGATGGTCGCCCGGTTCGAGAACATCAAACGCGAACTCGTGGGCAGCGAGGAGGTGGCCGGCGCGGCATCGACCGCCTGGAACACCGGCAAGGCCGTCATCGAGCAGATGCTCGCCGACCCGAACAGCACGTTGCGCAACACCCTGACCGACGCCGCGATCAACCTCGGCGAGCGGATCCGCGACGACCGGCCGCTGCAGGAGAAGATGAATTGGTGGGTCGCACGTGTCGCCAACCACGTTGCCACCAACTATTCGCGAGAGATCATCTCCGTCATCACCGAGACCGTGCGCGGCTGGGACGCCGAGGACACCAGCCGCAAGATCGAACTCCAGGTGGGGCGCGACCTGCAGTTCATCCGCATCAACGGCACCGTCGTCGGATCACTGGCGGGACTGGCGATCTACACGATCTCGGTGCTCATCTTCCCCTGACCGGTCCCGAGTGAGGGCCACGACGCCGCGCCGCGCTGCATGCACTGTGCTTGCACGTGTTAGCACTGGGGTCGATACTGGGCTCGGCGAGCCACGGGAGGTGACATGACAGCGAAGAGGCCCCACCAGAGCACGTCCGACGAGCACCGCTCGGACGGCGACGATCCCGTCGACGACGCGTCGAGCCCCGACGAGGACGACCGCGACACCGGCGGCGTCGGACACACCGTGGAAGCCGTCACCGCGGTCACCGCGGTGGCCTCGGATGCGGTCGCAACCGCGGCACAGGACATCGGTGGGTTCATCCGATCCCAACGAATGGCCGCAGAGGTGTCGTTGCGGCAGTTGGCCGAACGGGCCGGCGTCAGCAATCCCTACCTCAGCCAGATCGAGCGCGGACTCCGCAAACCCTCGGCAGATGTGTTGGCGCAGATCGCCAAGGGCCTGCGGGTGTCGGCCGAGGTGCTGTACGTTCGGGCCGGGATCCTCGAAGAACGTCCGGCCAGCCCGGTGCGCGATGCGTTGATCGCCGACGATTCGATCAGCGAACGCCAGAAGCAGATGCTGCTCGAGATCTACGAGTCCTTCCGCAAGGAGAACGCCACCGACGAGCCGATCCCCGACGAGTGACCACTGGGTGACTCGGGCGGTCGATTCACCACCCGCACAAGCGAATCGAGGAGTTCCGATCATGCCGGACAACCCGTTGTCGACAGCGTTGGGTCAAGTGTCGGCCCTGCTCAACGATTTTCGTGAGCGCGGTGAGGCCGCCACCGAGCAGGCCCAGACCAAGATCGCCGAGAGCATCGAGTCCGCCCAGGAGCGGATCACCGAGTCGCGTGAGGATCTCACCGAACGCGTCGCCGAGCGAGTCGATTCCGCGCAGTCCACTCTCGACGAGACGCTGGCCGCCGCGCTGGCGACGTTCGAGGAGGCCAAGAGCAAACTCGCCTCCCTGCCCGTCGAACTGCCCGCCGAGATCGAAGAACTACGCGCGCGATTCTCCCCGGAAGAACTGCGCAAGGTCGCCGACGCCTACCTCGCGGTTGCGGCCGCGCTGCTGGCATCGCTGTCCGAACGCACCGAAGAGGTCGTCGACCGACTCAAGGCCCAACCTCTCGTCGGTGAGAACCTCCCGAAACTGGAGAAGGTCTACAACGACGCCGTCGCCCTCACCGAAGACGCGCTGGGCACCCTCGCGACGCAGACCAAACTGATCAGCGGTCAAGCCGCCCGCGGAACCGGTGTGGGACAACTGACCTCGCGGCGAACCGCCAAGAAAGCCGCTCGCGCAAAGGGTTCGGCCACCAAGGCGCTGCCCGCGGCGAAGAAGGCTGGGCCGGCAAAGAAGACGGCGCCGGCGACGAAGACGGCGCCGGCGAAGCGGGCCGCACCGGTCAAGGTTGCGGCCAAGGAAGCCGAGGCGAAGAAGGCTGCCGTCGTCGCGAAGGCGCCCGCGAAGAAGACAGCGGCGAAGAAGACAGCGGCCACGAAGAGTGCCGCGAAGAAGGCAGCGGCCACGAAGAGCCCTGCGAAGAAGACGGCGGCCACGAAGACGGCGGCCAAGAATGCTCCGGCCAAGAAGACTCCGGCCAAGAAGACCGCTGCGAAGAAAGCTCCCGCCAAGAAGACCCCGGCGAAGAAGACGGCAGCCAAGAAGACTGCGGCCAAGACCACCCCGGCGAAGAAGACGGCAGCCAAGAAGACCACCGGCGCCAAGAAGACCACCGCAACAAAAACCACCGCCGCCAAGAAGACCCCAGCGAAGAAGACGTCCGCACGCAAGTCGACGCGCTCCTGAGCTCGCGCGCGTCCGACAAAACCGACAGGGAAAGCTAGAGTGGTTGCGTGAATTTCGTCAACGTCCTCGCCGCAGGTCAGAACCTCGTGTTGTGGGTGCTGACCGTGGTCGCCGGTGTCGCGGCCATCGTCGCCCTCGTCCACGCGTCCATGCAGCGCAAAGACGCCTTCCCTGCGGTCGACAAGCAGAGCAAGGTGCTCTGGGTGTCGTTGCTGGCCCTCGCGACCCTGTTCATCTGGCTGTTCCAGGCGCCGACGCTGTTCTACCTCATCGGCGTCGTCGCGCTGATCGTGTACCTCGTCGACGTCCGGCCGCGCGTCGACTCCATTCAGAACAAGCATTGGTTCCGCAAGATCCGGTGAGCTGAACCCGGGGTCCGCCCACCCGTCTGCGCCGCGCAGGTTTCGCCAACCGCCCGCGACCGTCCTCGTGACGGTCGCGGGCGGTTCCCGTATGCCACGACGCCGGCGATGGCCCGCACCGACGAGTGACGAGCACCACAGGCGTTTAATATGCATCTCGGATGCAAATTATGATCTGATGATCACATGCAACTGACCCGCTTCACCGACATCGGCTTGCGCGTGGTGATGCGCCTGGCCGTCTCGGACGGGTCGATGACCACTCGGGTCCTCGCCGAGGAGATGGCCGTGCCCTATACGCACGTCACCAAGGTGACCGGCCGTCTCGCCGAACTCGGCGTCGTCCACTCACGGCGGGGTCGCTCCGGTGGGCTGGTGATCACCGAGCTGGGCCGCACGGCCCGAATCGGTTGGCTCGCGGCCAGTCTCGAAGGTGACGGGGAGGTCGTCGACTGCGACGGTGAAACGCCGTGCCCACTGCGCCGGGCGTGCCGACTGCGCGGTGCGCTCGCCGCCGCCCGCCGTGCCTTCTTCGACAGCCTCGACGACGTGACCGTCGGGGACCTCGTGACCGACCCCACCGGAGCGGTCCTGCTCTCCCTCGACATCCCGCGTCGCGCCGAGGCGACGTCCCACAGTCAGGCCGAACCCCCTCGGGCCGAACCCTACAGTCAAGCCGAATAGGTTCGGCAACAAACGATTCCGCCGCCGGGCGGAACAGATCAGATCGGAGTCGTCGTGCTCACCATGCCCACTCGCGAGGTCATCGCGGCCACCCTGCCCGCCGTCGACGGCGCACTCGGGGAGATCACCCCGAACTTCTACGCGCGGATGTTCGCAGCTCACCCGACGTTGCTCGATGACATGTTTAACCGCACCCACCAGCGGTCCGGTGAACAGCCGATGGCGTTGGCCGGGTCGATCGCGGCCTTCGCCAAGCTGCAACTCGAACCCGATCTGCGGCGCCAGCGCTTCATCATCGACCGCATCGCGCACAAGCATGCGTCCCTCGGGGTCACCCGCGATCAGTATTCGATTGTCCACGAGCACCTGTTTGCCGCGATCGTCGAGGTGCTCGGTGCCGCGGTGACCCCGGAGGTCGCCAATGCGTGGGACGAATTGTATTGGGAGATGGCCGATGTGCTGATCCGCGAAGAAGCCGACCTGTACGCCGCGGCCGGCGTCGAACCCGGTGCGGTGTGGCGCGATCTCGTCGTGACCCGACGCGATCAGGTGGCCCCGGACGCGGTGTCGTTCACCTTGGCCGCGCCCGACGGCGCGGATCTTCCGGCATTCTCTCCCGGGCAGTACATCTCGGTGCAGGTGCCGCTGGCCGACGGCGCGCATCAGATCCGCCAGTACAGCCTGATCGGCACGCCGCGAGCGCGCGACGAGTGGCGGATCAGCGTCAAACTCGCCGGCGAGGTGTCGGCGTATCTGCACGAGAACGTCTTCGAGGGCGACTCCGTGCACGTTTCGATGCCGTTCGGTGATCTCGTTCTGCCCGAGGATGATTCGCCGTTGCTGCTGGCATCGGCGGGTATCGGGTGCACACCGGTGATCGGGCTACTGACCGCACTCGCCGAGTCCGGAACCGACCGCCCGGTGACGGTCCTGCATGCCGACCACTCGCGGGCCGGTCAGCCTCATCGTGGACAACTCGGTGCCCTCGTCGAGCAGATCGATTCGGCACGGCTCTACCAGTGGTATCAGCACGGCGCCGACCATCTGGTGTCCGACGCGGTGCGCACCGGCCGGATGTCGTTGGACGGTATCGATCTCGCCGACGGCGTCCACGCCATGCTGTGTGGCCCCACCGGATTCCTCGACTCGATTCGCACCCAGCTGCTCGACCGGAATGTGCCGTCAGAACACATCCACTTCGAGACCTTCGGGCCGGAATTGTTGCGCACCGGCACCTCTCGATGAGTGCGTCATACGCGGTGGCGACCGCGGTCACCTTCGTCTGGTTGGGCATGGTGCTCGCGATCTCGTTCCTGGAGGCGCCACTGAAGTTCCGTGCTCCGGGCATCACCATCCCGCTCGGTCTGGGGATCGGGCGGTTGGTGTTCCGTGCGCTCAACGCCGTCGAGACAGGGGCGGCGCTCGCGCTGATCGTGTGCGCGGTCGCCGGGGGCTGGGTGGGGCAACCCGCGGGCATCCTCGCCGTGGTTGCGGTGGTGGTCCTGGCGGTCCAACTCGTCGGCATCCGGCCCGCTTTGAACCGTCGCTCCGACGAGGTGCTCGCCGCCGGAGACGCCGACGGCCCGCGCAGTCACGCGCACCTGATCTATGTGGCCGCCGAGGTCGTCAAGGTGGGTGTGCTGGTGGCGACCGGCGTCGTGCTGCTGGCCGGATGACTAGAGCGCTCTTTGCCGGATGACCGACGGGAGACACGAGTCGTCGGGCGCGGGTCGCCGGGCGTACGACATCCGGCGAATACACTGTCATTCGTGGCTGAGTATCGGATCAACGACCTGGCAGAGGCGTCCGGCGTCAGCGTCCGCAACATCCGGGTCTATCAGGATCGCGGGCTGCTGCCGCCGCCGACGATCCGCGGTCGCACCGGCTGGTACTCCGACGATCACCTCAATCGCCTGAATCTCATCTCGCGGATGCTCGAACGCGGATACACCTTTGCCACCATCAGTGAGCTCCTGCACGCGGCCCACTACGGGATGAAGGTCGAGCATGTGTTGCGTGGCGCGCCCACCAAGGGCGGGCGGTTCCGCAACTTCAAGCGCGCGGCCACGATCACCTTCACCGAGCTGCGCAAGACCCTCAACGCCAGCGAGCGCTCCATCGCGCTCAGCCAGAAACTCGGGCTGCTCGTCAAGGACGGCGCCCACTACGCGATCAAGAACCCGGAGGTCCTCGAGGGTGCCGAGGTGCTGGTCAAGAGCGGCGTCGACATCGACGTGCTGCTCGACCGCTTCGTGCGTGTGCAGGACGATCTCGAGGATGCGGCCCGCAGTTTCGTCTCGATCATCACCGACAAGTACCTCAACGAGAACCTGCCGACCCTCGGCGAGGCCAAGGTCAGCAAGATGGCCGAACTGATCCAGACGGTCCGGCCGATGGCCCACGAGATCGTGGAGACCACGTTCCGCAAGGCGCTCGACGACGAGATCACCCGGGCGATCGGCGAGGCGTCGACGTACTTCGACGTCGCCGACACCGATGTTCCGGCCACCGATTACCCAGCCACCGATGTTCCCGGCGCCGACGTCGCCGACGGACCCGCATCGGGCATCGATCCCGAGGCCGCAGGCGATGGCGCCCAGAACATGACAACGGGTAGTGTTACATCAGATACTGTGTCCCCCGACACGTCCGAGGGCCCTGCGTCGGGCACCGAGGAGCCGGTGGACACGCCGCGAACACACCGTCCGACTCCGCGATCGTCCTGATCGCCGCGCCCGGCCGGTGTCCTGGGGAGAGGGTGGACACATGAGTCGTCGTGGGTGGGCCATCGGTGGCGTTGCCGCCGGTGCAGGTCTGATCGGGGTTGGGGTGGGCACCATCGGTGCCGGACTGGTACGCGAAGCACTACACGGCGATCCGGCCGTCGACGACGGGCCCGACGATCTGCTGGCCACCCCGACGGCCCCGAGCGACACCAGAACCGTCCGCGCCGCCGACGGCACCCGGCTCAACGTGGTCATCTACGGTCCCGGTGCGCGCGGTGACGACACCGCCGGTGATGTGATCGTCGCGGTGCACGGATGGACGTGCAACACCACCTACTGGTATCCCCAGATCAACGCCTTCGCCGGTGAACGCACCGTCATCACCTACGATCAGCGTGGACACGGAGCCAGTGAGCTCGGCCGCAAACGACCCACCGTCGCGACCCTCGGTCAGGACCTCGACGCCGTACTCGACGCCGTCGTCCCGCCCGGGCGCCGAGCGATCCTCATCGGCCACTCCATGGGCGGCATGACGATCATGTCGTGGGCGGCGCAGTACCCGCACAAGGTGTCCGATCGTGTGTCGGCGGTGGTCCTCGCCTCCACCGCGGCCAAGGCGGTCATGCAGAATCACCTGCTCATCCCGCTCGACCTGCCGCGCTACAGCAAACCGTTCGCGCCCGCGGTCACCAAGCTCATCACCTCGGCGCCACTTCCCGTGCCGCGCAGCTCGTATGGGCCGCGGATGTCGCAGTACATCGCGCTCGGCTCCACCGCTCGCGCCTCGCACGTCGAGTTCGTGGACACCATGATCATGAGCTGCCCGCCGCGCGCACGGGCCCGCTGGGGTGCGGCGATGGGCAAGCTGGATGTGACCGCGGGGCTGGACGCGTTGACGGTCCCGACGACGATCGTGGTCGGCAGCGCCGACCGTCTGACCCCGCCCTCACACGCCGAGCAGATGGCAGAGGTGTTGCGGCGCAACGGAACCCTGCGTGATCTCGTCGTACTCGACGGGGTGGGGCACATGTCGACGATCGAGGCCGGGGCCGTCGTCGACGACACCCTCGCGGCGGTCATCGCGGATGCGGAGCAGCCGAACCCGCAGACCGATCGCGTCCCGTCGGTCTGAGCGGCAACTCCAGGCGGAACACCGCACCCTGTGTCGCGCCGTCCGGTGTGCGCGGCAGCAGGCGCACCTCGCCCCCGTGGGCGCGGGCCAGCCCGCGCGCCACCGCCAGTCCCAGACCGGCGCCGCCCGAGCGTCGATCTCGTGAATCATCCAGGCGCACCATGCGATCGAAGATCCGCTCGCGGTCGGCGTCGGGGACGCCCGGTCCGGTGTCGCTGACCGTCACGGTCACCCACCCGCCGGACTCGGTGGGTACGTGCGCGACCGCCACCTCGACGTGCCCGCCGGCCGGGGTGGCCTGACAGGCGTTGTCGATGAGGTTGGCCAGGATCTGCGAGATCCGGCCGGGGTCGGCGAGTGTCGGCGGGGCGTCACCGGTGGCGACGACCGTCAGCTCCGGATGCAGGATCGCCACCCGCCGACACTGATCTTCGGCGAGGGCGACGAGGTCGACCGCCTCGGGATGCAGCGCCAGTCCGGCATCGATGCGGGCCATATCGACCATGTCGCCGACGAGTCGTCCGGCGCGGCGGGTCTCCTGAACGAGCAACAGCAGCAACTGTTCCCGGTCGTCGGCGGATGCGTCGGCATCCATCTGCAGCAGGGTCTCGGCGATCGCCTGCACCCCGGTGACCGGGGTGCGCAACTCGTGGGCCGCATCGGCGACGAACTGCCGGACCGACTGCTGTGCGGCACGCTGATTGGCCTCGGCACCCTCCAGCGAGTCGAGCATGTCATCGAAAGCCGCTGCGGTACGCCCCAGCTCGGTGTCGGTCCGCGTCGGGGCGAGGCGCTCACCGCGTCGGCCACGTGCGATCGAGCGCGCCACATCGGTCATGGTGTCCAACGGCGCCAGGGCATAACGCATCCCGAACCACAGCAGCAACGCGGTGAGGACGAGCGCCCCCGACCCGGTGATCGCCATCCCGATCAGCAGACGCGACTGCACACCGCCGAGCAGATCGCCGTCTACGGCGAGCGTCAGCGTCGCGCCGTCGGCCCAGGAGGAGTTGGGCGCCTTGAGGGTGATCGCGCGGCGGGCGACCGCGTCGCGGGTCGGGTGGCCGAACACCTCGCCGTCGGCGAGTTCGAGTCGGGCCCGCACCGAACGGCCCTCGATGCGCTGCAGGAAGATCTCCGGCGTGCGTGAGGTCCGGGCGTACTGCTGGGCGAGGGTGGCCCGATCACTGAGCAATGCCCCGGCGGCACGATGGCCCGCGACGGCGAACAGTGCGCTGCCGATGGCGATCAGGGCGACCAACGACACCGCGAGCACCACGACGGCCAGAGCAGTCACCCGGCTGCGCAACGAGCTGCCGGTCAGTCGAGTGCGGATCGTCGTCATGACGGGCGCAGGGTGTAGCCGCGGCCGCGTTCGGTGTGCAACAGTCGCGGACCGTGGGCCTCGAGCTTGCGGCGCAACGCACTGACGTTGACCTCCACGAGATTCGGGTCGTAGTGGTCGTAACCCCAGACGCCGGTGAGGATCTGGGTCTTGGTGACCACCCTGCCGCGGCGCTGCGCGAGGTACGTGAGTACCCGGAACTCGGTGGGCGTCAACGCGATTCGCTCACCTGCGCGTGTTGCCGTCCCGCCGTCGCGGTCGATCTCGAGGTCGTCGACGTAGAGGATGTCGGTGCGCCCGCCGCGTCGGCGCAACACGGCGCCGACGCGCGCCACCAACTCCGCCATCTCGAACGGCTTGACCACATAGTCGTCGGCGCCCTCGGTGAGGCCGTGCAATCGGTCGGCGACGGCGTCGCGGGCGGTCACCATGATGATGCCGGCGTCGCTGCGCCGCCGTACCACATCGAGCAGGGTGAAACCGTCCGAACCGGGCAGCATGACGTCGAGCAGGACCGCGTCGGGACGCGCCTGTGCCAGATCGTGTTCGAGTCGTGAACCGTCGGGGCATGCGAGGACCCGATGCCCGGCCTCGGTCAGTGCCGCGGCCACAGCGACACGGATCGGGGTCGAGTCCTCGATGACGAGGACCGTGGCGCTCATGTCAGGTGATTCTGCCAGCCCGCGGTCACGTCTCGGTCATCATCGATCACCGTGCCCGATCAACTCGGCTGCGCCGAGGTCGGGGCCGGTGCGCCAGTGGTCTGTGGCGTCGCGGAGCCGGCCGGCGTCGGACGCTTCGCGACGATGCGCGCGGTGACGGTGTCGCCACTTCGGGTCCCGGCGACAACGACCCGGTCGCCGACGGCGAAGTCGCTCTGCTGCTGCGGTTTCCGTTCGGTCCCGAAATGGGTGTCGCCGGTGATGTCGACGGTCACCGTCTTGTCGCCGCGGGTCTGGACCGTCCAGGTCTGGCCGTTGATCGCGGTGATCTGGCCGGTCACCCCACGTCGGCTTGCCGCGGAGGTGGCCTCACGGTGGGTCTTCTTGCCGTGCTGGGCGGTGGCCGCGACGGGCTGTGTGTGCGAGTCGTCGTGTCCGGTCGCCCACCCGATACCGCCGCCGATGAGACCGCCGATGATGAGCGCAGCGACCCCGGTGAGCAGCGCGGTGCGCTGACTGTGCCAGAACGACGGCTTGGGTGCCGGACCGGGAGTGCCCGGTCCCTGCGGTGGCATCGACGGTGGTGGCCCGGACGGTGGTGGGCCGGAAGGGGGCGGTCCGGAAGGGGGCGGTCCGGAGGGTGGCGGGCCGGAGTACGGGCCGGGATGACCCGGGATCGGTGCGATCGGCGTCGTCGGGTTCGCCCCCTGCGACATCGGTTCGGTACCGAACTGGGTGGTGGGGTCGTCGGGCGTGGCGTCGTGCGGTTGGCTGTCGGGTTCTTGTGGGTTCTCGGTGTCTGACATGGCGACCACCGTAGGGCGGGGGAGTACGGGGCAACTGAAGGCTTTCTGAAGGTTGGCCCGACAGGACCGACGGTTTGCCCTGTGGTCCGATCAGTCCGGCTACGGGCGGGATGCCGGATCTGCGAGGGTCGTGCTGAAGACTCCCTGAAGGACCGGCGTCATGGCCTGGTTGGCGGCACCGGGGTTGGCCAGACTGGCAGCCATGACGCAATCGGCCGACTGGATGGCGGCGGCGAGAGTGGTGCGGCGGTTGGGGTTCGGCGCGACCGGAACCCAGGTCGATGCCGTGGTGGCCTCGGGGATCGACTCCTACCTCCAGCGTGTGCTGACGCCCACACCCGCGCTCGATCCTGGGGTCGATGCCACCCCGGCACCGCACTTCGGCATGCCGGCGCGCGTGCCGCGCACCGCGTCGGCCACGGTGCGCAAGAAGGTGCAATCCGAACGTTCGGCGCAGACAGCGCAATTGGTGACCTGGTGGACGAATCGGATGATTGCCGCCGAGGTTCCCGAACGGGAGAAGCTGACCTTTATGTGGCACAACCACTTCGCCACGTCGATCGCCAAGGTCGGCTCTGCCGCGGAGATGCTCGCCCAGAACGAGAAGCTGCGCACGATGGGACTCGGACAATTCCGTCCACTGGCCTACACCATGCTGACCGATGCGGCGATGCTGCGCTGGCTCGACGGCGCCAGCAACGTCAAGGGCGCCGCGAACGAGAACCTCGCCCGCGAATTCATGGAACTGTTCGCCCTCGGACACGGCAACGGGTACACCGAGACCGACGTCCGCGAGGGTGCACGGGCCCTGACCGGGTGGCGACCGGACAACCGCGGTGGCACGATACTCAAGCCGGCGCTGCATGATTCGGGCACCAAGACCGTCCTGGGCGTCACCGGCGATCTGGACGCCGCGAGCTTTTGCGACGCCGTGCTCGATCACCCGACCTCTGCCGGCTACGTCGCCACCAGGGTGTGGCAGCATCTCGCCGGGGATACACCACCGTCGGCTGCGGCGCAGACCCGGCTGACCTCGGCGTACGGCCCCGACCGCGATCTGCGCGGTCTGGTGACCGCGATCGTCACCGATCCCGAGCTCGGAAACTCCTCAGGAGTGGTCTCCCCCGTGCAGTGGCTCATCGGCGCCACCCGGGCGTTACAACCGAAAACCGGTGCTGCCGAACTCAAACGAACAACCTCCACCCTCAAGACGCTGGGCCAGCAGCCCTTCTACCCACCCGACGTCGGGGGCTGGCCGTCCGGGCAGGCGTGGCTGTCGACCGCCGGCGCCGAAACACGCTGGAACGCAGCGACGCGCCTGGCGCGCGACGCGCAGGTCACCACCATCCACGACGCCGCCGCGGGCGAGCGTATCGACGCCGCAGCGCATCTGCTCGGTATCGGTGGATTCTCCGACCGGACCGTGAAGGTGATGCAGGGGTCGGTCAAGAATCCGGTGACGCTCACCGCGATCGCCCTCAACAGCCCCGAATACCTGACCGTCTGAACACCATTCGCGCGATCCGAGGCAGGACCACATGAAGACCATCGACGTCAATCGCCGCACATTCCTCGTCGGCACCGGTGTGCTGGCCGCACTCGGCGCCGCTGGCGGGGTTGCGACCGTCACCTGGGACGATCTGCACCGGGCGAGCGTGGAGCATCCTCGAGTCGTGGGCAACGGAGTACTGGTCATCCTCACCATGTACGGCGGCAACGACGGCATCAACACGCTGATCCCATACGCGGACAGCGCCTACCACGACAACCGGCCCGAACTCGCCTACGCCCCACAGGACGTGCTGCACCTCGACGACTCGCTTGGGCTGAACCCGGCGATGAAGGGACTGCATAACGCGTGGGGCGACGGGACCCTGGCGATCGTGCGCGGTGTCGGGTACCCGCAGCCCGACCACAGTCATTTCCGCTCCATGGACATCTGGCAGACCGCGTCGCCGGGGTCGGCGGTGCCGAGTGGATGGATCGGACGATGGCTCGACGCGACGGGCGATGATCCATTGCGCGCCCTCAACATCGGGCCGGTGCTGCCGATGCTGTCGATCGGGGAGAAGTCGACGGCGGCTGCCCTCGACCCCACGGGCAGCCCGCTCGCTGCGCCGGTCGTCGCGCGGCTGGCGCAACTGGGAGCGCCGTCGGCGCCGGACAGTCCCGCGGAGCAGATGGTCTGCACGTCCTACGCCGCCGAGAACAAGGCGGCGTCGGCGCTGCGTGGGGTCCGAGCGGCGTCGAAGGGGACGACCGGGTCGGCGGGCGCACAGGGCAAAGCGCTTGCCGAACAACTCGATACGGTCGCCCGGTGCGTAAGCGCCGGAGTGCCGACCAAGGTGTACTCGGTGAGCATCGGCGGATTCGACACACACGCCGACGAACGCGAGACACAGCAGAATCTGCTCGGTGAAGTCGACTCGGCCCTGTCGTCGTTTCTCACCCGGATGGCCGGTGACCCGCGTGGCCGCGACGTCATCGTCATGGCCTACTCGGAGTTCGGTCGTCGCGTGCGCGCCAACGCCTCTCAGGGCACCGACCACGGAACGGCGGGCCCGGTCTTCGTCGCCGGCGCCCCCGTCCGCGGCGGCTTCTACGGTGACGAACCGAGTCTGACCGACCTGGACGACGGAGACCTCAAGTCCACCACAGACTTCCGCGACATCTACGCCGAACTCCTGGGAACCGGCCTCGGCACCGACCCTACGTCGGTGGGGACGGGACGGCGGGCGGTCGGGTTTCTGTAGGTGGGGTGGGGTTCAAGTAACCTGCGCTGCCCGATGGTCGAGCAACCCGTCCTCCCCGATGGCCGAGTGCCTTTTCCTCGATGGTGCGAGGTGCACGGCGCCCCAAGCGCCGGGCCTCGAGACCTCGCGAGACAACAAGCCTCCCAACCACATCGACCGTCGCACGACTTGAACGCGAGCCGAATGTGCAGACGCCCCCGCTGCACCAGCCGCTTCTGCACATTGGGGCCGCGGACGCATACTCCCGACGATCTAGTCGCCCTCCCCCCGATGGCCGAGCACCCCCTCTTCCCGATGGTCGAGCACCCCTCTTCCCGTTGGTCGAGGTGCACGGCGCCCCAGGCGCCGGGCCTCGAGACCCGGCGAGACTACAAGCCTCCCAACCACATCGACAGCAAGACAAACGAAATCCGGACCCCCTACCACACTCCACCGACAGAAAATCGGTGCCGAAACACGTTGTCCACAAGCAGAATTGATCAAAATATCCCTTGCGTCGAACACCCTGGCGAGGTATACTGGACCCATCACACCGCTCAGCCACCGGGGAGGGGCCCATGATCGACACCACTGAAACTCTCGACGCGGAAACCGTTGACGCCGAAGCAATCTTCGCCACCATCGTCACCCAACTCAGCGACCTGCAATGGAATCCGGAGATGACCGGGCCCCAAGCCTTCGGCGCGATGAAACAAGTCCTGCTGCTCCGCAACCTGGTCGATCACCACGCCACCACCCTCACCGACGAAATGGACCGACTGGGCGTGGCCGACCACAAAACCACCCGACTGCGAGAACTGTTGATCAGCATGGGCTTCGCACCCGCGGTCGCAGGTCGGTACGTGCGGATCTCGGCCACCAGCGACATCGACCTGTTGTTGGCGCATGCCGCTGACGGGTCCATCTCGTCCGAACACACCGACGCCATCATCCGCGGACTGGCGCACATCGACACCCGCTCCCCCGAACCTATGGACACCGTCCAACGCTGCGAGTTTCTGCGGAAACTGCTGTCGCACTACTTCGCCAGATTCACCCCCGCCGAAATCAACCTCTACGCTCGGCAGCTGGGTAACGAGCTCGCCGCCGAGACGCCTGGCGGGTTGCCTGCTGCGGAGGACAAGAAGATCAACAGCTACACCGACCGCATCACCGACGACGGCCGGTTGGAGATCTCGGCGAACCTCGACATCATCGCCGGCGAGAAAACACGGACTTTGATGCAAACCCTGTCGGCGCCGAAACCGCAGCCGGATGGGTCCCCGGATCCGCGGACTCCGGAACAGATCTGTGCTGCCGCGTTCGAAACGATCGTGGAGTTGGCGGCACAAGGACTAGCGGACACCACCTTCTCCGCGAAACCGACCAACGGGTTGTTGTGGACCTGGTCAGCCGACAACCCGGCACTCGGCGGGGACTTGCAGAACATGGGTCCGATCACCGAAGCCACCGCCAAGTTGTTGTCGTGTGACACCACCATCACCAAAATCATCCTCAACACCGACGGCGTACCCCTCGACGTCGGACTCAAAGAACGGCTGTTCACCCCAGGACAACGCAACGCACTACTCGTCCGCGATCGCGGATGCATCAAATGCGGAGCACACGCCGGACGCTGCCAAGCACACCACCTCGCCCACTGGAGTGATGGCGGTCCCACCGACCTCGACAACGGCTGCCTACTGTGCACCAGCTGCCACGACGATGTGCACCACCACGGCTGGGACATCATCATGGGATTCGACCGACACCCCCGGCTGATCCCACCCGCCAGCATCGATCCGAAACGCCAACCCGTGCCGTCGTATCACCGCAGAACCATGCGACTCGACGACGCCGCAGCCTGACCTACCCTGCCCCACTACCTGAATCCCCGCACCCGGCCTAGCCGGGACCGCATCTGATCTTTGAGAACTCCATAGAGAAACCCACCCGGTGGTCGAGGTGTTCGAGTGTCCGTGGCCCGGAATCCTGTCGGCACAAGGGGTCTCGAGGCTCGTCGCTAACGCTCCTCGGCACCTCGACCACCGGGATGGGACGGCCATCGGGCACGAAACCCGGGGTGGGAACGGCCCTCCGATGGTCGAGGTGCGAGCCGCGTGCGGCGAGCCTCGAGACCAATTGAGCCAACGCTGGATTCGTATCACGGTGGCCCAGATACCCATCGGTGCAACGGGTCTCGAGGCTACGTCGCTATCGCTCCTTCGCACCTCGACCAGCGTACGAAGGCGGCTCGCAGAGGCTTGGCACCTCGACCAGCGGGGTCGATCGTCGGGCGGGGTCTACAGGGCGCAGTTCACCAGAACCGGCTCCGGGTGCAGGGTGATGCCGAAGGTGTCGGCGACGCCGTCGCGCACGTCGCGGGCCAGGGCGAGAAGTTCTTCGGTGGTGGCGCCACCACGATTGGTCAAGGCCAGTGTGTGTTTGGTGCTCAGGCGGACCGGGGCGTCGGGGCCGGGATAGCCCTTGGCGTAGCCGGCGCGTTCGATGAGCCAGCCTGCGGAGAACTTGACGCCATCGGCTGCCGGATAGGTGGGGACGGCGACGTCGGCGCCGAGGCGGGCGGCGATGCGGTCGAGAATGGCCGGTGCGTCATCAGCTCCGACGATCGGGTTGGTGAAAAACGAACCGGCACTCCAGGTGTCGTGGTCGTCGGGATCGAGCACCATGCCCTTGCCCGCGCGTAGCGCCAGGACCGCCTCGCGGACCGTCGTGGCGTCGGCGCGGCCGCCCGGCTCGACCCCCATGGCGGCGGACAGCTCGCGATACCGCAATGGCTGACTGGCGCGATCGTCGTTGAGCCAGAACGACACCGCAACGACGACCATCTCGTCGCGATGCTTGAGCCGCGACGTGCGGTAGGCCAGACCGAGTTCACCCGGGGCGACCCATCGCAGGGTTCCCGAACGACGGTCGAGTACCTGGACCTCGCGCAAGACGTCGGCGACCTCGACACCGTAGGCGCCGACATTCTGTACCGGGGTCGCACCGGTCGATCCGGGAATCCCGGAGAGACACTCCAGCCCACCGAAACCGGCCTCAACGGTCGCGGCCACCAGATCGTCCCAGGTGACCCCGGCGTCGGCGGTGACGTGGGCTCGACCGGATTCGCGCCCGGTCCCGAACTCGATGCGGCCGCTCTCGATGCGGATGGCGGTTCCGGCGAAGCCTGCGTCGGCGATGACGAGATTCGAGCCGCCGCCCATGAGTAGAACCGGCTCGGCGGCGGCGTCGGCGGCGAGGATCTCCTCGACGACCGATCGGGTGTCCTCGCAGCGGAGCAGCGCCCGTGCCGGGCCGCCGACCCGCAGGGTGGTCAGCCCGGCCAGTGGGACGCCGGGCGGCAACGAAGTCTCGGTCACGGGGCCAACGGTAACCCGTGACGGCACCGCACCACCGACTTGCCGGAGTTCGGTGTTTGCACCCGTTCCGTGTGCACGCGCGTCGAGTAATCTCTCATCCCATGGCGAGCCCGCTGCAGCACTCGGTGTCCTATCCGTTCTCAACCGCCCGTTACTGGGACGTCGTATCGACCGAGCAGTACTGGCACGACCTGCTCGAGGCCACCAACTCCAGCCACGGCAGGCTCGAATCCTTCGCATCGGACGGCACCACGGTGACCGTGACAATGCTGCAGGGGGTGCCCGAGGACCGGCTGCCATCGGTGGTGACCAAGGTGCGCCCCGGTGACCTCGAGATCCCCCGCACGATGACCTTCACCCGGGCCGCGGATGCGGTCAACGGCACGATGCACGCCTCGGTGTCGGGCGCCCCGGCCGACGTCGAGGGCGCCCTGGTCGTCTCCGGTGACCCGGCCGGCGTCGAGTACACGGGCAGCGCCAAGGTGGGGATTCCCTTCGTCGGCGGCAAGATCGAGAGCGCCGTCATCGAGCAGCTCGTGGACCTGCTCGACAACGAACGGGAGAAGACGGTGACTTGGGAGGCCGATCACCGCTGACGTAACCTGGCCGTCATGGCACGACGTCTCAGCTACTCCGCGCGTTATGCGCATCCGGTGGAGAAGCTCTACGAAGCTCAGAGCACCCGGCAGTATTGGGATGACATGATGGCGGGCTTCCAGATGATCTCGCCGCACTGCGAGGTGGAGGACTTCCGGTCCGACGAAACCGGCCTGAAAGTGGTGCTCAAACAGCACATCGGCCGCGATCAGCTGCCCCCGATCGCCCAGACCGTCCTGATGAAGGACATGGTGATCACCCGCGAGGAATCGTTCGGGCCGTTCGACCCGGACAACACCAAGGGCAACTACACGGCGTCGATACCCGCGGGACCCGGTAATCTGCAGGGCTGGCAGGAACTGTTCCCCACCGAGACCGGTTGCACGATCCGCAAGACCACCGAGGTCAAGGTCTTCATCCCGTTCGTCAACGGCAAACTGGAGCAGCTCATGCTGGTCAACCTGGTGGATCTGTTCCGCGCGGAGGCCGAGTACTCCAAGGACTGGATCGACAAGAACCTCTGACCGCGTGACACCCACCCCGAGACCTCACGGTCGGGTGACCCGGGGTACCACCAACATCAACCGCCTGCGCCGCGTCGACAGGTGGATGGCGCACGAACCGTCGATCGTTGCGGCGCTGGCCGCCGTCACGCGGCCGATCGTCGTCGATCTCGGATACGGCGCGCGGCCCGACACGTGTGTCGAGATGGCTCGGCGACTGCGGCCCGTCGCGCCCGACCTGCAGATGATCGGCCTCGAGATCGATCCCGACCGCATCGTCGCCCCGATCGACGGCGTGCGATTCGCACTCGGCGGTTTCGAGCTCGCCGGGGTGCGGCCACAACTGGTTCGCGCGTTCAACGTCCTGCGACAGTATGACGAGCACGAGGTGGCTCCCGCGTGGTCGCAGATGATGACGCAACTGGCACCCGGCGGGCTGATCGTTGAAGGCACCTGCGACGAGATCGGCCGTCGCTGCGCCTGGGTCCTGCTTGATGCCCACGGGCCGCGCACCCTGACCCTGTGCTGGTCGCCCGCGCACACCGCGCGACCCTCCGACCTCGCCGAACGGCTCCCCAAAGCGCTCATCCATCGCAACGTGCCGGGTGAGCGTATCCACGAGCTACTCGTCACCGCCGACCGCTGCTGGGACAACGCCGCCGGTCAAACGGTATTCGGGCCACGCGCACGCTGGGCACAGACCCTCACGCTGATGCGTGAGGCTGGCATCGACGTCGCGATTCCGCGGCGGCGCGTCGTCGACAATCTGTTGACCGTGCCCTGGGAGACCGTCGCACCGCGCGGGTAGTTTGGCCACATGCGCATCGCGATGGCCCAGATCACCTCCGGCACCGACCCGGACGACAATCTGCGTCTGGTCGCCGAACACACGGCCGCAGCAGCCGCCGACGGAGCCGTTCTCGTCGTGTTCCCCGAGGCGACGATGTGCCGGTTCGGGGTGCCGCTGGGCCCGGTCGCCCAGTCCCTCGATGGGCCGTGGGCCACGGGCGTCTCGCAGATCGCGCGCGAGAACTCTGTGACCGTGATCGCGGGCATGTTCACCCCCGGCGACGACGGGCGGGTCGCCAACACCCTGCTCGTCGCAGCACCCGACGGCACCCGCATCGGCTACGACAAGATCCACCTGTACGACGCCTTCGGCTTCCGGGAATCAGCCACTGTCGCACCCGGAGACGTCGCGCGGACCGTGACGGTCGACGGCGTCCGCGTCGGTGTGGCCACCTGCTACGACATCCGCTTCCCGGCACTGTTCACCGCACTCGCCCGAGAAGGGGCCGAGGTGATCGTCGTGCCCGCGTCCTGGGGTGCCGGGCGCGGCAAGGTCGAGCAGTGGCGGACACTGGCCACCGCACGTGCCCTCGACTCGACGTCCTACGTCGTTGCCGTCGGCCAGGCCGAACCCGCCGACGACGAGCTCCGCGCGTCGAAAGCGCCGACCGGCGTAGGACATAGCCAAATCTCAGATCCCTTCGGTAGCGTGGTCGCGTCGTACACGGGGGAGCAACGGCTGGGTGTACACGACCTCGACCTGGGTGTTGTCGCCAAGGCTCGCGAGCAACTCGCGGTCCTCGCCAACCAGCGGGAATTCCGAATCGAACCGACGCCCGTCGCGTACGAACTGTGATCACGCAAGACCGACGCCCCTAGGACGGAGTGCATGGCCGACGACACGACCGACGATCCGCAGACCCCTCGTGGTCCCGAGGATCCGGATGCCACCAAGCAGGTCGGTCGGGAGAACGCGCCGCGCGACCACTCCGCCGGAGGAGACGCGCCGACCGAGCAGCCACCGGCCGAGCAGCTACCGGCCGAGCAGGCTCCGGCACAGCAGACGGGGGCGGATCAGACTTCAGCCCAGCATGGTGCGGGAGAGAATCCCGCCCCCGACACCGAGCAGTGGGAGCCGACCACCACCTCCCGCCACGCGCGCGCCTACTCGCAGATTTCCGACGCCACCACGACCCCGGTGACGCCGCCACCACCCGCGGCGCACCCGCAGACCGCGCAGTTCACCACCGGGGAGAACCCGATGGACGGAGGGGATCCGGGAACGGGTGCGCATGCGGTTCCCCCGACCGGCGACGGCGTGGTCACGACCGCGCCGACGAAACGCGGCAAGGGAAAGTTCATCGCGCTCGGCGCGGTCGGACTGGTGTTGGTGATCATCATCGCGCTCGTCGGCACCGAACTCTTCTTGCGCAGCCGGGCGACCGATTGCCTGGAGAAACAGTTTGGCGCGCTGACCGGTCAGTCCACCAACGTGTCGATCAGCAAGAAACCCATTCTGCTGCAAAAGTTCTCGAACGATTACCCCTACGTCCAGGTGGACACCAGCGACTCCAATTCGACGCAGATGCAACTGCACGTCCGGGCCGATGGGGTCAGCCAGGACGGGAACTCGGTCAAGGTCGATTCGCTCGCGGGCACCGGGTACGTCCCGTTCCAGCGGGTGATCGAGCTGAGCAAGCAGGGACAACTCTCCGGTGGCTCGACCGACAACAGCGGGACCAACGGTGGCACCAACAACGGCGGCACGGGAACCGAGGGCTCCGGCATCTTGGGCAGTACCCAGGTCAGTTCGGTCACCGGCAACGCCGCCGACGGCACGATCAAGGTGGACGCCGCGGTACAGGTCGCGATCTTCCCGGTGCCGGTCAGCCTCACCATGAAGCCGGTCCTCGACCAGGGCAAGGTGCGCTTCCAGGTGGAGCAGGCCAGCGCCTTCGTCTTCGGGATTCCCGCCGACTTCGCCCAGCAGTTCGTCGACGGCTTCGGCGACAGTCTCTTCGGTGACCTCACCAAGCAAATCAAGGTCACCTCCCTGAAGGTCACCGACCAGGGCGTCGACTTCGCCGTCACCGGCAGCAACGTCGATCTCGGGTCGGCGGCCGCGTCGACGTCGAGCTCGGGTTCGGCGCCGACCTGCTCGATCCTCTGAGCCGGACGGGTCGCACCACCTCGCAGGTACGCTGGGAGATGTCCGATTTCCCGACCCCGTTCCGGAGGAACCCGTGGGCCAGCTGCTCCTGATCGCCGTCGTCATCCTGCTCGTCGTGGGCGTGGTGGTGGTGATGCAGCGGCGCTCCGGTGCCAACACCGCCCGCACCCTCGACGACGCGAAGGCCGACGCCCGACAGGCCATCGAACGGCTCGGCGGTCAGGTGTACATGCTGGTCGGTGACTCGCCGGCGGCCAAGCAGGCGCTCGCCGACGCCGCCGAACGGCACACCGCTGCCGGCTCACAGATCGACCAGGCCACCAGCCCCGCACAGGCCCGACTCGCCAAACAGACCGCCATCGAGGGCCTGTACTACATCCGCGCCGCGCGGACCGCGATGGGCATGGACCCGGGACCGGCGATCCCCGAACTCGACGGTCAGAAAAGTGCGGGTGAGGTCACCGAGAACCGTGAGATCGACTTCGAGGGCCGCACCGTGCAGGCCTCGCCCGCGCCGTCGCCGACCACCCCGAATTACTACCCGGGTGGCCGCGTCGCCGGCCGACCGGTTCCGGCCGGCTGGTACTCCGAACCGTGGTGGAAACCGGCGCTCGTCGCCGGAGCGTGGGGTGTCGGCTCGATGTTCCTGTTCTCGGCACTGTTCTCCGGCATGGCCGGGGTCAACTACGACGCGGCCGCCTTCGAGAACGGTGTCGGCGACGGCACCGACGCCGGAGCCCTCGATGCCGGGGATTACGGCGATGCGGGCGGGGGCGACATGGGTGGCGGTGACGCCGGTGGCGACATGGGCGGTGGTGACATGGGCGGTGGTGACTACGGCGGCGGTTTCGGTGACTTCGGTGGCGGCAACGACTTCGGTGGTGGAAGCGACTTCGGCGGCGGGGACTTCGGCGGATTCTGACCGCGAATCACCCATGCGCCCAACTCTTCCGGGCTGATCCCGCCGGGTTGCTCCGGGCCGAAACGTCTGCGGCCGAGCGTCTGCGGCCGAACGTTATTCGGCGAAGCCCTCCAGCACCGCACGGCTGCCCGACAACCCAAGCCGGGTGGCGCCGGCGGCGATGAGTTCGGCGGCGAAGCGGGCATCGCGGATTCCGCCGGACGCCTTCACCCCGACCCGGGCGGGAACGGCGGCCCGCATGATCTCCACCGCCCGCACACTCGCGCCGCCGGCCGGATGAAACCCGGTCGAGGTCTTGACGAAACTCGCCCCGGCGCGGGCCGCGTGCGCACACACCTCGGTCAAGGTGTCCTCGCCGGCGAGATCGAGCAGCGCCGCCGACTCGACGATCACCTTGAGGACCGTCTCGTCACCGACGGCCTCACGAACGGTGAGCACGTCGGCGAAGACCTCGTCGAATCGTTGTTCCAGCGCGGCGCCGACGTCGATGACCATGTCGACCTCGTCGGCACCGGAGTCCACGGCCAGGCGCGCCTCGGCGGCCTTGACCAGCGAATGGTGCTTGCCCGACGGGAAGCCGGCGACCACACAGGACTTCTGGTCACCGGTGTCGATCGGCAGCATCGACGGCGACAGGCAGACCGCGTAGACGCCGAGCTCCGCGGCCTCGGCGATGGTGGCCTCGGCGTCGGCGCGGGTGGCCTCGGGCTTGAGCAGGGTGTGGTCGACGAGGGCCGCGACATCGGCTCGGCGTAGGTCGGTGATCGTCACACAGACGAGCTTGGCACACTGAAGGACCGTGACCACCCCCGCCACCGCTGTCCCATCCAGCTCAGTCCCCGCCACCGCGGTACCCACCACCGACGCCTCCGGTGCCGACCGTCGGTATGTGCTCACCCTTGGCTGCCCCGACCAGACCGGGATCGTCGCGCGGATCTCGAGCTTCCTCGCCGAGATCGGCGGCTGGATCACCGAGGCCGCCTACCACTCCGACGAGGACTCCGGATGGTTCTTCACCCGGCAGGCCGTCCGCGCCGACACGGTGACGATCCCCCTCGACGAGGTGCGGGCCCGATTCGCCGACATCGCTGCCGAATGGGGACCGCAGACCGAGTGGAAGGTCACCGACACCGGCGAGGAGAAGTCGGTGGTGCTGCTCGTCAGCAAGGAAAGCCATTGCCTCACCGACCTACTCGGTCGGGCCGACCGTGGTGAACTGCCGGCGACGGTGTCCGCGGTCATCGGCAACCACCCCGACCTCGGCGGACTGACCGAACGCTTCGGGGTGCCGTTTCATCACGTGCCCTTCACCGGACCCGACGGGAAGTCCGGTGCGCGCGCCAAACGAGCAGCCTTCGATCGGGTCGAGGAGATCGTCGACAGTCATTCGCCCGACGCGGTGGTGCTCGCACGCTTCATGCAGATCCTGCCCCCCGAACTGTGCGAGGCGTGGGCCGGGCGCGCGATCAACATCCACCACAGCTTCTTGCCCAGCTTCATCGGCGCGCGGCCGTACCACCAGGCATTCGCCCGCGGCGTCAAGCTGATCGGCGCGACCTGTCACTACGTGACCGCCGACCTCGACGCCGGCCCGATCATCGAGCAGGACGTCACCCGGATCGACCACTCCGACAGTGTGCGCGACATGGTCCGGCAGGGCCGCGACATCGAAACCCTGGTCCTGGCACGGGGTTTGCGGTGGCATCTCGAGGATCGAGTGCTGGTACACGGCCGCAAGACCGTGGTGTTCAGCTGAGTTCGGTTCAGCTGAGAGTGGTGTTCAGCCGGCCACCCGGCTCCCGATCGCCCGCCGGGTGTCCTCCTCGATGAGGTCGGCGTTGATCATCGCGCCGCACTGCACCCCGGCGGCCGCAGACGCCCCGACCATCGCCGCGAGATCCACGGAATTGCCTGCCGCCCAGACCCCGTCGACCGGGGTTCGTCCGGTGCGGTCGGCAGGGATGATGCTGCCCATCGGGTTGTCCTCGAGTGTGCCGCCGAGCGAGGTGTAGATCTCGGCTCGCGCGCGCATTCGTGGTGCGACGACGAGTGCATCAAGCTCCAGCTCGCGTCCGTCGTCGAACAGGACTGCGCGCAAACGGTTGTCGGCGTCGGCGTCAACCCGCGTCACTGGTCCGCCGATGATCTCGATCCCGCGTACCTCGGCCTGCAACCGCTGTTCCGGGGTGAGTGGTGGCATGCCGTGATCGATGAGGGTGATGTGGGAGGTCAACTGGGAGAACAGCATTGCCTGGTGCATGGCCATCGGCCCGGTGCCGAGGACGCCGACCCGCCGACCGCGCACCTCGTAGCCGTGACAGAACGGGCAGTGGAGCACGTCGCGGCCCCAGAGTTCGGTGAGGCCGGCGACGTCGGGGAGTTCGTCGACGAGTCCGGTCGCGATCAGCAGTCGGCGGGCGACGACGGCGGGGCCACCGGTGCTGTGCACCTCGAAGCCACCGGTGCCGTGCACCTCGAAAGCGTTGTCGGCCCGGGGTTCTGCTCGCGCCACGGCGGTGACGGTGCCCTCGCGGATGATCGCGCCGTATCCGATGGCCTCCGCGCGTCCGGCGCGCAGCAGTTCGATCGGGGCGATGCCCTCCCGGCCGAGGAGGTTGTGCGCACCGGCGGCGGGTGCGTTGCGGGGTGCGCCGGCGTCGATGACGACGACCGTGCGCAGCGACCGCGCGAGGGTCACCGCAGCGGACAGCCCGGCTGCGCCGCCGCCGATGATGGCCACGTCGACGGTCTCGGTTGCCGTGGTGGTCATGAGATCTCCTGGTTCGTTTCGGTGGTGGATGCGGGCACGGTCGCGATCCAGATCGTGCGCGCGGCCCGTACAGCCAGGTCCGGGCGGCAGCGCAGGGAGGTGGGTCCGTCGCCGAGTAACTCGTCGAGGGTGGCCGCGTCGGTGTCGGTGAGGTCGTCGGCGAGTCCGGTGCGCACCCGGGAGAGCCATGCCTGCGCGTAGGCGCGGGTGAGTGCGGTGGGTTCGGGAACGTCGATGCTCACGGTGTGCCGTGTGCGCATCTCGAAGCCGGCGGCGGTGATCGTGTCGGTCCAGTCGGGAAAGCTGTTGGCGCCCTTGGCCCGCATGAGCTCCTCGATCCGGTCACCGAGGTCGGCGTGCGGCGGTTCGGCATGCAGGAAGCGGGGCTGATGCGGCATTTCGATGACCGCCAGCACGCCGCCCGGCCGTAGATGGCTCCGTGTGGTGCGCAGGAAGGCGGCGGGGTTGGCGATGTGATGCAGCGACGCCGACGCCCACACGACGTCGGTGGTCCCGACGCTCGCCGGCCAGCCGGCGTCGAGGTCGGCGGTCACCGTCCGCACGGTGCCCGGTCCGGCGGCGTCGATGCGTGCGGTCATCTCGGGGGAGCCGTCGATGGCGACGATCTCGGCGTCACCGAAGGCCGCTGCGAGGGCGCGGGTGCCGACCCCGGTACCGGCGCCGGCGTCGACGATGACCTCGATGGGCCGGGTGGCCTCGGTGCGGATGAGGGAGATCGCCTCGGCGAGGTAGGTGCCGGTGACCGCGGCATCGAGTTCGAGCAGAGCGCCGATGTCGGTGCCGTCATGATCATGTGTCCCATGCGAGTGCCGTCCGTGGTGCCGATGATCTGGTCCGTGCGTGCTGGTCATGATGTCGAGGCTAGCGATCTGATGCGCAAGGAGCATACGATCTTGCCCATGGAGCAAGAAATCGATGTGGTGGTCCGTCAGCGCATCCGCGCGATGCGCGTCGCCAAGGGGTGGACCTTGGATTCGCTGGCACATCGCTGTCACCTGAGTCCGTCGACGCTGAGTCGAATCGAGACCGGGCATCGGCGGGTCGCGCTCGATCAGCTCGTCCCGATCGCCCGCGCGCTGGGCACCTCACTCGATGTCCTGGTCGAGCCGGTCGGCGACGCCGACGTGGTGATCCGTCCCGAACCCCACTCCAACGAGGGCATCACGGTGTGGCCTTTGTCACGTGACAACACCCCGGCCGGTGTGACCGTGGCAAAGATGCGACTCGACGAATCGGTTCGGGACGCCGCCCGCGAGCTGCGGGTGCACCCCGGACACGAGTGGTTCACGGTGCTCAGCGGCACGATCCGGCTCCGGCTCGGCGAACGGACGATCATCATTCCCGCAGGCCACGCCGCCGAGTTCGCATGCACGGTTCCGCATTCGTTGGCGCCCGACGACGGACCCGCGGAGGTCCTCTCGATCTTCGACCACGACGGTGAACGCGCCCATCTGCGTGGGTCGCCGGCGTCGGCGGCATCGCTGTCTTGACCGAATCACAGCAGGCAGAGAGCCGTTCATCAGCCGGTCTCGGTACCCTGGTCCCGACATGAACACGCAGCCGACACCCAGCCGACGCACCGTTCTCGCGGCGGCAGGCATCGCCACCGCGGGCCTCGTGGCCGCCGCCTGTGGACGATCCGACGACACCACCTCCGCCCAGAAGTCGAAGCAGCCGACCGTCAAGGTCACCTACACGCCTGCGCTCGACGACCCCGCCGCACCCAACCCGACCGCCAAGGTCGAGGTCAAGGCGTCGGGCGGCACGCTGAACCCCGACGTCAAACTGGTCAACGCCGGCGGCAAGGCGGTCACCGGCACGCTCTCCGACGATCGCACCACCTTCACCGTCAACGAGGTGCTCGGCTACGGCACCACCTACACCTGGCAGGGCAGTGCCGTGGGGCAGGATCGACTGACGGTGCCGGTCAAGGGATCGTTCACCACCCTCGATCCCAAGCAACAACTCAACGTCGTGGTGAACATCGCCGACGGGCAGGAAGTCGGCATCGCCGCACCGCTGATCCTCAAGTTCGACGGGACCGTCGACGACAAGGAAGCCGTCGAGCGCGCACTGACCCTGACCACCACACCCCCTGCGGAGGGCAGTTGGGCCTGGCTCGGCGAGGACAACGGTTCACGCGTGCACTGGCGCTCCAAGGAGTACCTCACCCCGGGCACCAAGATCCACATGTCGGCCAAGCTGTACGGGCTCGATCACGGCGACGGGGCCTACGGTGCCGCCGACGTCACCAGCGACTACACCGTCGGCCGATCGCAGATCGTCAAGGCCGACGCGCCCAGCCACCAGATCGTGGTGGTCCGTGACGGATCGACGCTGATGACCCTGCCGTGCAGCTACGGCGAAGGCGACGTCGACCGCAACGTGACCCGCTCGGGTATCCATGTGGTCAGCGAGAAGTACGAGGACTTCTACATGTCCAACCCGGCTGCGGGGTACTTCAACGTCCACGAACGCTGGGCGGTGCGCATCTCCAACAACGGTGAGTTCATCCACGCCAACCCCGAAACCGTTGGCGTGCAGGGTTCGTCGAATGTGACGAACGGCTGCATCAACCTGTCGCTGGACAACGCGCAGCAGTACTTCGCCACCGCGATCTACGGTGACCCCGTCGAGGTGACCGGTACCCGGATCGATCTGTCCGAGGCCGACGGCGACATCTTCGACTGGACCTACGACTGGGATACCTGGAAGTCGATGTCGGCGATCAAGGGCACCCCGCAGTCGGCGTCTGTGCCCGCGACCCCGAGCGGTGCACCCTCGTCGGTGAGCGCCCCGAATTGAGGGTCTCGCCCCCGTCCGCCTAGCCGGTCTTGATGTTGCGCCGCGCCGAGGCCTGATCGCGCGGTTTGAGCACGATCTGATCGAGGTTCACGTGCGGTGGCCGGGAGGCGACGAAGCCGATGACCTCGGCGACGTCGTCGGCGGTCAGCGGCGTCAGGCCTTGGTAGACGGCGTCGGCGCGTTCCTTGTCGCCCTCGAAACGCACCAGCGAGAAATCGGTTTCGACCATGCCGGGCGCGATCTCGGTGAGCCGGATCGGCTTGCCGAGAAGTTCGTAGCGCAACGTCCGATGCAGCACGCCCTGAGCATGTTTCGCCGAGGTGTAACCGGCGCCGTTGTCGTAGGCCTCCAGGGCGGCGACGGAGGTGATGGTGACGATCAGCCCGTCGCCGGACGCCTCGAGCGCCGGGAGCAGCGCCTTGGTCATCCGCAGCGTCCCCAGGACGTTGGTCTCCCACATCCAGCGCCAGTCGTCGAGGTCGGCGGTGGCCACCGGGTCGAGGCCCTTCGCGCCGCCGGCGTTGTTGACGAGCACGTGCACCGAGTCCAGACCGTCGACGAATCGGGCCACCGACTCGTCGTCGGTGACGTCGAGTTGCTTTCCGGTACCGCCGATCTCGGCGGCCAGCGCCTCCACCCGATCGACCCGGCGGGCGCCGAGGACGACGTGGAAGCCCTGTGCGGCCAGGGCGCGGGCGGTGGCCGCGCCGATCCCGGAACTCGCACCGGTAACGACGGCGACGCGGGTGACCTCGGAGGCGGTGGACTCACTCATGATCGTGAGTTTACGTGCCGGGTCGGGTGAGGCCCTGCGGCCCCGGCCCGGCACCGAGCCCGGACTCGGTTTCGACGCCGATCGGGCTGTGCCCACCGACGGCGATGCTAGATTCTGCAGTCATGCACACGGTCATCCCGGCGACGCTCGGTGTCGGGACGACCCCCGCGGCGCAGGTGTTGCAGCGCATCCGGGTCGGTGCGCCCATCACCCGTGACACCCTCGCCGCCGAGACCGGATTGTCCCCGGCCACCATCAACCGCCAGGTGACCGCGCTGACCGAACTGGGCTTCGTCGTCGAACGCCGCGACCTGGTCCATGCCGGAAGCATCGGTCGGCCGAAGCATCCCCTGACCCTCGACCGCGACAGCCTCTGCGTCGCGGGGATGCACATCGGCGCCCGACGGACCCTGCTGGCCATCGCCGACCTGGGCGGGCGCACCCTCTACAGCCACGCCGTACTCACCCCGCGCGACGAGCCGCACGCGTCGGCGGCCGAACTCTGCCACGCCTTGCGCGAACTCGCCGACCGGTTCTCCGGGCGCCGCCTGCTGTGGGCCGGTATCGCGTTGGGCGGGCGCGTCGAACGTGCCAGCGGTGTCGTCGACCATCCCGTCCTCGGCTGGCGCAACGTCCCCGTCGGGGCGCAACTCGCCGAGGCGCTCGGCGTGCCGGTGTCGGTGTGCGAGCACGTGCAGGCCATGGCCGCAGCCGAACTGTTGCTGAGTTCGGCTCGCAGCAGCGCGAATACGGGACTTTTCTTCTACGCGCGCGAAACCACGGGTATGGCCCTGACCGTCGGCGGGCAGGTGGTGGTCCCCGACCGTGGGGCGGGCACGATCGCCCACATCGGTGTCGACGCCCCGACCCTGTGCGGGGGTGCGGCCACCCTGCAGGACGTGATCGGAGTCGACGTCGCACGCCGCGCTGCGCAGCGCCTCGGCGTCTCCCCGGACGCGTCGGTGATCACCGACGAACGTGCCCGTATCCTCGGGGAGGTGGTCGCCGTCTTCCGTGACGCGGTCAATCCCGACGAGGTGATCGTCGCCGGTGATGCGTTCGCCGCGCATCCGCAGGGGCTCGGACCGGTGCAGGCGGCCTTCGACTCCGCGTCCAGGATCGGTTGGCCGCTGGAGCTCACGGCGTCGCGGTTCGGGTTGTCGGTCCAGGAGAGTGCGGCAATCGTGGTGGCGCTCAGCGTGATCTACGCCGATCCGGTCTCCGCGATGAGCCACTGCCGCGCTCGGCCGTAGCGGCCCGGGTGCCCGTGACGCAGAGTCCGGCGTTTTGCCCTACCGTGACAGTCATGACGATCCCCCCTCGCGACGTTGCCGCGACCATGTCCATCTCCGTCACCGCACCCACCGAGATCGAGATGCAGATCGCGGTGGCCCGCATGCCCGGGCTGTCCCTGGACGAAACCCTTGAGGTCACCCTCGACGGCAAACCGGTGTCGGTGGAGGAGATCGTCGACAACTACGGCGGCCGTATCCATCGGCTGTCGGTGGAGTCCGGTCGGCTCGACGTCGACTATCGGGCCGCGGTGACCACGCCCGCCGATCCGGCCCAGGTCGCCGTCACCGATCATTCGATCTACTTGCGCCCCAGCCGATATGCCGAGGCCGACAAGTTCTTCGGATTCGCCGCGGGACAGTTCGACAGCTCGTTGCCGAAGGGTGAACTCCTCAACCAGGTGACGGCGTTCGTCGAGGATCGCCTCGATTACATCCCCGGTGCGAGTGACCCGATCGACGGCGCCGCCGACACCCTGCTGGCCGGTGCGGGCGTCTGCCGCGATTACGCGCATCTCGTGGTGGCGTTGCTGCGCGCGTTGAACATCCCGGCCCGGTTGGTCGCCGTGTACGCGCCGGGCTGCGATCCGATGGACTTCCACGCGGTCGCCGAGGCGCTCATCGACGGCGTCTGGGTGGTGGTCGATGCCACGCGGCTCGCTCCTCGCCAGGGGCTGGTGCGCATCTCGACCGGGCGGGACGCCGCCGACACCGCATTCCTCGACAACCACGAGGGGTCGATCAACCTCGACTCCTACCAGGTGACCGCGGTGGTGCGCGGTGATCTGCCCATCGACGACGGAACGGGCCGCATCAGCATAGGCTGAGCGGTGTGCGCGCACTGACGTGCCCGATCTGCAACGCGCTGTCGGGATTCGAGAACCAGAACTGTCCCCGTTGTGGCACCTCCGTCGGAGTGCACCTGCCGAGCCGATCACTGGTGGTGGCCTCCGAGGACGGCGTCGACATCGACGGCCGACGCTGGGAGCGGTGTTCGAGCTGGTCGCGCACGGGCTGCAACTGGATGACGCCCTCGGAGGTGGGGGAGGGCGAGATCGGTTTGCGGGGACTGTGTTTCCCGGATTCGCTGGTGCGCCGCCAACCCGATCCGTCGGACACCATTGCCGTGGAGAAGCTCGCGCCGACCACCTTCGATCTGCGGATGGTGATCTATCAGCTCGCCGATCTGGGGTTGCCGATCGAACCCTACTGGCGCACCAAGGGCGGGTTGGCCTTCGACCTGTTGTCCAGCCTGTCGGAGGGCAAGCAGGTGATCATCGGGCACGCCGGTGGTGTCATCACCATCGATCTCGCCGAAACCCTTGACGCACATCGTGAACGGCTGCGGGTGTCACTCGGCGAGCCCTATCGCACCATGGTCGGGCACTTCCGCCACGAGACCGGGCACTACTACCAGCATGTGCTTGTCGAGACCGGCGACGGGGCCGACCGCTATCTGGACCGGTGCCGCGAGATCTTCGGCGACGAACGAGCGAGCTACAGCGACGCGCTCGATCGGCACTATCGGCAAGGGCCACCGGCGAATTGGCGTGACTCGTTCATCTCCGAGTACGCCACCATGCACCCGTGGGAGGACTTCGCTGAGTGCTTCGCCCACTACCTGCACATCACCGGGACCATCGACACCGCCCGGGAGTCCGGGCTGATGCTCGAGAGTGATCAGGTGCGTTTCTCGATGGACCGCGACATCGTGCCGCTGGCGACGTACGCCGATCAGCCCATCGAGAAACTGCTGTACGACTGGAAGTGGCTGTCCACCATGTTCAATCGCGTCAACCAGGCGATGGGCAGCCCACCGCTGTATCCGTTCGACATCCCGCAACCGGTGGTGCGCAAGCTCGGCTTCGTCCACCGGGTGATCCGGGAGTCGGCCAAGCGTGATCCGGTCACCGACCCGATGGTCGCCGAGCCTGCGGTGTCGTGACGCAGCTCCAGTGGCCCGGCCGCCGGGTCAGCCGAGCGCCTCGCGGCGATGGGCGGCAACGAATTCGAGGACGGCGGCCACATCCGCCGGATCGCCGACGCGATACTGGGCGGCGGTCTCACCGGCACCGACCTTGATGCTGATGTCGTGGTCGTGGCGCAGATGGGCGAAGGCCTTCTCGTCGGTGACGTCGTCACCGAGATAGATGACGACGTCGGCGCCGGTGCGGTCGCGCAGGAGGTCGAGCGCCAGGCCTTTGCTGGTCTCGATGACGGCGAGCTCGATGACCGCCTTGCCCTCGGTGGCCTCGACCCCGTCCCACCGGGCCGGGCCGAGACGAGCGCGGTCGAGCGCGGTCGCGGCGTCGGCGGGGCTCGCATTGCGCACGTGCAGGGTGGTGCTGACCGGTTTGATCTCCACCGTGACACCGTCGAATTCTGCTGCGATGGAGTCGAACTCGTCGATGATCCGGGCGAGGAGCCGGCGCTGCTCGGCGGTGACCGGTTGGCCGAAGCCGGTGTCGAACTCGCTGCCGTGGCTGCCGACAAGGGTGATCGGGTCGTCGGCGAGACCGGACAGCGCGGCGAGATCCGACAGCGCCCGGCCGCTCACCACGGCCACCGAGGTGCGGTCGAGTCGGGCGGCGGCCCGTAACGCCTCGATCGATTCGGGCAGACCGACCGCGTCCTGCGGCCGGGAGACGATGGGTGCGATACAGCCGTCGTAGTCCGATGCGAGCAGCAGCCGCTCCACTGTGCTCGCCCGTAGCAGCGCGTCGGACAGTGGTGCCGGGATGCCCTCGGCGCTCATCGCCGGTCGGCCGACTCGTCGGTCCCGGTCCCGTCGGTCCCGGTCTCGTCGGACTCGGAATCCAGCAGGCGCACACCGCGGTTCGCCGACGCCTCGGTTTCCGTGGTATCGGCCAGGGTGCCGAGGAAACTCGCCGCCCACTTGCCGACATCGTGGGCCAGAACCTGCCTGCGCAGGGCGCGCATACGGCGTCGGCCTTCTTCGGGGGCCTGCTCGACGGCGGCGACGATCGCGTCCTTGACGCCGTCGAGATCGTACGGGTTGGCCTGATACGCCGACCGCAATTCGGCTGCGGCGCCGGTGAACTCGCTCAGGACCAAGGCGCCACCGAGGTCGCTGCGGCACGCCACGTACTCCTTGGCGACGAGGTTCATCCCGTCACGCAGGGGCGTCACGAGCATGACGTCGGCGGCGACGAAGAAGGCGATGAGGTCGTCGCGGGGAATCGGGCGGTGCAGGTACTGCACGATCGGCCGGCCGACCTCGCTGTAGCGGCCGTTGATGTTGCCGACGAGCTGTTCGATACCCGCACGCATCTGGATGTAGCTCTCCACGCGTTCGCGGCTCGGTGTCGCCAGCTGCACCATGACGGTGTCGGCGGCGTCGATCCGCTTCTCCTCCAGCAACTCCTGGAGCGCTCGGAGTCGAACGTCGATGCCCTTGGTGTAGTCGAGTCGGTCGACGCCGAGCATGATCGTCTTCGGGTTGCCGAGTTCCTTGCGGATCTCGGCGGCACGTTTGCGGATCTCCTTGGATCGCGCCTTCGTGTCGAGCTCGCCGGAATCGATGGAGATCGGGAAGGCCCCGACCCGTACCGTACGGAAACCGACCTGCACCACACCGAACCGCGACCGCACACCGACGGTGCCCTTGCTGGTGGCCTGACCGGCGAGACGCCGTGCGAGATAGAGAAAGTTCTGGGCGCCACCGGGGAGGTGGAAACCGATGAGGTCGGCGCCGAGGAGTCCCTCGACGATCTCGGTGCGCCAGGGCAGCTGCATGAACAACTCGACCGGCGGGAACGGGATGTGCAGGAAGAACCCGATCTTGAGGTCGGGGCGTAGCATCCGCAGCATCTTCGGGACGAGCTGCAGCTGGTAGTCCTGCACCCACACGACCGCACCCTCGGCGGCGGCCTTCGAGGCGGCTTCGGCGAAGCGACGATTCACCTCGACGTAGGTGTTCCACCACTCGCGGTGATATTCGGGTTTGACGATGACGTCGTGGTACAGCGGCCACAGGGTGGCGTTGGAGAAGCCTTCGTAGTACTCGGCGATCTCCTGCGTCGACAGCGGCACCGCCTGGATGCCGATGCCTTCGACCTCAGGGTTCTCCTCGGAGTCGGCGATACCCGACCATCCCACCCAGGCACCGGTGTGGGAGCGAAGGATGGGTTCGAGAGCGGTGACCAGACCGCCGGGGCTGCGCTTCCAGGTGATCTCGCCGTCGGCGTCGACCGACTTGTCGACGGGCAGCCGGTTGGCCACCACGACGAACTCGGCGCCGGATTCGGGTATCGCTCGGCTCTCCGAGGTCACGGGTCAGGCGTTCTCGCCCGGTGCGATTCCCAACATCGCCAGCAGCATCCGGCACTCGTCGGCGTCTGTCGCATAGGCGGCGACGACGCGTCGCGCGGAGATCGCGGTCTCGTCGGCCACCGGCTCGAGCTCTTCGTCGGCGATGTCGGTGGTTTTGGCTGCTGCCATCATGTCCCCTCGGTCGTGGCCCCGGATGGGGCGCCGCGGTCGTCGGATGTCGTGGTTGTCGCACCGTCGTGTGGTGCGCGCGACCTCCCATGGTACCCGGTCACCCGCTGAGGGCTTCGCGGTCACCACTCGATCCGGCGGCGTCGGCGCAGGCGGCGCCGGTGTGCCCATTCGGGCCGGACGATCTGGGGCCGGCGCAGTGTGCGGGCGATGAACTCGCCGAGGGTCACCCCCGCGGCCAGCGCGCAGCCCACGCCCAGGGCGCTGCCCGCCCAGGTGAGTCCGTCGAGGGTCTGATCGTTGAGCAGCCCGTACAGACCGCGGTAGACGGCGAGACCCGGCAGCAGGGGCGTGATACCGGCAACCGCGACGACCAGTGGTGGGGTGAGTGCGCGGCGGGCCAGCAGACCGCCGAGCATGCCGATGCAGACCGCGGCCAAACCGGACCCGATGACGTCGCCGACCGGGATGAACGAGGCGCCCGCGGCCACGCCGACACCGATCACGCCCGAGATGAAGGCGACCGGCAGCGCGCGCCGCTCGGCGTAACAGGCCAACGCGAACGCGAATGCGGCGAAGGCGCCCGCGGCCACGCGCGCGGGGATGTCGACGGCGGCGAACTCGGTGGTGGTGGTGATGGCGGGCAGATAGATGCCGACCGCCGACAGCATCCGCAGCGCCATGCCGACGCCGGCGATGATGCCACCGGTCATCAGCAACAGCTCGAAGAAGCGGGCGACACCGGTGATCGGTGCGCCGGTGATGGCATCCTGCACCGAGCCCACCAGCGACAGCCCAGACAGCAGCACGACGATGCCCGCAGCGATGACCTGGGACGGCATGATCTCGATCCCGAGTTTCTCGCCGCCCTCGAACACCAGCGCCGCCGGTACCACCGCGATGAAGCCGCCGGTGACCTGTTGGAAGAAGATCGGGGTGCCGATCCGATTGAGCAGCCGATTGATGGTGACGGTGACCCCGGTCGTCACGAACGCCAACAGCGCGATCAGCGGACCACCGCCGAGCAGCACGCTGATGCCTGCGGCCATCAGGCCCCACGCGAGAGTCGCGACCTTGTACGGGTAAGGGTGTGGGGCGGCGATGATCGCGTCGACCATCCGGTGCGCGGTGGCCGGGGTGATCGCCGAATCCCGGATGCGGCGGATGAGTTTGTCGACCTGCGCGAGTCGGGTGAAGTCCAGCGAACGGTAGTGGACGGTCTCCATCGTCGTGATCGGCGGCAACGTCGCACCGCGTCGGGCACTGACGACGATGGTGTTGTAGGTGACATCCACATCGACGTCCTCGATGCCGTAGATGTTCGCGACGAACTGGATCTGGCTACCGGTGTCGATCGCGCCGGTTCCCGAGTCGAGTAGCACCGCGCCGATCTTGGTCGCCAGGTCGAGCACCTCGGTGATGGCCCCGACGTCGAACCGATCGATCGGGCGCCGGGGCGCCACCATGATGCTGCCGGGCTCGATGGTGTCGATCGTGGCCTGGCTGGTGCCGATGAGGCGGCGGGCGGTGCGGCGGATATACTCGCGCAAGCATGCCTCCTTAGCTCAGTGGTAGAGCACTCGCCTTGTAAGCGAGCGGTCGTCAGTTCAATCCTGACAGGGGGCTCGCCTGCAGACCGCGGCCCGTCCGGTGTGATTTCGGACGGGCCGTCGGTGTGGGTGGGTGCGCAGTGGATGTCGTCGAGTTGCCATCGTCCCGCGCCGGCCTGTGTGCGCGATTAGAGTTCGCGTATGACTTTCCACGTCGACTCCGAAGTGGGGACGCTCACCCAGGTCATCCTGCACAAGCCCGGGATCGAGTTGTTGCGCCTCACACCCGACAACGTCAAGGGACTGCTGTTCGACGACGTTATGTGGGCCGAGAAGGCGCAGGAGGAGCACGAGCAGTTCCAGCAGATCCTGCGCGACCTCGGGGTGACGGTGCATCTCTACCAGGACCTGCTCGCCGAGGCGCTCGCCCAGGGCGGTGCGCGCGATGAGCTGGCGGCCGAGCTGATCACCGAAACCCAGTTCGGTACCGAACTCGACGGACCACTGCAGGAGTTGCTCGACGAGCGCACACCCGATCAGCTGGCCGAGTTGTTGATCGGCGGCATGCTCAAGCGAGAGGCGGCGCCACACCTCGGTGGCGTGTCGAGCCTGCTGCTCCACAGCCTCGACGACGACGGCTTCCTCCTCGCGCCGCTGCCCAATCACCTTTTCCAGCGCGACAATTCGGCGTGGATCTATGCCGGGGTCAACCTCAACCCGATGGCCAAACCGGCACGACAACGCGAGACCATCAACTCGCGGTTGATCTACAACTTCCATCCGATGTTCACCGCGGAGGAGTTCGCCTTCTACAACGGCAACGATCCGATGCGGCATACACCGGCCACCATCGAGGGCGGGGACATTCTCGTCATCGGCAACCGCACGGTGATGGTCGGCATGAGTGAACGCACCGCCCCGCAGGGCATCGAGGTACTCGCCGAAAACCTGTTCAAGTCGGGGGCCGTCGACAAGGTCATCGTCGTCGAACTCCCGATGGAGCGGGCGTTCATGCATCTCGACACCGCCATGACCCAGGTCGATCGCGACGCGTTCAGTGTCTACCCGTATCTGCCGGATACGTTGCGCTCCTACACTCTGGTCCCGCGAAATGACCAGGGCCACTTCACCGTGACCGAGAATGCCGAGTTGTTCGCCGTGGTGGCCGAGGCGCTCGGGGTGGACACGTTGCGGGTTCTCAAGGCGCCGATCGATCGGCTCGAGGCGGCCCGGGCGCAGTGGGACGACGGCAACAACTTCTTGACCGTGTCGCCGGGTGTCGTGGTCGGGTACGAGCGCAATGTCACGACCAACAAGTATCTGGGTGACAACGGTATTCAGGTTATCGCCATGTCGGGGTCGGAGCTCGGGCGTGGTCGAGGCGGGCCGCGGTGCATGTCCTGTCCGATTGAGCGTGAGGCCTGAGCATGAGTGACACACAGGGCGGCGGCGACTCTTCGGCTCCGGTGGTGGAGACCACCTCGGGCGCCTATCGCGGTGTTCGTGACCACTGGATTCAACTGTGGAAGGGCATCCGGTACGCCGCGCCACCCGTGGGTGAGAATCGATGGCGTCGTGCGCGTCCGGCGACTCCGCATACTGGGGTCGTCGACGCCGACCGGTTCGGTGCGGTATGCCCGCAGTCGCGCAATCCGGCGATCGGTCTGGGTAGTGATCCGGTGATGGACGAGGACTGTCTGTTCCTCAACGTATGGGCCCCGGTGGCCGGCGCCGACTCACCGCGACCGGTGATCGTGTGGGTACATGGTGGCGCCTACGTTTTCGGGTCCGGCAGCCAACCGCTGTACGACGGCACCCGGATGGCCGCACAGCGTGACGTCGTTGTGGTGACGATCAACTACCGCGTCGGCGCCTTCGGCTTCGCCGACATGGGGCCGGTGATCGACGGCGTGGAAACCAATGTCGCGTTGTCGGATGTGTTGGCCGCGTTGACGTGGGTACGCGACAACATCTCCGGGTTCGGTGGCGACCCGGCGCAGGTGACGGTGGCCGGCGAGTCGGCTGGCGGTGGGATCGTCACCACGCTGCTCACGATCCCGGCCGCGCGCGGACTGTTCCATCGGGCGATCGCCCAGAGTTCACCGGCGACGGCGGTCGCCTCGGCGCAGCGGATGGGGATTGTCTCCGAGCGTATCGCCGCCGCTATTCCCGGCGATCTGCGCTCGGCGTCGTCGGCGCAGTTTGTCGACGCGCAGATGCAGGTCTTCGCCGAAGTGCCGCAAGAGAATCCGGGAATACTGGCCTTCACGGTCACGGTCGACGGGGATCTGGTTCCGCATCATCCGATCGACGTGTACCGGGCCGGTGAATCGATCCCGGTGCCGCTGCTGATCGGAACGAACCGCGACGAGTCCGCGCTTTTCCGTTACATGAAGTCCCCGTTGATGCCGATCGATCTGCCGACGATCCGCACCATGTTCGAGCGGATCGCGCTCGAACAACCCGAACTCCGTGTACCCGATGAGCGCACCGTACTCGCGGCGTATCCACGAAAGGCCAAAGCCGCCGGGCTCGGGATTGCGCGGGACTTGGCTTTCCGGATGCCGACGTTGTGGGTGGCCGACGCGCACGCCGAGGTGGCGCCGGTGTACATGTACCGATTCGACTGGGCTCCCAGGATGTTCCGTGTACTGCGCCTCGGCGCCACGCACGGCACAGAGCTCAACTACACTTGGGGCAATCTGCCCGCCGGACGCAAGGACATCACCTACAAGCTGGGCGGACGGGCAACCGGTGAAAAGATTGCCGAACGCCTCCTCGGTCGATGGGGATCGTTTGTGCGAGAAGGTGTTCCCGACGTCCGGCTCGACTCGGGTCCGACGCCCTCGTGGCCCCGATATCGCAGCGACGATCGTCATTCCCTGGTGATCGACGAGGACGATCGCGTCGTCCAAGGGCTCGACGACAACCTCCGCGCCACCTGGGGCAACGACATCCTCGCCTTCCGTTGAGGTAGCGCTGTGAGCTGAATCCAGCTCTGGTGCAGGTGGTCTCGAGGCTCGCCGCACGCGGCTCGCACCTCGACCAGCGGGGGAAGGCGACTCGCCATCGAAGAATGCTCGCGCCTTTCCCCGCCTGACAATCGGATGCTGACGCCCTTCCCGCCCGGTGGCCGACCTACCCGATGGACGGGCCCTTCCCATCCCGGTGGTCGAGGTGCCGAGGAGCGTTAGCGACGAGCCTCGAGACCCCTTGTGCTGACGGGTTTCCGGGCCACGGACGCTCGAACACCTCGACCATCGGGCGGGGATTTCTCCATGGAGTTCTCAAACAACAGATGCGGTCCCGGCGATGCCGGGTGCAGGGGATTCAGGTTGTGGGGCAGGGTAGGTCAGGCTGCGGTGTCGTCGAGGCGCATAGTGCGTCGGTGGTAGGACGGCACGGGTTGTCGTTTCGGGTCGATGCTGGCGGGTGGGATGAGCCAGGGGTGTCGGTCGAAGCCGATGATGATGTCCCAGCCGTGGTGGTGGTGGACGTCGTCGTGGCAGCTGGAGCACAGGAGGCAGCCGTTGTCGAGGTCGGTGGGACCGCCGTCGGCCCAGTGGTGCACATGGTGTGCTTGGCAGCGTCCGGCGTGGGCACCGCATTTGATGCATCCACGATCCCGGACGAGTAGTGCTTTGCGTTGTCCGGGGGTGAAGAAGCGTTTTGCTTCGCCAACACTGAGCGGTACACCGTGGGGGTCGAGCATGATCGTGGTGATGGTGGTGTCACACGACGGCAGTTTCGCGGTGGCTTCGGTGATGGCACCCATGTTCTGCAACTCCCCACCGAGTGCCGGGTTGTCGGCTGACCAGGTCCACAACAGTCCGTTGGTGGGTGTGGCCGAGAAGGTGGTGTCGGCCAATCCTTGTGCCGCGAGTTCGACGATCGTTTCGAACGCGGCGGCGCAGATCTGTTCGGGTGTGCGCGGGTCGGGGGAGCCGTCGGGTTGAGGCTTGGCGCCGACAGGGTTTCCATCAGGGTGCGGGTTTTTTCGCCGGCGATGGTGTCGAGGTTCGCTGAGATTTCCAGCCGTCCGTCGTCGGTGATGCGGTCGGTGTAGGAGTTGATTCGCTTGTCCTCGGCGGCAGGTAACCCGCCGGGGGTCTCCGCGGCGAGCTCGTTACCGAGTTGCCGCGCGTAGAGGTTGATCTCGGCGGGGGTGAAGCCGGCGAAATAGTGCGACAGCAGCTTCCGCAGAAACTCGCACCGCTGGACGGTGTCCATAGGTTCGGGGCAGCGGGTGTCGATGTGCGCCAACCCGCGCACGATCGCGTCGGTGTGTTCGGAGGAGATGGGCCCGTCAGCAGCATGTGCGAGCAGTAGATCAATGTCGGTGGTGGCCGAGATTCGCACGTACCGACCTGCGACCGAGGGCGCGAAACCCATGCTGATCAACAGTTCTCGCAGCCGGGTGGTCTTGGGTCGGCCACCCCCAGTCGGTCCAGTTCGCCGGCGAGGGTGGTGGCGTGGTGATCGACCAGATTGCGGAGTAGCAGGACTTGTTTCATCGCGCCGAAGGCTTGGGGTCCGGTCATGTCCGGGTTGCATTGCAGGTCGCTGAGTTGGGTGACGGTGGCGGCGAAGACTGCTTCGGCATCAACGGATTCGGTGTCAAGGACTGTAGTGGATTCGATCATGGGCCCCTCCCCGGTGGCTGATCGGTGTGATGGGTCCAGTCTACGGGACAGCATGTTCGACGCAGGGGGTATTTTGATCAATTCTGCTTGTGGACAAAGTGTTTCGGCGCCGAATTTCTGTCGGTACGGCGTGGTAGGGGTGTGGGTTTCGCTGTGGTTGATGGATGTGGTTGGGAGGCTTGTTTTCTCGCCGGGTCTCGAGGCTCGCCGCACGCGGCTCGCACCTCGACCATCGGGGGGAAGGGTTCTCGAGCGTCGGGTAGAACGGTTCCCCGTCGATCGGGGAGGGTGCTCGACCAATGGGAGGGTGCCTTTGTCCATTGCCGTAGCATCGGGGCATGAGCGCTGTGGATGACATCGGGGCGTTGCGGCTGACGGGGTTCGCGCACGGCGGCGGGTGCGCGTGTAAGATCCCGCCGGGCGAGTTGGAGGCCGCGGTGGCCGGGCTGACCGGGCAGGTGGGGGAGGACATCCTGGTTGGTCTCGACGACGGCGATGACGCCGCCGCGGTTCGGGTGCGTGACGATCTCGCCGTGCTGTCGACCGCCGACTTCTTCACCCCGGTCGTCGACGACGCGCTCACGTGGGGCGCCATTGCCGCCGCAAATGCGTTGTCGGACATCTACGCCATGGGTGGCCGACCCGTCGTGGCGATCAATCTCGTTGGCTGGCCCCGGGATACGCTGCCGATGGAGTTACTGACCGAGGTGCTGCGGGGTGGTCTCGACGTGGCCGGGCGGGCGGGATGTCCGGTGATCGGCGGACACAGCATCGATGATCCCGAGCCCAAGTACGGGATGGCCGTGACCGGAACCGCGGACCCGGCCCGGCTGATCCGCAATGACGCCGCGGTGGCGGGATTGCCGATCACCCTGACCAAACCGATCGGCGTCGGGCTGCTCAACAATCGTCACAAGCAGACCGGTGAGGTCTTCGAGGCTGCGATCGCGACGATGACCGCGCTCAACGACGCCGCCTCGCAGGCGGCGCTGGCGGCCGGGGTGCGCGCCGGGACCGACGTGACCGGTTTCGGGCTGCTCGGACACCTACACAAGCTGGCGCGTGCATCGGGGGTGGGTGCCGTCATCGATCGGGCGGCCGTGCCCGCTATCGACGGCGCACTCGAGGCACTGCGCGACGGATTCGTGTCCGGCGGTACCCGACGGAACCTCGATTGGGTGCGGCCGCATCTCGACGCCGCGGGCGGCGTCACCGACGACGATCTGCTGTTCCTCGCCGACGCACAAACCTCTGGCGGACTTCTGCTGATCGGTGAAGTGCCGGGTTTTCCGGTGATCGGTGAGACCGTGGTCGGTGCGGGAATCCGCGTGCGCTGAGGCTCCGAGAATCTCCGGATGCGGAGAAGGGGTCTTTGGACCCACGTGCGCCCGCTCGGCGCGTCGTACGCGCGGTCCGCAGGTATTTCGGTGGAAGCGGGTACCAGATGGGTTGAACACGCCCACTTCGACGTTCGCATCATGGTTTGTCGGTGATGGTGAGGTCGAGTGGGGATTGCCGTTCTGGGAGCGGATCGGCCACATGCGTCTCGAGCAGCTCAGTTTTTCTCTCGGGACGCTGATCATGACGATCGCCGCCGCCGGGGTGTGTTCAGCCCTGCCGGGGAATATACCGACGTGGTTCGCTCGCTGCTCGCGGTCGGCGTGGTGCTCGGGGCCACCTACGTCGTGCGCTGGTGGGTGTTGCCGCCGCGTCGACGCAGCGAGGCCATCATCCTCGTGGTCACCGCCGTGATCATCGCACTGGCGTGCATGAGTCATCCCGATCCCGCGCTCGGACTCGCTGGCACCTCACCTCGGTGTTCCTCGTGGTCAGTGTGCTGGCAGCGTTCTACTGCGCGTCGGCGGTCCACGCGCTGCATGCCGTCTTCGCTGCGATCGTCATGTGTGCGATCGTCATCCGGATGGCGGACGAGCCCGGTGCCGGGCACCTGGCGTTGGCGGTGTCGAAGGGCGTTGCCCCGGTTGCTCACGTCCTGTTCGTGCTCCCGATGGCGCAGTTCATGTTCTGGCGCCTGGGCGGCGACGCGATGGTCGCCCAACATGATCCGTTGACTCGCTTGGTCAATCGGCGTGGGCTGGCACGGTTCGCACCACGCCTGCAGAGCACCACTGGTCGGGTCGCGATGATCATGATCGACGTCGACGAGTTCAAGCGGATCAACGACACCCGAGGTCATCAACTCGGGGATCTGGTGCTGGTGCAGATCGCGAACCGGATCGCCGACGTTGCGGCGCGGGCGGAGGTCGCCGGCCGGGCCACGATCGCCGCGCGGATCGGTGGCGAGGAATTCGTCGTCGTCCTGGACGGCGACATCGACGACGGATGCCGGATCGCCGCCGACCTCTGCCGTGATGTCCACGCACATGCGCCGCCGCCGGTGACCATCAGTGTCGGGGTGGCCGGTGCGCCCGCCGCGTCGTGGAATCTCCACGATCTCCTCCGCGACGCGGATCTGGCCATGTACGAGGCGAAACGCCAGGGTGGCAATAGGTTCATCTGCTCACCGCAGTACCCGAGTCGGCACCACCTCAATGGGCAGTGGCCGGCGCCGAGCCTGACCCACGGTGTCAGTAACCCGTGGTGATCGAATCGTCGGTGATGCCCGCCGCGCGGCGGGCCGCCAGGCGGCGCTTCTGCGGAATGATGGTGTAGCGCGGATCTTTTGCCGATTCGATGCCCGCGTGGAAGACGCCGAAGCGGGTACAGGCCGACGCCGCCAGCAACGTAACACCCGAGGCCGCCGACGCCGTGCGGGACCGTTCCGAGAACAGTGCGCCGATACCGCCGACGACGGCGAGCCGCTCCGCCCAGCGCATGAGCGTACCGGGCCGGCCGTGGTGAAGTGGTTCGGCCGCAACCGAATCCATGCGATGTTCCATGAGTCGGGTCGCCGCCACATCGGCGAAAACGCCGACGATGGCGAGGCGGCGGCCCGGTCGCGCCTCGGCTACCGGCGTGGTGACCATCGCCAGTCCGCTCGCCGCCAGACTCGCCGAACTGACGAACACGAACGGCAGATCGCGGTGCATCGCATTCCATGTGGGAGTGGCGGTGTCGCCCAGCAGGACTGCGGTGTACACGGCGAGCAGCGGCCCGAACGCGCCACCGACGAGACCGGCGGGAGCCTCTCCCAGACGCAGCACCGTCCGCAACGGCCCCAACGGAAGTCGCTCACCGGTCATCCGGTCCACCTCGGCGGCGGCGGCCACCCCGATGCCGCCCGAGAAGGCGGTGAGAATCCACGATCCGACGCTCATCGGGGAGGTGACCTTGAAGGTCCGCAACATGTTGTAGAACCGGTCCGGCCGACCCAGGTCGGCGACCAAGGCCACCGCACCCAGCCCCACCGCCGCCAGACCGCCCAGCCGGGCGTTGCGGCGCAACGTATCCCGCCCGGTCAGTTGGGCTCCTGCAGCCAGCACACCCGACCCGCCGCCGATGCCACCGAGGAACAGATACAGCGCGATCTCGTCGCCCCACGGCGGGGGTTTGACCACCGGATGGCCGTAGTAGCCCTCGCCGGTGAGTTTCTCGAACTCGGCGTCGGGCACCATCGACATCTCACGCGACCCGTCGGTCCCGCCGGCGCCACGCCGTCGCCGCGCGACCCGATTGCGGATGCGGTCGCGGCGTCGTGGCGGCTCCGGCGGACGCAGTGCGTCGTACTCGGAGGTCATCGGGTGCTCACCGCCCGCGCCCGGTGAGGAATGAGACCGCTGCGGCGGCAAGCATTCCCATGGCTGCGACCCCGGCACGCCGATACATGCTGGGCAGGTCGGCGGTGCACACCCGCGGGTCCGGCGGCAGCCCGTACACCTCGGGTTCGTCGAGCAGCAGGAACACCGACCCGGTACCGCCGACGCCGTCGTTGGTGTTCGCCCCGTACAGCCGTGCCTCGGTCATGCCCTGTGCGTGCAGATGTGCCACCCGTTCATGCGCGGCGTCGATGAGGTCGTCGTGGTCGCCGAATTTGATGGAGGTGGTGGGGCAGGTCTTGGCGCAGGCCGGGGTCTCGTCGTCGACGAGACGGTCATAGCAGAGCGTGCACTTCTGTGCGACACCACGTTTGGGCACCGGGGGCTGCTCACCCTTGCGCTGGCCCTCGCGGGTGGTGGGTTCGACGGTGCCGTCCGAGCGGCGTTCGACGACCCCGAACGGGCAACCGGCAACACAGGTTCCGCATCCGTTGCACACGTCGTGTTGTACGACGACCGTCCCGAATTCGGTGCGGAACAACGCGCCAGTGGGGCAGACGTCCAGACATCCGGCATGCGTGCAGTGCTTGCACACATCCGAGGACATCAGCCACCGGAACTCGGGGGTATCCGGCGGACCGACATCAGCCTGTACACCGGCGACCCCCTGCACCTCACCGACCTCCCGCGGGTTGTCGGTCGACGTCGGTGCCCCGGCGGCGCCCGGCACCGCGGGCATCCCCAGATCGGTGAGTGCGCGGCCGGATTCACGTGCGGCACTGATCTGTTCGCGGTTCTGCTCGATGAAGGCGACGTGCCGCCAGGTACTCGCGCCGAGGGCGACGGTGTTGTCGTAGGACATCCCGGTCAACTCGAGATCACCGTCGCGAGGATTTCCGTTCCACTCCTTGCAGGCGACCTCACATGCCTTACAGCCGATACAGATCGAGGTGTCGGTGAAGAATCCCTTCCGTGGCCGTTCGCGATCGCCCCAGTGGGCGTCCGCGGTCGGGTCGGTCGGTCCGGACAATTGGCCCATCTAGTCAGACCTCCCTGGTTCGCCGGGTTCGGGATACACCGTTTCGTGTGCCGGGTCGGTGATCCGGGTGTTGTCGGTCTCCACGGTGACCCCGGCGCGTTCCTGGTAGCGGCGCACGAGGTCGAGCAGCGCGGGACCTTGTGGGCGCCGGCCCGCGATCACGTCGCAGGAGGCCACCTTCGACTCCTGGATCTGCACATTGGGGTCGAGGGTGACGCCGAGGAGGTCGTTCACCGCGTCGCCGGTGACGACGGCGTCGCCGCCCTGACCCCAGTGATACGGCAGGCCCACCTGGTGCACCTCACGGCCGTTGATGCGCAGCGGCGTCATCCGATCGGTCACCAGTACCCGCGCCTCGATCGCCGAGCGGGGCGAGATGATCGTCGCCCACCCCTCGTTCACCAGTCCACGCGCGGCCGCCAATTCCGGTGACACCTCACAGAACAACTCCGGTTGCAGCTCGGCCAGGAACGGCGACCACCGGCTCATCCCGCCGGCCGTGTGGTGCTCGGTCAGTCGGTAGGTGGTGAACACGAACGGGTAGACCTCGTCGCCCCGGTCACCGGCGCTCGGCGCACCCAGATTGTCCTTGCGCGCGAACGTGATCCGCGCCGGCGCCTGCTGTTGCGGATACAGGGCGTTGGCCACCGGCGACTCGTGCGGCTCGTAGTGTGCGGGCAGCGGTCCGTCGACGAGCCCCTTCGGCGCGAACAGCCATGCCTTGCCGTCGGATTGCATGATGAACGGGTCGTCACCGGCGAGTCCCTCGGCACCGCCGAGGTTCGGATCGGGCCGCGCGTCGGGCGCCTTGTCGACCGGGAAGTCGGGCACGTCGTCGCCGGTCCACCTGCGGGCCTTGGCATCCCACCAGATGTAGCGTTTGCGCTCACTCCACGGCCGGCCGTCGGGGTCGGCGGACGCGCGGTTGTAGAGGATGCGCCGATCGGCCGGCCACACCCAACCCCACTCGTGCTGGCTGACCGAATCGCCGCCCTGCGGTACCCGGCGGGCCGCCTGATTGGTGGCGTGCGCATACACACCGGTGTAGATCCAGCAACCACCCGCGGTCGATCCGTCGGCCGCCATCTGCGTGTACGACGTGAGGTTCTCGCCTGCGTGCGGCCCGGAGGTGAAGTACCCGTTGATCTCCGAGAGCACCGCCTCCGGCTCCGGGTTGCCGTGCTCGTCGAGCGGGTAGTCCCACGTCAGATCGAGCAGCGCACGGTCGCGTTCGTCGGTCGAGTCGGCCAGCCGTTCCCGGATACGCCGGCCGAGCTCGTAGAAGAAGTCCAACTCGCTCTGCGTCTGCCCGGGCGGCGATACGGCCTGGTGGCGCCACTGCACCATTCGCTGTGTTTGCGTGAAGGATCCGGCTTTCTCCACGTGGGTGGCCGCGGGCATGAAGAACACCTCGGTGCCGATGTCGGCGGTGCGTAGTTCACCCGAGGCGATCTCGGGTCCGTCGCGCCACCAGGTGGCCGACTCGATCATGTTGAGGTCGCGGACCACCATCCACTTCAGCTTCGACATCGCCATTCGCTGCTGGCGGCCGTTGGCCGACCCGACGGCCGGATTCTGCCCGAGCACGAAGTAGCCCTCGACCTTGCCGGCGAGCATGTCGACGGTCGTCTGATAGGTCCCCGCGGGACCGGACAGACGTGGCAGGAGATCGTAGGCCCAGTCGTTCTCGGCGGTCGCCGTGTCACCGAACCAGGCCTTGAGCAAGCTGATCATGTAGGTGTCGGCGTAGGCCCAGAACCCCTTCTGCTGTGGGGAACCCACGGCGGCAAGGTAATCGGCGAGGGTGTCGTGCTTACCGACCGACGGCATCGGCAGGTAACCGGGCAACAGGTTGAACAGCGTCGGGATGTCGGTCGACCCCTGGATGCTGGCGTGCCCGCGCAACGCCATGATCCCGCTGCCGGGCCGACCGACGTTGCCCATCAACAACTGCAGGATCGCCGCGGTACGGATGAACTGCACCCCGAGGGTGTGCTGCGTCCAGCCGGTCGCGTAGCCGAAGCAGGTGGTGCGCTCGCGTCCGGAGTTGTCGGCAATCGCCTCGGCCAGATAAGTGAAGTCGGCGATCGAGATGCCGCACATGTCGCGCACCATTTCCGGTGTGTACCGGGCGAAATGGCGTGTGAGGATCTGGAAGACGCTGCGCGGGTGGGTCAACGACTCGTCACGGCGTACCCGCGCGTGCTCGAGGGGTGGGCCGCCCGAACCGTGTTCGTCGCCGGCGGCGCGGGCCGAGGCCGACGCCCCGTGCTCGTGGCCGTCGGGCGAGGCGACCTTGCCGTCGGACGGGTCGTCGTAGGCCCATGTCGTCGGATCGTAGGTGCCGGTGTCGGGATCGAACCCGGAGAACAGACCGCCGAGATCCTCGGTGTCGCGGTAGTCCTCGGTCACCAGCGTCGCGGCGTTGGTGTAGGCCACGACGTACTCCCGGAAGTACCGCTCATGGGTGAGCATGTAGTTGATCAGCCCACCGAGCAGCACGACGTCGGAGCCCACACGGATCGAGATGTGCTTGTCGGCGTTGGCCGAGGTGCGGGTGAAGCGGGGATCGACGTGGATCACCCGAGCGCCACGCGCGCGTGCCTCGACCACCCACTGGAAGCCCACCGGGTGTGCCTCGGCCATGTTGCCGCCGATGAGCACGATGCAATCCGCATTGGCCATGTCCTGCAAGGACTGGGTGGCGCCGCCGCGTCCGAACGAGGTCCCCAGACTGGGAACCGTGGCGGAGTGTCATATACGCGCCTGGTTCTCGATCTGGATGGCACCGGCCGCGGTGAAGAGCTTCTTGATCAGATAGTTCTCTTCGTTGTCCAGCGTCGCCCCGCCCAGCGAGGCGATACCCATCGTGCGGCGCAGTATCCGGCCCTGCTCGTCGGTGTCCTGCCACGTGCGTCGACGGGACTCGACGAAGCGGTCGGCGATCATGTCGATCGCGGTGTCGAGGTCGAGGTCGGTCCAGTCCGTGGCATACGGCGCCCGATAGCGAATCGTGGTCTGCCGCATCGGATTGTTGACCAGTTGCTCACTCGACGCGCCCTTGGGGCACAGCCGTCCGCGCGAGATGGGGGAGTCGGGGTCACCTTCGATCTGGATGACCCGGCCGTCCTTCACATAGACCTTCTGCCCACATCCGACAGCGCAGAACGGGCAGACACTTTGCACGACCTCGTCGGCGTCGGCGGTGCGCGGTGTCAGGTCGCGCGTCTGCGCCGACTGCACGGCCGGACCCCGGCCGAACCTGTCGCCGGTGCGCAGCTGGCGGAACACCGGCCACTCCAGTGGGCGGAAGGAGGGCACGAAGGCGAGTCTAGACCGTCGGCGTCGACGTCCGCGCACGCCCGCGGAAAAGACTGCGGGCCGCACCCTCGAAAGGGTGCGGCCCGCGAATCTGTCTGCGCCTCTTGCCCGGCGCTCTCGCCCGGGACGAGCGTCAGTGCCCGCCTTCGCCCTCGGCCTCATGGCCGCCGCGCGGCTCATCGACCCGGGTTTCCAGGGTGGTCGCGTCGACCGCGGCATCGGCCTTGATGGTGCCGGCGTCGACCCAGTTGCCGTTGTCGTCCTGCACCTGGAAGTAGAAGGTGAGTTCGGTGGTCAGTCCCGGCGCGACCGCCTTGCCGGCGCCGTCGAGTTCGGCCATCATCGCCGACTCACCGAGCAGCACGGAGGTCGGCCGGGCTGCGCTGGTCGTGGTCGCGCTGGACTCGGTGCTGCCAGCCTCCGCAGTGGTCGATGCCGTGCTGCTCTGCGACTCGTCGGAGGCGCTCGGCTCCGAGCCGTCCGGCAGGACGTTTGCCGGGTTGCCCGCGCGCACTGCCTGTCCGGGCGCGATGGTCGGCTCGCCGGTGATGGTGACCGTCGCCGAGGACGGTGCACCCTGCTGGGACACGGCGATCTTCGTCAGCTTGTAGGTCTTGGTGGGGCTGCTGTTGGCGATGGTGAACGACACCTCGAACGGCCCGCCCTTGTCGAACACGGTGTCGGCCTGATCGGCCGGGTAGACCACCTGGAGGTTGCGGATCTCGACCTTGTCCCAGGTCGCGGTGGCCTCGCCACCGTTGACCCCGGGCATCATGTTGGAGGTCTGCGCGATCTGTCCCGCACCACAACCGGTGGTGCCCAGCGCAATGGCGACGCCCGCAGCCGCGATGGCGGTCGCCGACGCCAAGCGTCGTGCAGTCGAAGGTCGTCGCCGAAGTCGAGTTGGCACGGACACCCGTTCCTCCCAGGTAGTCGAACGCATAAACGCAGTGAACGAACGCTGCACTACGCAGCGTAGTGGGCGCGCGTCACAAAATCCCGGCGGGGTGCCAGATTGGCCCGTGTCGCGTCGAGGTCGCCGACGGAGCGGACCCGGACAGCGGGCGCGAGTGTGGCTGTGGATGCCGCGCTTGCGCAGAGGCGACACGCTTGCTAAGGGGTGGTGCCTCACCTGCCCAAACGCCGAGGCCGAGCACCCATCATGGCCTTGACCTGCACCGTTGTCTGGGCCGTCTGGGGCGCCCGTGTTAGACTGGCCATACTCGAAAGGGGCACGGAACATTGAATTTCAAAGTTGGCGACACCGTTGTCTATCCCCATCACGGTGCTGCTCGGGTCGAAGACATCGTGATTCGGACCATCAAGGGCGAACAGATCGAATACCTGGTTCTCAAGGTTGCCGATGGTGACATGACCGTCCAGATTCCCTCATCCAAGCTCGAGTACGTCGGCGTGCGTGACGTTGTCGGCGAGGAGGGGCTCGATCAGGTTTTCCAGGTTTTGCGCGCCCCGCACACCGAGGAGCCCACCAACTGGGCTCGCCGGTTCAAGGCCAACCAAGAAAAGCTCATCTCCGGCGACATCATCAAGGTCGCCGAGATCGTCCGCGACCTGTGGCGTCGTGAACAGGACCGTGGACTGTCGGCAGGCGAGAAGCGCATGCTGACCCGCGCTCGTCGCGTCCTCGTCGACGAGCTCTCGCTTGCTCAGAACACCGACGACGAGAAGGCCACGAGCATTCTCGACGAGGTTCTCGCCGCGGCGTCGTAGACGTCGTCTGCTGTGACCGCAACACCCGGGTCGGCGTCGTCGGCCCAGGACAGCCGTGTGAACTCGCAGGTCTGCGTGATCATTCCGGCCGCCGGTTCGGGAACTCGGCTCGGTGAGTCGATTCCCAAGGCTTTTGTGGATCTCCATGGGCGCACCATTCTCGAACGGTGTGTTGATCAGGTTCTCGATCTCGATGCTCATGTGGTGGTTGTCGTGCCCGCCGACCTCGTCGGTCGGGCACGATTGCTTTTGCCGCCGCACGTCGAGGTGGTCGCCGGAGGTGCGCATCGTTCCACCTCGGTGCGTGCCGGACTCGCCGCGGCCGGTGACGCCGGGATCATCCTGGTGCACGACGCCGCTCGTCCACTCACCCCGGCCGGCGTATTCCGTCGGGTCATCGACGCGATCCGTGCCGGACATCGCGCCGTGATCCCCGGGATTCCGGTGGCCGACACGCTCAAACAGATCGAGCAGTTCGACACCGATCTCGCACGGGTCACCACGACGGTCGATCGAGATCTGCTTCGCGCGATCCAAACCCCGCAGGGCTTCACCCGCGAGGCGCTCGTCGCCGCACATGCCGACGACGAGGGCCTGGCCACCGACGACGCCGGTCTGGCCGAACGCATCGGGATCCCGGTGTGTGTCGTCGAGGGCCATCCGATGGCCATGAAGATCACCACCCCCTGGGACCTACGGGTCATCCGTCAGATCCTGGACTCCGGAGAGGTCGTCACATGAGGGTCGGAATCGGCTCCGATGCCCATCGCGTCGAGTCGGGCGCGCCATGCTGGATGGTGGGGCTGCACTTCCCCGACGACGCCGGCTGCGAGGGCCACTCCGACGGTGACGTCGGCGCCCACGCGCTGTGCGACGCGGTGCTCTCGGCGGCCGGACTCGGCGATGTCGGCTCCGTGTTCGGGACGGGCCGCCCCGAATGGGAGGGCGTGTCCGGTGTGCAGATGCTCACCCATGTCGCCGAGCTGGTGTCGCAGGCGGGGTTGCGCGTCGTCAACGGTGCCGTGCAGATCATCGGCAATCGTCCCAAGATCGGCCCGCGGCGCGCCGAGGCGCAAGAGGTGCTCTCGGCCGCGCTCGGCGCACCGGTGTCGGTGTCGGCGACCACCACCGACGGGCTCGGCATGACCGGACGGGGCGAGGGTATCGCCGCGGTGGCCACGGCGCTGGTCGACGACGGTTCGGCTCGCGCCGCCGGGTAGAATCGCACGTCGTGACCCTGCGCCTGTATGACACCGCCACCCGGGAGGTACGCGACTTCGTGCCCCTGCACACCGGGCACGTGTCGATCTACCTGTGTGGCGCCACCGTCCAGGGAGTTCCGCACATCGGTCACGTCCGCAGCGGCATCGCCTTCGACATCCTGCGCCGCTGGTTGCTGCACTGCGGCGACGACGTGCTGTTCGTCCGCAACGTGACCGACGTCGACGACAAGATCCTGCGCAAGGCCGCCGAGGCCGGACGCCCGTGGTGGGAGTGGGCGGCCACCCACGAGCGGGAGTTCTCCGCGGCTTATGACGCGCTCGGCGTGCTGCCGCCGTCGGGGGAACCGCGGGCCACCGGATTCGTCACGCAGATGGTCACCTACATGGAGCGTCTCATCGAACGCGGCCACGCCTACGCCGCCGACGGCAACGTCTATTTCGACGTGCGCAGCCTGCCCGAGTACGGCGCGCTCTCGGGTCACAAACTCGACGACGTCCATCAGGGCGAGAGCGCGGGCACCGGCAAACGCGACCCGCGCGATTTCACGCTCTGGAAGGCGGCCAAACCCGACGAGCCGTTCTGGCCCACCCCATGGGGTGCCGGGCGTCCGGGCTGGCACCTCGAGTGCTCGGCGATGGCCACCTCGCTGCTCGGCGCGGAGTTCGATATCCACTGCGGCGGAATGGATCTCATCTTTCCTCACCACGAGAACGAGATCGCGCAGGCACACGGCGCCGGCGACCCGTTCGCCCGGTACTGGCTGCACAACGGCTGGGTGACCATGGGCGGGGAGAAGATGAGCAAGTCGTTGGGCAACGTGGTGTCGATCCCGGCGATGCTCGCGCGCATGCGGCCGGTGGAATTGCGCTACTACCTCGGTAGCGCGCACTACCGCTCGATGTTGGAATACTCCGACGGCGCCCTGACCGAGGCGGCCGCGGGCTATCGACGCGTCGAATCCTTTGTCGAGCGCGTACATTCGCGGGTGGCCGAGGTCGGTGTGGGTGAGGTGCCCGCCGAGTTCGCGGCCGCCCTCGACGACGATCTGGGTGTGCCGGCGGCGCTGGCCGTCGTGCACAACACCGTGCGCCAGGGCAACACCGCCCTCGAAGGCGGCGACGGGCCCGGGGCCTTGGCCGCGGCATCGGCGGTGCGGGCCATGACGGGCATCCTGGGTGTCGATCCGCTGGACCCGCACTGGCATTCCGATGCCGCCGACGACTCGGCGGCCACGTCGGCACTCGACGTGCTCGTGCAGGCCGAACTGGCCCGACGGTCGCAGGCGCGCGCCGACAAGGACTGGGCCACCGCCGACGCGGTACGGGATCGACTGGCGCAGGCCGGTATCGAGGTGACCGACACCCCCGACGGGGCACAATGGAGCTTGAAAGGCCGGGAGTAGATGGCGGGCAACTCGAAACGCAAAGGCGCCGTACGCAAGGACGGCAGCAAGAAGGGGCAGACCGTCGGCTCCGGCGGTCAGCGACGCCGCGGACTCGAAGGGCGTGGGGCCACCCCGAAAGCCGTGGACCGTCCGTACCATCCGGCGCACAAGCGTGCCAAGGCAGCCGCGAAAACCACTGCGGGACGACCGAGGTCGCGCAAGGACGACGGACCCGAGTACGTCCTGGGTCGCAACCCCGTCGTCGAGTGCCTGCGTGCCGACGTGCCGGCGACCGCCCTTTACGTCGTCACCGGCAGTGATCCCGACGACCGGGTCGCCGAGGCGGTCAAGCTGGCCGCCGACCGCGCCATCTCGATCCTCGAGGTGGGCAAGGGTGAGCTGGATCGGTTGTCGGCCAACGGTATGCACCAGGGCATCGCCCTGCAGGTCCCCGAATACAGCTACGTCCACCCCGACGATCTGATGCGCGATGCCCTCGACAGCGGCACCCCGCCGCTGCTGGTGGCACTCGACAACATCACCGACCCCCGCAACCTGGGTGCGGTCATCCGATCCGTCGCCGCCTTCGGCGGCCACGGGGTGCTCATCCCGCAGCGGCGCAGCGCCTCGGTGACCGCGGTGGCGTGGCGGACCTCGGCGGGTGCGGCGGCCCGGCTGCCCGTCGCGCAGGCGCCGAATCTGACTCGTACGCTCAAGGATTGGGCGCAGTCGGGTGCGCAGCTCGTCGGTCTCGACGCGGAGGGGGACGTGACGCTCGACGCCTACGACGGCACCGGGCCCACCGTCATCGTCGTCGGTTCCGAGGGCAAGGGGCTGTCGCGGCTGGTGCGCGAGACCTGCGACTCGATCCTGTCCATCCCGATGGCCGGCGACGTCGAGAGCCTCAACGCGTCGGTGGCCGCGGGCGTCGTGCTCGCCGAATTCGCACGGCAGCGGCGCCTGACGTAACGCGCTATGACCCGGCGCTGACCCGAATCCCGGCCAGCCGCAACGCTTCCCGCACCTCGCGGGCATGTCCGACGGCGCCGGGGGTGTCGCCGTGCAGACAGATCGACTCGGCGTCGACGCGCAGCACCGAACCATCGACGGCCACCACGGTGCCCTCGGACACGAGCCGTACGACGCGCTGCGCGATCTCGCCACTGTCGGTGAGCACGGCGCCCGGTTCGGTGCGCGGTACCAGGGTGGCGTCGGGGGTGTAGGCGCGGTCGGCGAACGCCTCGGCGATGACGGGGAGCCCCGCGTCGCGGGCGCGGTGCAGGACAGGCGATCCTGCGAGACCCATCAACGGCAGGGTGGCGCCGAGCTCACGCAACGCGTCGATGACGGCATCGGCCTGCCGGGTGTGGTGCACGATCGAGTTATACAGCGCCCCATGGGGTTTGACGTAGGTGACCTCGACCCCGACGGATCTCGCGAGCCCTTGCAGTGCGCCGATCTGGTAGAGGATGTCGGCGGTGAGCTCCGCCGGGGCGATGTCCATGAAGCGCCGCCCGAATCCGGAGCGGTCGGGGTAGGAGACCTGCGCACCGACGCGCACCCCGGACACCGCGGCCCCGCGGCACGTCGCGCGCAGCTCGGCGGGGGTGCCCGCGTGGAAGCCGCAGGCGACGTTGGCACTGGTCACGATCGCCAGCATCGCCTCGTCGTCGCCGACGCCCTCGCCGAGGTCGGCGTTGAGGTCGACCGACCGCCCGACCTCTTGCCCGGCGGCCACACGCGCAGTGTTCGACGTCACTGCCGCATTGTAGATTCGACTCCATGGGAGTTCCGAACACCGCAGTGGCCGACACCAGGGTTTCGACCGCGGAGGGGATCGTGTCCGGGGTCCGCGGCCGGCGTTCACGGCGTGGCACCGTCGCCTGGCGGGGCATTCCGTATGCGGCGCCGCCGGTCGGCGGTGGGCGGTTCGACGCGCCGCAGCCGGTAGCTCCCTGGCCCGGCGTGCGGCGCTGCGAGAACTTCGGTGACGCCGCGATCCAGGACAAACTGCTCACCGCGACCGGCCTCGGACGATTTCAGCCGGTGAGCGAGGACTGCCTGACCCTCAACGTCGTCGCCCCCGACACCGTGGCGAGCACTCCACGACCGGTGATGGTGTTCATCCACGGCGGCGCCTACATCCTGGGCACCGCCGCGACCCCGCTCTACGACGGCACGCACCTCGCACGTGCGCAGGACGTCGTCGTGGTCACCATCCAGTACCGGTTCGGGCCGTTCGGGATGCTCGATTTCAGCGGCTATTCGACGCCGGAGCGGCACTTCGACGAAAACCCCGGTCTCAAGGACCACATCGCCGCCCTGCAGTGGGTGCAGCGCAACATCGCGGCCTTCGGCGGCGATCCCGACAACGTCACCATCTTCGGCGAGTCCGCAGGCGGGACCTCGGTGCTGTGCCTGCTCGCCGCGCCCGGCGCCCGCGGACTGTTCCACCGTGCGATCGCCGAGAGCCCGGCCACCGACCTGGCGATCTCCCGCGAGAGCGCCGCGCTGTTCGCCGACGAGTACCTGCGACTGCTGCTCGACCCGAAGCGGCGCAGCACCGACACCACCAGCGTGCGTGAGCCGATCGACCCGCACGAGGCGGCCCGGATTCTCGACGCCGCCTCACCGGAGGAACTCCACCGCGCCGGCGGGCGGCTGATGGGCTTCGCCCGCCACGCCGACAGCGTCGAACCGACCCCGTTCGGGCCGGTCTACGGCGTGCCGTCCCTACCGCAGTCGCCGTATGCCGCGGCCCGCGACGGCAACACCGCGCCGGTCCCGCTGATCATCGGCACCAACCGCGACGAGGGCAAACTCTTCGACAAGTTCTGGAATCTGCTCCCCGACACCCAGCGGACACTGCTGGCCATCGAGGACGAAACCGCGCGCGACGAGATCATGAACCAGTACGCTGGCGGCGCCGACGATCAGTTGCGGCTGAGCGCCGACAGCATCTTCTGGGCTCCGGTCACCGCCTTCGCCGACGCGCATCGCGAGGTGGCACCGACGTATGTGTACCGCTTCGACTTCCACACACGTGCCCTCGCGCGCGCCGGGCTCGGTGCCACGCACGCGACCGAGCTGTTCGCGGTGTTCGGCGGTTACCGGATGCCGGTGTTCGCCGGGCTGGCGACGGCCGACTGGCGTGCCGCCGGCGCGATGGTCGACGAGATGCAGTCCCGGTGGGGCGATTTCGCCCGCGGGCGGCGTCCCGGGCCGGATTGGCCGGTCTACGACGCGGCGCATCGGCCGGTGATGGTCCTCGACCGCACCAGCCACGTCGAGTCCGACCCGGACGCGTCGCGCCGGCAGGCGTGGGATCGGGGGCGCCAACTCCTCGTCGCGTCCGGCGGTTCACCGCAGGCACCGTCCGACGTCGCCGCGCTCGACGGCTGAGCGGACCGGCTGAGCGGACCGGCTCACCCAGCGGTCACGGCGTCCGGTGATGTACGGAGTCCGCTGTTTCACGGAGTCCACTGACGCGGCGGGTCCGACATCAGGAACGACAGCACCAGCGGATTGAACAGTTCCGGCGACTCGATCGGCAGGATGTGCGTGCCCGGCAGGATCGCCAGCCGCCCGCGGGGCAACGTGCGGGACAGTTCCAGGCTCTGCTCGAGGTGCACCACGCCGCGGTCGGCGGCGACGACGAGTACCGGTGCGTCGACCTCCGCGAACTCGGTGACCGCGTAATCCGGTCCGTTGATCAGGAAGTCCTCGGTTTTCGCGTACACCGCGTCGAAATGCTCTGGGCCGTCCGGACTTTCCTCGTTGTAGGTGCCGCGCAGGAAGTCGACGAGATCCGGGTCCCGGTTGGTCATCCGGGCGAAGAACTCCGGTGCATCGCGTCCCGCGGAGTTGATGTAGTTGCAGGTGAGGACCACCCGGGACACCAGATCGGGGCGCACCCGCGCGACGAGGAGCGCGAGCATCGCGCCGTCACTCCAGCCGACCAGGTTGGCCGGCACCCCGACCGCCGTCTCGAGATAGCCGATGACCTGGGCGAGCATCGCGTCCATCGACCACGGCCCGGCGATATCCGGGCTGTGGCCGTGGCCGCTGCGCTCGGGGACGAACAGATGCAGGCCGGCGTCGGTGAAACCCGCGATCTGCGCACCCCACGTCGCCGCCGAGGCGAACGCACCGTGTAACAGGACCGTCGGCGCCCCGGCCGGATCACCGCCGACAGAATGCCAGATCAAGGTGCCGTCGACGTCGATGTAGCAGCCGGCATCGACGCGGTCGCCGACCCGGATCCCGGGATGGGTCATCGCGGCCGTCGGGGACATGGCGCGCTGTGTCGGATGCGGGACTCGGAGGGCATGGCGCCCATGCTCCCAGAGTCCCCGTAGCGCGGTGAGAACGTTTGAGAGTCGAAACGGCATCGGTCCTCTCGCGCACGAGTCGGGACCGCCGCGCGCCGCGCCCCGCCACGTATGTCGACCCGACCGAAGGTGCACATGCGGCGGTCTTTACCGATACGGTGACTTCACCAGTCTCGATAACCGCGAGAATTCTCGGATGATCGCGCCATCGTCCAATACCGGCGGTCGAAGGAAACCATGATCTTTCGTGTGCGCGTCACCCCCATTGTCCGCGCGGTGACCGTGTGCCTGCTCGTCCTCGGCCTCGCCGGCGGCCCCGCAGCACTGGTCCGCGCGGCACCCGGCGACCCGCCTCCGCCGATGTCCCTCGAACAGATCGGGTCGTCGCCGACCATCACCTTTCCCGGCCAGCAAGGGGAGGTGTCGCTGTCGATTCCGGTGCCCGACAATCTGAATCCCGACGAACTCCGCGGTGCGGTGTCGTTGCCGTCGTTCGTCACCGGCGGCACGGTCGACGTCGTGCAGGGTTCGCGGCTGATCTCGCGGACCCCGATTCCGACCGCGCCGAACGCGCAGATCGTCCTGCCGTTGGGCGGTGTCACGGTCAGCGCAGGCGCCGCCGACATCACCCTGCGCGCCTATCTGACCGTTCAGGGAATATGCCAATTCGACCCCGACAATGCATTCACCATCTCCGATGCGGTGGTCTCGTTCACCGGGCGAGAAGCCATTCCGCAGACCGTCGCACAATTCCTGCCCCCGATTCTTCGGCAACTGACCCTCGTCATTCCCGACGACGTCAAGCAGGCCGAGGGTGCGGCGGCCGTGGACCTCGCCGCGGCCGTCGTCGCGCACTACGGAACCGCGTCGGTCCCGGTGACCACCGTCGCGCGTCCACGCGCGGATCTCGCGCCGCCCACGGCTCCCGGACCACTCGAACGCCAGATCGTGATCGATTCCTCGGCGCCGGCGGGGCTGTCGTTGCGCGGCGGCCCGCAGGGTTCGGCGTACCTGGTCGTCGGGGGTCCCGCCGATCAGCTCGTCGCCCAGGCGCGCCTGCTGACCAGCAATCTCGCCTCGATCGCCGCGAGTTCGTCGGCGGTCGGCGGCCCCCTCTTCGACGCCCCGCAGCTCGCGCCGGACGTGCAGACCCTCGCCGACCTCGGCATCGGCGATCAGCAGATCGTCTCCAACACCTGGCCGTCGATCTCGGTCGGGATCGATCAGACCCGTCTGGGCCGTCCGTCCGAGAGCATCCGGGTCCAGCTCATCGGCTCGTATGCGCCGGCGGGCGGCAACGATGCCGTGATCTCGGTGCGCATCGGCCGGCGGGTCATCTCGACGCTGCCGACGGACTCCTCGGGCACCTTCAACAGCTGGGTCGACCTGCCCGACGACGCGGTCACCCGCTTCACCCAACTCACCGTGACGCTCGAGCGCGGCGGGGTGAACGAGGGCTGCGGCAACGGTTCCCGCTCGAGTCTGTCGTTGAGTTCGGCCGGGGAGATCACCAGCGACGTCGCCGATCCGCCACAGCCGGCCGGACTCGGGTCGGTCCCCGAATCGTTGATGCCGTGGGCCAAGCTGGCCTGGACCAGGGGTGATGTCGGCGATGTCGGTCGCGGTGTGGAGATCGCCGCCGGTCTGCAGAGGCTGTCGGTCATCCCGCTGGGCCTCGACGTGGTGTCGATGGCCGACGCCGCGTCGTCGCAGCAGCCGGCCGTGCTGATCTCGGCCGACGGCCGGGGCCTGCCCGATTTGACCTTGCCGGTCAGCTCATCGGGCGGCACGGTGACGGTGCTTGCCGCGACCGGTTCGTCGGCGCAGATCACGCTGAACCCGGCGCTGCGGTACGGATCGTTGCAGGCGACGCAGGTCGGTGGTCGGACGGTTCTGGTGGCGACGTCCACCGGTGACGGCTCCGACCTCGACGACCTGCTGCGCTGGCTCGACGACGACAACCGGTGGACCTCGATCGCCGGTGACGCGCTGATCAAGGTGCGTGATCAGGACCCGGTCTACGTCGACGCCGCGGCGTCGACCCCGCGTCCGTCGGCATCGTCGGGGCCCGGTACGGAGGCGACGATCGGCATCATCGTCGGCGTGCTCGTCGCCGCGGTCGTCGTGGCCGGTGCGGTGATCCTGGTGTTGCGTCGCCGCCGGTCCGGCGGCGACGCGGACAGCGCCCCGGACGAGCGGTGATGGTCCCACCATGACGGTGACCGAGCCGACCACCACACCCGCGTCCGCCCGCCCGGGTGCGGTGGCCCTGCGCATGGCCGATCACCCGTCGGTGGTGCTCGCGGTGCGCTGGCTGGTCCTGGCCGCGCTCACCGTCATCGCCTTCCGGGTCACCCTCCTCGCGGTGCTGGCGGAGATGCACGCGCTGACGCTCATCATCTACGTTCCCGTGCTGCTGGCGCTGGTGTTGATCGCGGGGATCGGCAAGTCCTGGCGTCCCACCCCGGAACCGCCGATCTACGACCGGCAGACCGACACGATCGTCGGGTCGATCGTGTTGCTGGTGTCGGTGTCGGTGCAGTTCATGGTGAATCCGCGGTATTCGCAGGCCTACATCACCGCCCACATGGACCTGCTGGCGTTGTGGCTGTTCGTCCTCGGCGGGGCGATTGTGATGTTCGGTCTGCGCCCGGTGATGCGTTTCCGATGGACCTGGGCGCTGGCGCTGCTGATCTGGCCGGTGCCGATGCGGGTGGTGATCCTCACCGCCGGTGGCGGCCCGGTCGCCGCGGGCGCGGTGATGGTCGTCGTCGCCGCGATCGCGACGCTCATCGCCGTCGGACGCAACCGTCGACGGGCCTTCATCGGCGCCGCGCTGTCGTTGGTCACCGGCCTGGTGATCCTGATCGTGATGCACGTCTATGTCGAAGGCCTGCAGCGTGTTCTGCTGGTGGTGGTGCCGGCGGTGGCCGCGGCGCTGATGTCCTCGCTCGTCATGTACTTCGACTACCGCAACCGGCATCGGCTGGGCTGGTCGCCGCTGGGACGCAACGTCCATCCGCCGACGCTGGCCCGGGTCCGTAGGCCCGGGCTGCTGTTGCTGCTGGCGACCGTCGTCATCGCCTTCATCCCGGTTCCCGTGACGGCGGCGAGTTGGCCGAGCGCGACCATTCCGGGCATGCCCGTGGGTGTGCCGCTGGCCCTGCCCACCGACTGGCGGCAGGAGTCGGTCACCCGGTACGACTGGGCCGAGCGCTTCTACAGCTCGGGATCGGTGATGTACCGGCAGATGGTGGTGCAGCGGCAGGGCAGTCCCCGGTTCGACAAGCAGTCCCGGTCGCGGCGGGTGGCCGTCGACTCCGTGGACACCGGGCGGCCGCTGTCGCTGCAGACCTATCCCTACATCTTTCGCTACGACATGGTCGGCGACCGGTTCGGTCCCTCGGTGGAGGTGCCCATGCCGCACGGTGTGCGTGCCTGGATGTGGACGGTGATCGACGACGCCCGCTACCTCAGCTACACGGTCGTGTCGTGGTGGTGGAACAACGGTCGTCTCACCCAGCAGGTCGTGCTGTGGTCGGTCGACAACCACGAGACCGACGCCTACTTCCCGGCGCCGACCTACACCGTCACCGGCAACGTCAACACCATGTTCACCGTCCTGTTCCGCGGGAACGCGGCCATCCGCGACACCACCCCCACCTACAAGGACCGGGATCTGTTGGTGGGCTTGGCCGCCGGCATCGTCGACGCCCAGGTCGAGGCGGCCCGACGAGAGGCCGGGACGTGAGTGCCGAGGACACCGGAGCGCCCGTGCGGGCCCGGCATCGCTCCGACGTCGACCCGCGGAGCCGCTGCACCCGGCCGACGCGTCCGGTCGCCGAGTTGCTCGTCGACGAGGACTATCGGCAGCAGGCCCTCTACGACGCGGTCGAACGACTCCGCGACGCCGACGCCGACGCCTCGGCCTCCACCGCGTTCTCCCGGCCGCAGCAGTACGGCGGCCTGGCCCTGCTGCTCGTCATCGTCGTGTTGGTCGGCTTCTTCCCGATCCCGACGCTGGCCACCCTGATCGGCATCGCCACCGTCGCCTACGTGGTCACGCTGATCGACCGCCTCGTCATCTTCCGGCGCGGCCTGGTCAACGGGGCCATCGCCGTCTCCGACGAGCAGGCCCGCGCCCTGTCCGACGACGACCTGCCGCCCTACACCGTGCTCGTGCCCGCCTACGGTGAACCCGAGGTCGTCGGCGACCTGATCAAGGCGGTTGAATCGATCGAGTATCCGCGCGACAAATTGCAGGTACTCCTGCTGCTCGAGGAGGACGACGAACCCACCATCCGGGCTGCGCGCGCCATGGAGGACGAGGGCGGCGTGGTGACGGTGGTGCTCACCCCGCCGGCGCAGCCGCGCACCAAACCCAAGGCGTGCAACTACGGTCTGCACTTCGCCACCGGCGACATCGTCACCATCTTCGATGCCGAGGACAAACCCGACCCGCTCCAATTACGCAGGGCGGTATGGGTTTTCCGCACCATCGGCGACGACTCGGTGGTGTGCGTGCAGGGCAAGCTCAGCTTCCACAACGCCACCGACAACCTGCTGACCCGCTGGTTCACCGCCGACTACGGCATCTGGTTCGGGTTCCTGCTGCCCGGCATGATGGTCAGCCGCGCCCCGATCCCGTTGGGCGGCACGTCCAATCACTTCCTGCGGGACGTGCTCGACGACATCGGCGCGTGGGATCCGTTCAACGTCACCGAGGACGCCGACCTCGGCGTGCGCATCGCCGACAGCGGATACCGCACCGCCGTCCTGGATTCGGTGACCCTCGAAGAGGCCAATGTCGATGCGATCAACTGGGTTCGGCAGCGATCACGCTGGTACAAGGGCTACATGCAGACGTGGCTGGTGCACATGCGCCACCCGATCACGTTGTGGCACATCCTCGGTCCGGTGGCGTGGGCCCGGTTCACCTTCCTGATCGCGGGCACCCCCCTCATCGCGTGCATGAACATGATCTTCTGGTTGATCCTGATCATGTGGATCGCCGGCCAGCCACCCGTTGTCGCGCACCTGTTCTGGGGTCCGATCTACTATCTGTCGTTGATCTCGCTGATCTTCGGCAACGGCTCGGCGCTCTACATGAACCTGATGGCCATTCGGGAGGACGACCGCAGCGAGCTGGTGGTCTCCGCGCTGTTGGTGCCGGCGTATTGGGTGCTGATGAGTATCGCCGCGATCAAGGGGATGTGGCAGATCCTGTTCAATCCGTCGTACTGGGAGAAGACGGTGCACGGGTTGGCTTCCGGCGGTGAGGAGACCGGGCCGGCGAGTGGTACCGGTGTGGCTGGTCCCGAAACCGGCGGTGGCGCATGACCCGCAATCGGGTGCTGGTGCTGTTCGTGGCAATGTTCGCGCTCTACTGCGGGGTGGGGTTGTACCTGGCGGTCGATGTGCACCTGTACTTCGGTGACGCGCTCTCGCGGGTGCAGTCCGCGCAGTCGGTGTTGTTCAGTCGCAGTCCGCATCTGGCGGCCATCGGATTCGTCTTCACGCCGCTGACGGCGATCGTGCAACTCCCGCTCACCGCGCTGACCCCGTGGATTCCGCAGATGACCACCGACGCGGTCTCGGCGGTGATCATGTCCTCGGCGTTCATGGCCGGATCGGTTGTCCAGGTGTCCGGCGTCGCCCGCGACCGCGGCCTCGATCCGGTGGTGGCGACGCTGGCGACCGCGTGTTACGCGCTGAACCCGATGATCGTGCTCTACGCCGCCAACGGCATGAGTGAGGCGCCGTACCTGTTCTGCCTCGCGTGGGCGGCACGGCGGCTCATGCGGTGGGTCGACACCGACGACGTCCACGAATTGTCGGTCGCCGGAATAGCATTGGCGTTGAGCTACCTCACCCGCTACGACGGTGGTGCGGCGGCGTTGGCGAGCGCGATCGGGGTCGCCTGGGTCAGTTTCTTCCGGGCCGATCGCACGAAACGGGTCAGCCGTACCTTCCTCGACGCGGTGCTGGTGGCCGCGCCGTCCGGGGTGGCGTTCATCGCATGGGCCATCACCGGATGGCTCATTACCGGAAATGCGTTCGCGCAGTTCTCCTCCGAATACGGCAATGCGGCCATCATCGAGCAATCCGGTGGCAGTGGATCCAGCGGTGCGGGCGAGGCCCTGCGATTCTCGATGACCGAGTTGGCGATCCTCGCGCCCCTGTTGCCGCTGCTGGCGGTGCTCGTCCTGGTCGTGCGAGCCCGGCACCGCCGTGTGTACGCGGTGCTGGTGCCGCTGGCGATGATCGGCGCGGTGCTGGCGTTTCAGATCTACACCTACGCAAAGGGTTCGACCTTCGGTTTCCTGCGGTTCTACATGACGGTCATCCTGCTGGCCGCACTGGTCTCGCTGCTGGCGGTGCCCGCCCGGCGTCAGTCGCCGTATCGCAGGCAGGGGCCGCGCACCACTGTGGTGGCCCACTGGACCGGCGGTCCGATCACCCGGTACGTCTTTTCCGGCACCATCGCGGTCATCGTGATGCTGGTGTCGTTGCCTACCACGGCATTCGGGATGACCTCGCCGAAATACGCGCCGCAGGAGTTCGCGCTGTCCTCGGTGGTGTGGCCGCGCCCCGACTCGGTCTCGCAGCGCTATCTCGACGAACGACGGATCGTGCGCAGCTTCTCCACCGAACGTACCCTGGCGCGCTATCTCGACTCACTCGACCTACCCGATGGCAGCGTGCTCACCGACACCGTCTACGGATTCGCGGTCGTCGTGCAGTCGCGACGGCCCAAACAGTTCGTCATCCCGTCCGACTCTGACTTCGTCGAGGTCCTCAACGATCCCAAAGCCGCAGGCGTGCAGTACATGCTGGCGGTACCTGCGTCCGGGCGCGGCCTGTCCGACGCCCTCAATCAACGCTATCCGACGCTGTACGAGAGCGGCGCGCAGATCGCCGTGCGGGTCCTCGACGTGCGCAACCAGGGTGCCGATCTGCCCGATTGGCGGGTGTATCGGGTGACGGGGAGTCGGTCGGGCTGAGGTCAGCCCCGCCGGCGCGACGCGGCCGGGGACTCAGACGATCGTGTCGTCGACCACCTGCCACGCGGGGTCGTCGTAGCCGATGTCGTAGGTGCACTCGTCGGGACGCGGATCGGGGACGAACGCCCACAACAACACCCCGGCGACGCCTTCTCGTCGGATGTCGGCGAGACGGGTCCGCAATTCGGCGGCGCGGGTCGAGGTCGACAAGCACGAACCGGCCTTGATGCCGAGTTCATTGACGACGATCGGCTTGCCGAGGCGTTGCGCCAACGCGATTCGCGCGCGCAGGTCGCTGCCCGTCGGTGGGATGCCCTCGTCGTTGCGATAGTCGTGGTAGTCGAGCACGTCGAGATGCGGCGACTGCGCGACGATGTCCATGTCGGTGCCGGTGGTGCCGCATTGGTCGCCGCCGGTGAAGCCGGCGAACATGGGGTGGCGCCGATCGATGTCGCGCAACGCGGCCCCGGCGGAGTCGAAGAAGTCGCGCAGGACCTGTGCCGCCCCGGGTTGACAGGTGCGATGCGCTAGGTCACAACCGCCCGTGCCGCAGCTACTGGTCTCCGGTTCGCCGACGAGTTCCCAACCGGCGAGCGATGTTTCGCCGGCCCAACGCTTGACCGCGATCGACATCCACTCGGCGTAGGTCATCCCACCGACGGCGCGGGTGGTGCGCCAGCCGTCGGCGTACCACGAACGGTCCTTGAACACCCCGTCCTCGCAATCGCCCGACGAACCGGTCAGCACCGGCAGCACCATCTGGTGGTGCCGCCTGGCTGCGGCGAACACGGCATCGAGAGGCCCGAAATCGAGTCCGCCGGTGTGCTTGTTGACCGCGAACATCGAGTACAGGTTGAAGCGGGTGAGTGCGCGCGGCGGCAGTGCGCCGAAGTAGCGATCGAGATCCACCTCGGCCCCGCACCCGGCGTTCACCGCCCAGTTGGTGCCGAGTTGATAGGCGTTGAAACCCGAAGGCCACCAGGGTGTTCCGTCGAGGTGTAGACCGGTGGGAGTGGTGTCGACACGTCCGGCGAAATGTGTGGTCTCGGCACCGGATTCGGAACCCGGGTTGAGGTAGCTGCAGGCGTTGAGCCCGAACAGGACCACGGCCAGCACCATGCTGATGACCGTGGTTCGTACGCGAGTGCGACCGTTCGGCACACCGCGCAGCCTACTCCGGTGACTATTGTCGCGGAGGTGAGACGTGAACCGTGGCACCGAATACTCGCTTCCGTCGTCGGCGCCGTTGCCTGCGCCGTCCTGCTCGTCGGCGTGGCCGGCTGCGGCGACGAGTCGTCCTCTGCGACGGGTTCGGAGCCGAGCGCGTCCCCGTCGCCATCCGCCTCGTCGGCTGCGTCCTCGTCCGCTGCGCCCACGGAGTCGTCGTGGATCGAGCCGACGGCGTCCCCGACGCTCGATCCGGTGCACGTCCCGCCCTATATCGATCACGTGCAGTGGGTGCAGACGCAGGTCGGGCCGAGCCTGCAGATCTATCCGACGCCCTCGGGTCGCAAGACGACCTCGGACAACGGCGCCGACGTCGCGTGGGCCGAGGTGCTCGCGCTGGCGCCCAACGCCGACACCCCGGGTATGCGCGCCCAGTTCGACTGCCACTGGACCTACGCGCGGATCGTCGCGCCCGACAAGCCGAGCTGGAACATCGAACCCGACCGCTCGGTGGTGTCGCAGCAGGAGATGATCAATACGATGTGCAATCCCGGCGGTCCGGAGGAGTGACGCCCCGGCGCCGGCGTTGGTGCCGGTGCCGGGGCCGGGTCAGGCGCGGGTGGCGTGGCGGCGTCGCGACCCGATCGCCCGGCACACGAGGTAGATCACGAACGAGATCGTGGTGACGAACACCGAGACCGGTAGTTGCGGCGCCAACGAGAGCAGCAGTCCGCCGACCGCCGCGATCTCGGCGAACAGCACCGACAGCGCCAGCACGACCGTCGGGTTGGCGCTCAGACGCGCGGCGGCGGCTCCGGGGGTGATCATCAACGACATCACCAGGAGCGCGCCGATGATCTGCACGCCCTGCGCGGCGGCGAGGCCGACGAGGATCGCGAACACCACCGACAGCGCCCGCATCGGCACGCCGCGTGCCTGCGCGACCCGGGGGTCCAGCGAGGCGAACAACAGCGGACGGTAGATGACGGCGAGCACGACCAGCACGACGGCGGTGGTGATCGCGATGGCGGTCATCCCGTGCACGCCGACGCTGACGACCTGCCCGGTCAGCAACGCGAAACCGGCACCGATGCGGCCGTAGAGCGCCAGGAACAGCACGCCCAAGCCCAACCCGAAGGCCATCACGACGCCGATCACCGAATCGCGTTCGCGGGCACGATTTCCCATGAATCCGAAGACGGCGGCGGCGAGGACCGCGCCGATCACCCCGCCGAGATTGATGCTGACACCGGCCAGCAACGCGGCGGCGGCGCCGGTGACCGACAGTTCGCTGGCGCCGTGCACCGCGAACGACATCTGCCGCGACACGATCAGCGGGGCGAGGACGCCGGAGAGCGCGCCGAGCAGGGCCAGCGCGATGAGCGCCTGCCAGACGAAGTCGTAGTGCAGCAGCCGCGCGGTCTCGGCGAAGTCCCAGAAGTCGCGGAGCTCGACATCGGCGGCCAAGACGGTACTGGTGGCCGGAACGGTACTCACAGGGCCGGATGCTCCTCGTCGGCGTGGCAGTGTGCGATGCCCTCTTCGCCGCCGACGACGAGGAGGCGGCCGTTGACGCGCACCACCTCGACGTGACTGCCGTAGAGCGCCGAGAGCGTCGCCGTGGTCATCACCTTCTCCGGCGGCCCCGCGAGGAACTGGCCGCCGACGAGGTAGAGCACCCGGTCCACATACGGCATCACCGGGTTGATCTCGTGCGTCACCAACACCACCGCGGTGCCCGCGGTGCGCCGGCGGCGATCGATGAGCTCGACCACACGTTCCTGGCTGGCCGGGTCGAGGCTGGCCAGCGGCTCGTCGCAGAGCAGCAACCGCGGATCGGTGGTCAAGGCCTGCGCCACCCGCAGTCGTTGCTGTTCACCACCGGAGAGCACCCCGACCGGGGCATCGGCGTAGGCGGTTGCCCCGACCTCGGCGAGCGCGGCGTCGACGATGCGCCGACGTTCGCCCCGCCCGCGCAGACCGATACCCCACCGAGCCCCGTCCACGCCGAATCCGACCAGGTCGCGAGCACGCAGGGCCATGGTGTCGGCGTCGTCGGCGTGCTGCTGCGGGATGTAACCGACGGCGTCGGTGACCTCGAGGTCACCGGCGCTCAACGGGTACTGGCCGAGCAGGGCGCGCAGGAACGACGTCTTGCCCGAACCGTTCGGACCGAGGACGGCGACGAACTCGCCGGCCTCGATCGTCAGGTTCAGCTCATCCCAGAGCACCCGCTCACCGAAGGCGAGCCGCGCGTGGCGAAACGACGCGACCGGGCTCGGTGTGGCGGGGCTCGGGGTGGCCGGGATCGGAGTGGTCATCAGACTCCGGACGAGTTCAACGCATTCGCGAGGGCCTCGACCTGACCGCGCTGCCAGACAACGTAATCGCTGACACCGTCGGGCAGCGTCTCGGTGAACTTCACGACCGGTACTTTCGCACCTTGGGCGACGGTGAGCAACGCCTCGGTCACCGAGTCGACGGCCTGGGTGTTGTAGATGAAGGCCTTCACGGTGCGGGAGGTGAGCAGGTCCTGCAGGGCGGCGCGGTCGGCGGCCGACGGCGACTGGCCCTCCTCGACGGCTGCGGTGAAGCCTGCGGGGGAGACGTCGACGAGTCCGGCTTCGGTGAGCAGGTAGCCGGCCAGCGGCTCGGTCTGGGCGACCTTGGTCCCGTTGTGGGCGGCCTTGATCTGGCTCACCTGATTGCGGACGGCGGCGAGTTCGGTGTTGAAGCGCAGCGCATTGGCGCGGTAGGTCTCGGCGTGGGCGGAGTCCTTGGCGGCCAACGCCTCACCGAGTTCGGTGGCGACCTGTCCGACGACCGCCAGGTTGTAGAAGACGTGCTCGTTGACCTCGTGCGAGTGACCCTCACCCTCCTCGGTGCCGGTCTCCTCGGTGGACTCCTCGTGGCCGCCCTCCATGATGTCGAAGGCGTTGATCACCGTGCCGGAACTGTTCTTGGCGGCCTGCTCCATGTACTCGTCGTAGTGGCCACCGTTCATGAGGATCACCGAGGCGTCGGCGACCTTCGCGGTGTCCGACGCCGACGGCTCGAATTCGTGCGGGTCGTCGGCGCTGTTGGTGAACAGCGCGGTGACCTCGGCGTCGTTCCCGGCGACCGCGGAGGCCACCGAACCCCACACATTGGTCGAGGTGACCACGGTCGGCTTACCGCCACTCGACGAGTCGCCGCCGTCGTCCGAACAACCCGACAGGACCAGCGCCGCGGCGGTCAGTAGACCGGCGGTGGCGACCAATGCACGCTTCATGGAGTAGCACCCTTCGCGAAAACGACAATCGTTACCGAATGCAGTGTAGGGGACGTCATTCTTCGCGACGAATCGGCGCTCACTCGCCGGTGAGCGCGTGTTATGCGGGAGAGTGCGCGGGCAGCACGACCGGCACGACGAAGCGGGTGAGCAGGTCGCGTTCGGTGTCGGCGTCGGGCGCCGGGGCGGCCAGTAGGGAGACCATCACCCGCACCAGCCAGCCGGCGCGATCGGCGAGGTCGGTGTCGGCAGGCTCGGTGTCGGCAGGCTCGGGTGCCAGCCGGGCCAGGATGCCGGTGGCCAGGGCGTCGATGGCCGGCGAGAGCAACGCCAGCTGGGTGGACGTGCCGGCCATCTCGGCGTCGAACCATGCGGACAGCGCCGGGTTCCGGCGCACCCCGGACAGTGCGGTCTCGATGGCGGAGACCAGCCGATCGGCCGGTGCGCCGACCTCGCCGATACTTGTGGCGACGTCGGCGCCGATGATCGTCGCCGTGCGTTCGACGAAGGCGGCCAGCAGGCGGTCGCGACCGGGGAAGTAGCGGTACAGGGTGGCGCGCGAGCAGCCCACCGCGTCGGCCACATCGCGCATGGTCACCGAGGCCACCCCGCGCGCGACGAACAGCGACTCGGCGGTGTCGAGGATGCGCGTAGCCGCCAGATCGGCGCGGTCGGCGGCCAGCCAGTCGGTGGGCGAGGTCATCGGTGGACCGGGCCGGCCCGGAACGGGACGCGGGTCGGTCGTCGGACGTAATGTCCTGCCGCCCATTCGATTCCGTCGACATCGACCTCGAACTCGGGGAAGCGGGCGAGGAGTTCGGTGAGCGTGACGTCGGCCGCCATCCGCGCGGCGGCCGCGCCGAGGCAGTGGTGGTCGCCATGGCTGAAGGTGAGGATGCCGCGCGGACGACGCGTGACGTCGAGGGCCTCGGCGTCGGCGCCGAAGACCTCCGGGTCTCGGTTGGCCGCTGCGTAGCAGAGCAGCACCTTGCGGCCGGCGGGGATCTCGACCGAGCCGTCGGGGGTGTCGTAACGCACCGGTCGTGTCGTGGAGCGGCACAGCCCCTGCACCGGGGAGGTCAGTCGTAGCAGTTCCTCGACGGCGTCGCCGATGAGGGAGGGTTCGGCGACGAGTTGTGCACGCTGATCGGGATGTTCGGACAGTAGCGCCAGCGAGCCGCCCAGTAAGCCCGTCGTGGTGTCGTTGCCGCCGGCGATCGTGGTGAACACGAATGCGAGGATCGAGACGAGGCCGGCGTCGTCGTCGGCGCGTCCGGCGGCAACGAGGGTGGAGACGGTGTCGGAGCCGGTGGCGCCTTCGGTGCGGCGCTGCGCGATGAGGTCGGCGAAGTAACCGAGCAGTTCGCCGGTCGCGGCGCCCGCGGTCCCCGCACCCGGGTCCGCGGCCCCGCCGACTGCGCCGACAATGGCCTCGGTCCACTCGTCGAATCGCGCCCAATCCCTCTCCGGCACACCGAGATAATGCGCGACCAGCATGCTCGGCAACGGCTTGAGGAGCAGGTGTGCGATGTCGACCGGGGTGGCGGGTCCGCGATGGGCGATCTCGTCGAGGCGGCTGGTCACGAAGTCCTGGATCCGAGGCCGGATCGACTGCACCTGACGAGGAGTGAAGCCGCGCGCGACCAGTGCGCGGAAGGCGGTGTGACCAGGCGGGTCCTGCATGACCATCGGCGGGTTGTCGGCCATGCCGATGGCCTCGATCTCCCCGTCGACGACGGTGAGTCCCGCCGCCGAGGAGAACGTCGACGGGTCGGTGGCCGCGGCCATGACGTCCACATGCCGGGTCAGCACCCAGAAGTCCGCGCCCGACGGATCGTCGGTGACGTGATGGACCGGTGACTCCGCTCGCAGGCGCGCGTACATGCCGAACGGGTCGCGCCACTGCGCGCCCGAGCGCAGATGGAAAAGCGACTCATGAGACGTGGTGGTCATCATGTAGTGATAGTGAGACACTATTGCTTGAGTGTCAATGTCCGAGTCGAGAGGTCTGGGGCATGCGGGTGAAACATGGTGGGCGGTCGGGGCCGTCCGGACCGGGGCGCTGACCCGAACCATTGCCGTGTGCTTCTCTAAGCTGAAGGGATGAGTTCGTCACGGCCCCGGCGCATCGCGTTGATCTCGGTGCACACCTCGCCGTTGGCGCAGCCCGGTACCGGCGACGCGGGCGGGATGAACGTCTACGTCTGGCAGACGGCGCAGCGTCTGGCCCGGCGTGGGGTGAAGGTCGAGATCTTCACGCGGGCGACGTCCTCGGCGGATGCGCCGACGGTGGCGGCCGCGGACGGGATCACCGTCCGACACATCGTGGCGGGTCCGTTCGAGGGGCTCGACAAGCGGGATCTGCCCGCCCAGCTCTGTGCGTTCACCGCGGGGGTGCTGCGCGCCGAGGCGATGCAGCGGCCCGGCTACTACGACCTGATCCATTCGCACTACTGGTTGTCGGGGCAGGTGGGGTGGCTCGCCCGGGAGCGGTGGGGCGTGCCGTTGGTGCACACCGCGCACACGCTGGCCGCGGTGAAGAACGCCTCGCTGGCCAAGGGGGATGCGGCCGAACCGCGGCTGCGGGTGATCGGCGAGCAGCAGGTGGTCGCGGAGGCCGATCGGCTCGTGGCCAACACCGACACCGAACGCAACGAGCTGATCACCATGTACGACGCCGACCCCGGCCGAGTGGACATCGTGACGCCCGGTGCCGATCTCGACTGCTACACACCGGGTTCGCGCTCCGATGCGCGCGCGGAACTCGGGCTGCCCGCCGATGCGAGCATCGTGACATTCGTCGGTCGTATCCAGCCGCTCAAGGCTCCCGACGTCTTGCTCGCCGCCGCGGCGCCGCTGATCGAGCGGCAGCGGGCGACCGGCCGTCGGCCGGTCCACGTGCTGATCGTCGGCGGACCGTCGGGCAGTGGACTCGACCGGCCGACCGCGCTGATCGATCTGGCCGCCGAACTCGGCATCTCCGACGCCGTGACATTCTTGCCTCCGCAGCCCGCGACGCGCCTGGCGCAGGTCTATCGGTCATCGGATCTCGTTGCGGTGCCCAGTTATTCGGAAAGCTTCGGTCTTGTCGCCATCGAGGCGCAGGCGTGTGGCGTCCCGGTGCTGGCCGCCGACGTCGGCGGACTCGGGGTGGCCGTGGCCGACGGCAGGTCGGGGATGCTCGTGGACGGTCATCAGATCGGGGACTGGACGACCGCGCTGGAGAAGATGCTCAGCAGTCCAGATCAACTGACCGCGATGGGACGCCGCGCACGCGAGCATGCCGAACAATTCTCGTGGGAGCACACCACCGACGCGCTGCTGGCGAGTTACGCGCGAGCGATGGATTCCTTTGCGGGTAACCGTGTCCCGGCCGTCGGGGTGACCCCGCTGGTGCGGGCGACCCGCCGCTGGCGACGCCGTCGGGCGCGGATGCCCCTCTGAATGTTGGTGTCCTGAGAGATTCTCGAGGCCACAACCGTCGAAGCGGAAGGAAGACGATGAGTCACACCGACCACATCGAATTACTCGAAAAGGTGCTCTCCGAACGGGAGATCCCGTTCACCCGTAAGAGTTCCGGCGCAGCCCAGGCCGAGCACATCGTGCTCGAGCTGCCGGGGGAGCGCAAGCTCAAGACGACGGTGCTGCTGACCGCGGGCACCTACGGTGTGCGGGTGGAGGCATTTGTCTGCCGCCACCCCGACGAGAAACACGAAGAGGTCTTCAAGTTCCTGCTCAAACGCAATCGCCGGCTCTATGGCGTGGCGTACACGATCGACAACATCGGCGACATCTACCTGATCGGCCGGATCTCCGGAGATGCGCTCACCGCCGATGAGGTGGACCGTGTTCTCGGACAGGTACTCGAGGCCGCCGACGGCGATTTCAACACTCTGCTCGAAATCGGCTTCGCCACCTCGATCCGTCGCGAATGGGCGTGGCGCGTCTCGCGCGGCGAATCGCTGCGCAACCTACTCGCCTTCGAGCACCTCATCGACAAGGACTCGTTGCCCGAACCCGGGGAACCGTTGCCGGACAGGTACGTTCCCGGCGAAACCTCGGTGATCGACGACGCGTCCGGTAGCTGAGCGTTCCGCTCGATCCCCGCTGGTCGAGGTCCCTCCGGTGGTCGAGGTGCGAGCCGCGTGCGGCGAGCCTCGAGACCCGGTGAGATAACCAGCCTCCCAACCACATCCGCTCCCGGCAGCGCCGAACGCGAGCCGAACTCGTCAACGCCCGCGCTGCACCAGCCGCGTCTGCACAGTGGAGCCGCGTACTCATCACTCCCGACGGACGAGCGCCCCTTCGCCCGATGGTCGAGCATCTTCCCCTCGATGGTCGAGAACTGTTCCCCCTTGATGGTCGAGAACCCTTGCCCCCGAAGGTTGAACAACCCGCCCTCCCCGATGATCGAGAACCCTCCCCTCAATGGTCGAGAACTGTTCCCCCTCGATGGTCGAGGTGCGAGCCGCGTGCGGCGAGCCTCGAGACCCGGCGAGACAACAAGCCCCCCAACCACATCGAAAGCAAGACAAACAAGAGCCGCACCCCTACCACACCCCACCGACAGAAAATCAGCGCCGAAACACGTTGTCCACAAGCAGAATTGATCAATATTCCCCTTGCATCGAACACGCTGGCGATGTAGACTGAATCCATCGCACCGATCAGCCACTGGGGAGGGGCCCATGATCGACACCACTGAAACTCTCGACCCTGGAACTGTCGAAGCCGAAGCAGTTTTCGCCGCCATCGTCACCCGACTCAGCGACCTGCAATGGGATCCGGAGATGACCGGACCGCAGGCTTTCGGCGCAATGAAGCAAGTCCTGTTGTTGCGGAATCTGGTTGATCATCACGCCACCACCCTCACCGGTGAAATGGACCGGCTGGGCGTGGCTGACCACAAAACCACCCGACTGCGAGAACTGTTGATCAGCATGGGTTTCGCACCCTCGGTCGCAGGTCGGTACGTGCGGATCTCGGCCACCAGCGACATTGATCTGTTGTTGGCGCATGCTGCGGACGGGTCCATCTCCTCAGAACACACCGATGCCATCGTGCGTGGGTTGGCGCACATTGATACCCGATGCCCGGAACCTATGGACACCGTCCAACGGTGTGGGTTCCTGCGGAAACTGCTGTCGCACTACTTCGCCGGCTTCACTCCCGCCGAGATCAACCTCTACGCGCGGCAGCTGGGTAACGAGTTGGCGGCCGAAACACCGGGCGGGTTACCGGCCGCCGAGGACAAGAAGATCAACTCCTACACCGACCGCATCACCGACGACGGACGGTTGGAGATCTCGGCGAACCTCGACATCGTCGCCGGCGAGAAAACCAGAACTTTGATGGAAACCTTGTCGACGCCCAAGCCTCAGCCCGACGGCTCGCCCGACCCCCGCACACCTGAACAGATCTGTGCTGCCGCGTTCGAAACGATCGTGGAGTTGGCGGCACAAGGACTAGCGGACACCACCTTCTCAGCCAAACCCACCAACGGCCTGTTGTGGACCTGGTCGGCGGACAACCCGGCACTCGGCGGCGAGTTGCAGAACATGGGCGCCATCACCGAAGCCACAGCGCGGATGTTGTCGTGTGACACCACGATCACCAAGATCATCCTCAACACCGACGGCGTACCCCTCGACGTCGGACTCAAAGAACGCTTCTTCACCCCAGGACAACGCAAAGCACTACTCCTCCGCGATCGCGGATGCATCAAATGCGGAGCACACGCCGGACGCTGCCAAGCACACCATGTGCATCACTGGGCCGATGGTGGTCCGACCGACCTCGACAACGGTTGCCTGCTGTGCACCAGCTGCCACGACGATGTGCACCACCACGGATGGGACATCATCATGGGATTCGACCGACACCCCTGGCTGATCCCACCCGCCAGCGTCGATCCGAAACGACGACCCGTGCCGTCGTATCACCGACGCACGATGCGGCTCGACGACGCCGCAGCCTGACCTGCGCTGCCCACTACCTGATTCCCTGCACCCGGCGTGGCCGGGACCGCATCTGTTGTTTGAGAATTCCATAGTGATAGTCCCATCCCGATGGTCGAGGTGGTCGCGCCCGTGGCCCGGAATGCCTTCGGCACAAGGGGTCTCGAGGCTCGTCGCTGGCGCTCCTCGGCACCTCGACCACCGGACGGGGAGGGTCGCCGGGCGAGAAGGCGGAGCGTCCTTCGATGGCATCGTCATCCCCCGATGGTCGAGGTGCGAGCCGCGTGCGGCGAGCCTCGAGACCGACTGCGCCGGTGCTGGATTCGGATCACGATGGCTCGGAAAGTCGTCAGCACAGGGGGTCTCGAGGCTCGTCGCTGGCGCTCCTCGGCACCTCGACCACCAGGTGGGAAGGGCCGCCGGGGCGGGGAGGGTGGCCGTGCGGGATGAGCGCCAGCATCCTTCCACGGCGAGCCGTCTCCCCCGATGGTCGAGGTGCGAGCCGCGTGCGGCGAGCCTCGAGACCGACTGCACTGGTGCTGGATTCGGACCACGGTGGCCCGGAATCCGTTCGGCACAAGGGGGCTCGAGGCTCGTCGCTGACGCTTCTCGGCACCTCGACCACCGGACGGGGAGGGTCGCCGGGCGGGAGGAGCGTCAGAAGGTCAGTGGTGTGGTGGTGCTGGGGCCCTGGCGATATCGGGCGAGGTCGACCGACTGCCAACGTCCGTTGAACTCCGGGATCGGCAGCGGGAACCAATAGCTCGAGTCGAGCCACATCTGGCCGAGGAGGGGGACCGGACCACCGGAGATGTCGTGCCACGTACCGATCGGAGCATCCCGGAACGTACCGACATTGTGTCCGTCGACGAAGAAGTTGACATACTCCTTGTCCAGCTTGATGGAGTAATAATGCGGATTGGCAAGTAGTTTCGGGTCGAGGAGGACGATCTGCGGGAGCAGGGTTCCGGCCTTCTTGACCATCATGAAGAAGCCGCGCGGCATGTCCTGCGCGAACGCATGGAACAGCGGCGTGGTGAGGAGCTGGCTGGCCTGGCCCATGAATCCTGCCGAACCGTTCCACATGAACCACGCGACCTCGAGGCCCAGCGGATCGATGGAGCGATTCGAGATCCCCCAACCGGTGGTGCCGTTCCACGTCGGGATCTGTTGTGCGCCGGTCACTCTCATCGTCATGGTCTGGCCCGGCTCGAAGACGGGTTTGGCGAGGAGTTCGGCGTTGTTGTAGGGGAACAGGCCTTGCACCGTCGGTGGGACGGAGAACGTGGCGCCTTTCGGGCCGAACGACAGGCGGCTGTACCCGACGTCGGTGTTGCACCAGTCGCGAGGCGGATGGGCGAAGTTCTCGTCCATCGGGCGAGAGGGTTGTGGCGCGCCGGTGCCGATGTAGCCGGCGGCGGCGCGCGCGTTGAGCACCGCGCAGTTCGGCACGCCGTCATCCACGCCGGGGGTCTGGATGTTGGGGTCCGCCGATGCCATGCCGGCACCGGCGATGATCGCGGCTGCCGCCGCCACCGCGACCGTCTTACGGATGGCTGATTCACGCTGCATGACGCCTCGATCCACGGAGTGATTCAAATGTGGAAACAGACGTTATCAGAAACATCTTTCGGGATCTGTTCCAGCTTCGGCGAAAGCGACATACCGGACCGAGGTCTGCGTCACAACGTGGCAATGACTGTTGATACGATTGCGCTGATCATCCTGTCCAACGGAGGTGCCATGAGCTTCGCGAGTCCTTTTCCCGATGTCGAGATCCCCGATGTGAGCCTCTACGAGTTTCTGTTCGGGTCGATTGCTGACGCCGATCTGGAGCGGGTGGCGCTTGTTGATCCGAAGTCGGGCGCGGAGACCACGTACGGCCAGCTGATCGGTCAGATCAACGCGGCGGCCGGGGCGCTCGCGGCGCGCGGTATCGCCGTCGGTGACGTCGTGGGGGTGCTGTCACCGAACATCCCCGCGTTCGCCACCGTCTTCCACGGCATCCTGCGCGCCGGTGGTACTGCGACGACGATCAATGCGTTGTTCACCGCGACCGAGATCGCGAAGCAGCTTCGGGATTCGGGTGCGAAGATGCTGGTCACGATCTCGCCGATGGCCGAGCAGGCGCTCGCGGCGGCGACCGAGGTCGGTATCGCCGGGGAGAACGTGATCGTTCTCGACGGTGAGGGGCAGGACGCGACCGGCCATCCCAACGCCGCCGATCTGCTCGCACCGAATCTGGCTGCCCCCGACGTCACCTTCGATCCGGCGACCCACGTCGCGGCGTTGCCTTACAGTTCGGGCACCACCGGGAATCCGAAAGGTGTTGCGCTGAGCCATCGCAACCTGGTGGCCAACGTGGCGCAGATCAAGCCGTTGCAGGGGATGACACCAGACGACGTGGTGATCGCGGTGCTGCCGTTCTTCCACATCTACGGGATGACGGTGCTACTCAACGCGGCGTTGTACAACCGTGGTCGTCTGGTCATCATGCCGCGCTTCGATCTGGTCGAGTTCCTCGACAACATCCAGAAGTATCGGGTGACCAGCGCCTATATCGCGCCGCCGGTCGCCGTGGCGTTGGCCAAGCACCCGATCGTCGACAACTACGATCTGTCGTCGCTGACGGTGATGATGTCGGGGGCGGCCCCGCTTGATGACGAGTTGGGCAAGGCGGTGGCCAAGCGTTTGGATCTGCACATGTTGCAGGGCTACGGCATGAGTGAGCTTTCGCCGGTCAGTCACCTCATCCCGATCGACACGACTGCGGCGTTGGGTGTGGAGGAGCCGCCGTTGTCGTCGACGGGGTGGGCGATCCCGAACACCGAGAACAAGATCGTCGATCCGGGGACCGGTGCGGAGATCGAGCTTCCCGTCGAGGGGTTGTCCGAGCCCGGTGAGCTGTGGGTGAAGGGCCCGAACGTGATGCTGGGGTATCTCAACAACGAGCAGGCCACCGCCGACACGATCGATGCCGAGGGTTATCTGCACACCGGTGACATGGCGCAGGTCGACCCGACCGGGTGTGTGTACATCGTCGATCGGCTCAAGGAACTGATCAAGTACAAGGGTTATCAGGTGCCGCCGGCGGAGTTGGAGGCGTTGTTGTTGACGCATCCGAAGATCGCCGACACCGCGGTGATCGGGGTCAACGACGCCGACGGCGAGGAGATCCCGAAGGCGTTCGTGGTCACCCAGCCCGATGCCGACCTCGACGAGAACGAGGTGATCGAGTTCGTCGCCGCCAAGGTCGCGCCGCACAAGAAGGTTCGCGCCGTCGAGTTCATCGACGCCATCCCGAAGTCGGCGTCGGGCAAGATCCTCCGAAAGGACTTGCGCAAGTAGGCGACCGGCGGGTCATCGGGCACAATCGCTGCGGTGATCCCCATCCGCCACCTCGTGCTCGCCGCGTCGCTGATCGCCACCACCGCCCTGACCGTCGGTCTCGGCGTCACCGACCCGGCCACGCCGCTCTACTATCCGACGCGGTTTCTGGTGTGGAATCTGTTTCTTGCCTGGATTCCGATGATCTTCGCGGTCGGATTCGCCGTCGTCCGGCGGCGCGTGTGGTTGATCCCGCTCGGTGTCGGGTGGCTGGCGTTCCTGCCCAACGCGCCCTACCTCGTCACCGACCTCGTGCATCTGCGCGAGGGCTATGACCTGTGGCGGCACATCCTGCAGTACGGCTTCGCGGCGTGGACCGGCATCATCCTCGGAGTGGTGTCGTTGCTGCTGGTGCACCGCCGCCTCGGTCGGGAGTTCGGCCCGATCTTCGGCTGGCTGGCGGTGGTGTGCTCGGTCGGGCTCTGCGCGATCGGCGTCGTGATCGGGCGGTTCCAGCGCTGGAACTCCTGGGATCTGCTGACCCGGCCCGGATACGTCGTCCGCTCGACCCTGGGATGGGTGGGTTCGCCGTTCTCCCACGTCGAATCGACCGGTGTCGCGGTGGCCGTCGCCCTGTTCTTCGGGCTGGCTTATCTGACGATCTGGGCCGTCGACGGCCTCGACGCAATGCGGCCGAGCAAGCGCTGAACCCACCCGACCGGTGTGACAAACTATCGACCATGAGCAACGGCACCCTGATCCTGATGCGGCACGGCGAGAGCGAGTGGAACGCGTCCAACCAGTTCACCGGCTGGGTCGACGTCGCGCTCACCGACAAGGGCGAGGCCGAGGCGAAGCACGCCGGCGAGCTCCTCGTCGACCATGATCTGCTGCCCGACGTCCTCTACACCTCACTGCTGCGCCGGGCGATTGCGACCGCGCAGATCGCGTTGGACACCGCCGATCGGCATTGGATTCCGGTGGTCCGCGACTGGCGTCTCAACGAGCGTCACTACGGTGCTCTGCAGGGCCTGAACAAAGCCGACACCCTCGAGAAGTACGGCAAGGAGCAGTTCATGCTCTGGCGCCGCAGCTACGACACCCCGCCGCCGCCGATCGACCCCGACGCCGCGTACAGCCAGACCCATGATCCGCGGTACGCCGACCTCGCCGAGGTGCCGCTGACCGAATGCCTCAAGGACGTCGTCGATCGGCTGATCCCGTATTTCACCGAGACCATCGCCGCCGACATCACCGCCGGCAAGACCGTTCTCATTGCGGCGCACGGTAATTCGCTGCGCGCGCTGGTCAAGTACCTCGACGGGATCTCCGACGCCGACATCGCCGGTCTCAACATCCCGACGGGCAATCCGCTGCGTTACGACCTCGATGAGAACCTCAAGCCACTCAATCCCGGGGGTACCTACCTGGACCCTGAGGCCGCCGCGGCGGGAGCCGCAGCGGTCGCGGCGCAGGGACAGAAATAGCCGCGTGTTGTGATCTGTAACACAATCGTCATGGCGACGCTTGTGTGACAGGCGCTACATTGGGTGCATGGCAGATCCGGGGCACCTGCGCATTGCTCATTCGGCTGCGCGCGAGCGATACGAAGCAATCCTGACCACCGACTCCGACGGTGACGAGATCACGGTGGGATATGTCGATTACGTCTCCGAGCCGTACCAGGTGGTGTTGACCCATACCGTCATCCCGGATGCGTACTCCGGTCGCGGATATGCCGGACAGCTCGTGCAAGCGGTTCTCGACGACATCCGCAAAGCCGGAAAGCAGGTCGTGCCGGTGTGTTCGTATGTGCGGCGCTTCATCGATCGTCACCCGGAATACGCCGATATGGCGGTACCGGTTCCGCAGTGAGAATGCGCCTATGCCACCCCGGCTCGGCGCTGGTGAGCCCTGGTGGTGCCCTGGCGATCCCGGTCGGGACCCGTTCGTAGGCCATTTCGGTGCCTCAGGTCACGTTTCGGTGGAACACCGCGTGAACGGAAGTCGAATTGTGCCGTCGGGAATGTTCGCGAAGTTTCCGGGACCGTAAGCTGCCAGTGTGACCGCTGCATTCATTGCCGGGGCCATCGTGGCAGCTGTGCTCGCGTTGTTGCTCGGGTACGAGTTCGGTCGTGGCGACGTACGAGGTCGGTGGTTTCGGAGACTCACCCGCGCTGCCGCGCCCGAGCCACCCGAATCCGTCCAGCCCGCATCCGTCCACTCCGACGCCGACGTGATCCCCAGCGGCGCACCCGTCGTCGCCGACCGTCCCCGCGAGGTCCCGGATTCGGCGGCCCTGCGCGAATCCGATCTCCCCGTGGTCACCCCGGACGGTCAGATGACCAAGGCCGGGCTGCTCAGCCTCATCGTCCGTAATTCCGAGGTCGCCGTCGCCGTCGTCGACGAGTTCCGCGACGTGGTGCTCTACAACCATCGGGCCGTCGAACTCGGGCTCGTCTCCGAGCATCTGCTCGCCGAACCGGTGTGGGAGCAATCGTTGACCGTGCTCGAGACGGGCGAGCAGGCGCGCTTCGACTTCGTCCCGCCGACCTCCACGCTGGGATTCCTCTCCACCGGGCGCGCCACCAAGCGCAACGCCGAATCGGTGCGCTGCCTGGCACGACTCGGCTATCACGGCGACGAGCGCTACGCGATGATCTACGGCACCGACGACACCGAGAACCTGCGGGTGGAGGCCACCCGCCGTGACTTCGTCGCCAACGTGTCCCACGAGCTCAAGACCCCGGTCGGCGCGATCGGTCTGCTGGCCGAGGCACTGATCGAGTCCGCCGACGACGCCGAATCCGTCGAGCACTTCGGGCACCGCGTCGTCGCCGAGGCCACCCGGATGGGCAACATGGTGTCCGAACTGATCGCGCTGTCGCGACTCGAGGGCGGTGAGAAGCCGCACTTCGCGGCCGTCGACGTCGACGAACTCATCGACTCCGCCATCGACGGGGCCGCGGTGAGCGCCGAGGCCGCCAACATCGTCCTGCGTGCCGACGAACCCATCCACACCTGGGTGCGCGGCGATCGGATGCTGCTGTTGACCGCGTTGAGCAACCTGATCGTCAACGCCATCGCCTACTCGCCGGAGAACACGACCGTCTCGGTGAGCCGACGGGTCACGAAGTCGGCGGGCGTGCCGATGGTGTCGATCGCGGTCACCGATCGCGGTATCGGCATCAACCCGTCCGATCAGCAGCGCGTCTTCGAACGTTTCTTCCGTGTCGACAAGGCGCGCTCACGCCTGACCGGCGGCACCGGTCTGGGCCTGGCGATCGTCAAACACGTTGCGGCCACCCACGACGGCACCATCAACCTGTGGAGTCAACCCGGTACCGGGTCGACGTTCACCCTCTCGATTCCCCAGGACCTCGACGCCGAGAATGCACATGCGTCCGGGGAATCCGAGAAGGAGTCCCACCGAGCCGACCCCCAGATCGCGTGACCTCCTCGGAGGAGGACGACGAGAGTCACGTGACCACGCAACTACGAGAACGTCTGAGAAATAAGGAGCTTCACGAGTGACGCATGTACTGATCGTCGAGGACGAGGAGTCGTTGGCCGATCCGCTGGCCTTCCTCCTGCGCAAGGAGGGGTTCGAGGCGAGCGTCGTCAACGATGGCGCGCAGGCCATCTCGGTGTTCGAGCGCATCAGCCCCGACATCGTCCTGCTCGACCTCATGCTCCCCGGGGTGTCGGGGACCGAGATCTGCAAATCACTGCGCGCCCGGTCGAGCGTGCCGGTGATCATGGTGACCGCCCGCGACAGCGAGATCGACAAGGTCGTCGGACTCGAACTGGGTGCCGACGACTATGTCACCAAACCGTATTCGGCGCGTGAGCTCATCGCACGCATCCGGGCGGTCCTGCGTCGTGGGGGAGACGTCGGCGACGACGACCTCGCCTTGGCGGTCCTCGAATCCGGACCGGTCCGGATGGACGTCGAACGCCACACCGTCGCGGTCAACGGTGAGTCGATCACGTTGCCGCTCAAGGAGTTCGATCTCCTCGAGTACCTACTCCGCAACTCCGGGCGAGTACTCACCCGCGGGCAGTTGATCGACCGCGTGTGGGGTGCGGACTACGTCGGGGACACCAAGACCCTCGACGTCCACGTCAAGCGGCTGCGCTCGAAGATCGAGCCCGATCCGGCATCGCCGAAACACCTTGTGACGGTGCGTGGATTGGGTTACAAGTTCGAGCCGTGATCAGCCCGCGGCGTCGGCGTCGGTGTCGAGCAGCTCGTACTTGATGTCGGTGTCGCGGCGGCTGGTCGCGGCCCGGGTCGCCGGGTGGATTGCGATGAGCCCGAGTCCGTTTCGGCGTCGGCACGCATCGGCGAGTGCCTCGTAGGCGGGACGGCCGATCAGCTCGACCAGTTCGGGCTCGTAGGACTGCCACACCTGGGTCGCCCCGACGTGCGCGTCGGGGGACCCCGAGCAGTACCACTTCAGGTCGTGACCGCCCTCGCCCCAGCCGCGGCGGTCGTACTCGGTGATGGTGGTCTTGAGGATCTGGGTGCCGTCGGGCCGTTCCACCCAGTCCTGCTCGCGACGCACCGGAAGTTGCCAGCACACATCGGGTTTCACGGTCAGCGGTTCGAGACCGCGCCGCAGCGCCATTGCGTGTAGCGCACAGCCGGGACCCCGCTCGAAGTCCGGACGGTTCAAGAAGATGCACGCGCCCTTGTGTTGGCGGGTCTTCAGGGCGGGCTCGTCGTCGAGTTCGTCCTCGACGAGATACCCGCGCGGGCCGAGCGGGTCCTTGCCCGACCCCTTCTTGTGGAACTGCCAGTCGTCGGCGGTCAGCATCGCCACACCCTTGGCCAGCCGTTTGCGGTCGTCCTTGTCCGACAGGTACGCGCCGTGTGTGCAGCATCCGTCGGTCTCGCGGCCGTCGACGATTCCCTGGCAGGCGGGCGTGCCGAATACGCACGTCCAGTGCGAACACAGCCAGGTGAGGTCGGCGTTGATGACGTGTTCGGGATCGGCCGGATCGGCGAATTCGTACCATTCCCGGGGGAAGTCGAGATCGACCTCGGGAGTGGGCGTCATCCGCGGGGCTGCGCTGGGCTTGGGCACACGCCAACGGTAACCGCCACCGCCCGATCGCCGCACCACAGCGACCCGCCGCAGACAACCGAACCCGCGACGCACTACCGTGTATCCGTGCGTTTAGGAGTCCTCGACGTGGGCAGCAACACAGTTCATCTGCTGGTGGTCGATGCCCACCGCGGAGGACATCCGACCCCGATGAGTTCGACGAAGGCGGTATTGCGCCTCGCCGAGCACATCGACGCCGACGGGCGTCTCACCGACGGTGCCGCCGAACGGCTCGTCGACTCGATCGAGGAGTTCACCCTCATCGCCAAGAGTTCCGGCTGCGAGCAGATGATGGCGTTCGCGACCTCCGCGGTCCGCGACGCCACCAACTCCGACGGCGTCCTCGCGCGGGTCGCGGCCAAGACCGGCGTCCAGGTGGAGGTGCTGACCGGTCGCGACGAGGCCCGGCTGACGTCGTTGGCCGTGCGCCGCTGGTACGGCTGGAGCGCCGGACGCATCCTGGCGCTCGACATCGGCGGGGGCTCGCTGGAGATGTCGAACGGCGTCGACGAGGAACCCGACGTCGCGCTGTCGCTGCCACTGGGTGCCGGCCGCGTCACCCGCGACTGGCTACCCGACGATCCGCCGGACCGGCGCCGTGTCGGGGTCCTGCGTGATTGGCTCGACGCCGAGATGCGGCCGGCCGCGAAGGAACTCCTCGGACCGGGTAAGCCGGATATCGCGGTCGGCACGTCGAAGACCTTCCGCAGCCTGGCCCGCCTGACCGGAGCCGCCCCGTCGGGGGCAGGTCCCCGCGTCAAGCGGACCCTCACCGCCGGTGGACTGCGGCAGCTCATCGCCTTCATCTCGCGCATGACCCGAGACGACCGGGCCGAACTCGAGGGCGTCAGCGCCGATCGGGCCGGACAGCTCGTCGCCGGGGCACTTGTGGCCGAGGCGGCAATGCGCGGACTCGGGGTCGATACACTGGAAATCTGCCCGTGGGCGTTGCGGGAGGGGGTCATCCTTCGTCGCCTCGATGCGGAGCCGGCCGACACCTCGGATCCGGCTGCATCAGGCATCGGTGCACGCGACGTCCACTGACACGCGAACGACGCGAGTCGCCGTACCGCCACTCCCGGCGGCGCGGCGAGATTGGTGAGGACGGAGAGCGCACTTCGATGGCGAACACACCCGGCGGTAACGAGCCCGGCGGCCGCAACCCCGGTGGCAGCGACCCCGACGGGGCGACCGACTCCCGGCCCATCTCGGTGTCGGAGCTGCTCGCCCGCACGCAGGCCGCAGATGCGGCGGACGCCACAACCGGCTCGCGCCGGGACCGGGGACGTCGGCGCGCGGGGCGTGCCGGTGCCGTCTCGGTGTCCGAGCTGACCGGTGAGATCCCCCGGGTCGAGGGGCCTGCCGCGTCTGACACCCCCGGTACGACTCCCGACACCACCAGCACCCCAGCTCCGACCACTGCTACCCCGAGCAACCCGGCCCCGAGCATCCCGGCCGCGAGTGCGCCAGCACCGAGCGCCCCCACGCCGGACGGCCCGGAGACAGCACCCTGGTCACCGTCACCGACCTCGGGCGCGTTCCCCCGTTCGCAGAGTCCGCTCGCCGCACGCGGCCCGGCGACCGGTCCGGTCACCGAGCCCGGCCCACGGGTCAGTCGTGGCGCGAGTTCGGGAGCGGCGAGCGGCATGCCGAGCTTCGCTCCGCCCCCGACCCGGGACTTCACCTCGGGTGACGTATCGCGTCGATTGCGGGACCAGCCGGCCGATCCCGCCCCGGCCGCCGCCGGTTCGGCCGCCGGCGGCCCCGATCCGACCAGCCACGATCCGGCCACCGCGAACGCGGTCACCGGCATCATCCCGCTCGTCGACGATGCCGACGCCGGCACCGGCGACGACACCGAGGACACAGCGCCCCGCAGCGGGCGGTTCGAGGAGGTCTTCGACGAGGACTTCGAGGCCTATCGCTCGTTCGCCGACGTCGAGCACACCGACGAGGAACCGAAGAAGAAGCGCCGCTGGTTCGGCCGCGGCAAGAAACAGGGCGCCGAGGCAACGAGCGCGGCCGCTGCAGGTGCGGCCGCCGCGACGAGCTCTGCGACCTCGCAGGTCGCCGACACCGACGAGCCCACCGACACCGGGAGCCGCGCGGGTATCACCCACCAGCCCGATGACGTCGCCGCCGATGCCGTCACCGGCATCATCCCGATCGTCGACGACAGCGAGCTCGGCGACGACGTGCACGTTCTCGACGCCGATGACGTCGAGGGCGCCGACCTGGGCGCACCCAGCGGGTCATTCGGCGCCGAGCACGGTCCGTTCGATCAGGCCGATCACGAGCCCGCCCCGACCGTGGCCGCGAACGTCCTCGACCCGGCCGACGAGCCCGAACCGCACCGCGACGAGTCGTACCGCGACGAGTCGTACCGCGATGAGGCGGGCCACGACGACTCCGCCGCCGACACCGCAGGAACGGTGACCGCAGCCGCCGGACTCGGTGGGCTGGTCGCCGCGAGCCGCCGGGCCGGCCGCGACACCGACTCCACCGACGAGCCCGCCGAGACCGTGGCCGCAAACGTCCTCGACGACCATGCCGACGCCGACCATGCCGCGGCCCACCCCACCGACGCCGACCCCGCCGAGCGTGGGCCCGTCGCCGACGAGACCGCCGACCCGGAGACCCGCGATCGCGCCTCGAAGGCGCGCAAGGCACGAAAAGCCAAGCCCGCCAAGGACGATGGACGCGAGTCGTGGGCCGAACGCAAGCCGGTGCTGGCGTGGCTCGCGGTGATCGCCGAGGTCGTCGCCGGGTTGGCGATCGGCGTGGGTCTGTTCTGGGGCTTCACCGAGCTGTGGAAGTGGAACCCGTATTTCGCTCTGGTGCTCGCGGTGTTGGTGATCTTCGGCATCGTCACGTTCACCCATCTGGTGCGCCGGACGTCGGATCTGATCACCACCTTGCTCGCGCTCGCCGTCGGGCTGATCGTCACGATCGGCCCGCTGGTGCTGTTGTCGACGTGAGCGAGTCGCGCGAAGCCCTCGGTCCCTCGCAGGTGGCCGGGGAGATCCCGATCGGACTCTCCACGGCGTCGGTCTACCCGCAGAACACCGAGGCGGCTTTCGCCTACGCCGCCGACCTGGGCTTCGACGGTGTCGAGCTGATGGTGTGGGGTGACCCGGTCAGCCAGGACATCCGGCACGTCGAGCACCTTTCCGAGCGCTATCAGGTGCCGGTCCTGTCGATCCACGCTCCGTGCCTGCTCATCACCCAGCGGGTGTGGGGACGCGATCCGCTCGGCAAACTCGCCCGCGCCGCGCATGCCGCCGAGGCGCTCGGTGCCGCCACCGTCGTCGTGCATCCGCCGTTCCGCTGGCAGCGCGCCTATGTCGAGGGTTTCGACGATCTGGTGGGGGAGCTGTCGGAGTCGGACGTCTCGGTCGCGGTCGAGAACATGTTCCCGATGCGCGCCGACCGCGTGTTCGGGTCGGGTGAACGCTCCGCGCGCCGCCTCGTCCGCCGCGGCGGGACGCCGGGCCCCGCGGCGTCGGCGTTCGGCAAGTCCATCGACCCCACCGACGACGGCTACGACCACTACACCCTCGACCTCTCGCACACCGCGACCGCGGGTACCGACGCCGTGGCCCTGTACGAGCGGATGGGTGCCAACCTCACGCACCTGCACCTCGCCGACGGCTCCGGGGCCGCCACCGACGAGCATCTGATCCCCGGCGACGGAACCCAACCGTGCGCGCAGGTGTGTCACCGGATCGCCCGCAGTGATTTCTCCGGCGCGGTGATCCTCGAGGTCACCACCTCCTCTGCGCGGACCAAACCCGAACGGCAGGCGATGCTCGCGCGTTCGCTAGATTTTGCCCGGCAGCACCTCAAGCGTGAGACGAGCCGGACCCGGTGACTGCCGGAAAGGTGACATGAGCCCGAAGCTGACCGAATTGCTCGACCTCACCGCGATGGGCGGTCCGGTCGCGGCGCCGACGGCACCGGCGGACCAACCGTCGATCACCTACACCACCTCGATCGATCCGGCGTTCACCATCGGCCCCAAGGTGCACGGCGGGACCATGCAGATGATCATCGCGCGGGCGGCCTCACGCGCCTTCGACGATCTCGCACCGAGTAGCCCGGACACCTCGCTGCACGCGGCCGACCTCGTGCCGGTCGCCATCGCCAGCGACTATCTCGCCGCGCCGGACCCGGCGCCGGTGCAGGTCACCGCAACCGTCCGCAAACGCGGACGCACCGTGACCCTGCTGCACGTCGATCTCGCCCAGAACGGCCGGACCATGGTGTCGTCGTCGGTGACGCTGGCCCGCCCGGACACCGGCGCCTCGCGACACTCGTCTCCGCACGTGCTCGACGACCTCGCCCCGACCCCGGCCGCCGACGCCCTCCACATCCGGGACTCGCCGATGGCCGACATCATCCATCTCGGGGCGGCGCTCGACACCGCTCTCGACACGCACAGTTTCCCGGCGGCCCGCGGGCAGACCGGCGATCCGGTGGTGCGCGGCTGGTGCCGTCCCAAGGGCGCCGAACCCGACGCGGACTTCGCGGTGCTGGTGTGCGACATCTCGCCGCCGGTCGTGATGAACCTCGCGGTGTTCGGCTGGGCGCCGACCGTGCAGCTGACCACCTACATCCGTCGCGAGCCGGCCCCGGGCTGGCTGCGATTCGCCGCGACGAGCCTGGAGGTGGGCCCCGGGATGTTCGAGGAGGACCACCTCGTGGTGGACTCGACGGGTGCGGTCGTGGCGCAGTCGCGCCAGCTCGCCCTGATCCCGGCCGGGTGAATGCCGAGGAGTTCTGACCAGACCCGACTGCACCAGACCCGACCCCAGCAGACCTGTGAACGAGAAAGGCACACCCCACCAGTGACCGAGCGCATCGCGATCGTCGGCGGCGGCAAGATCGGCGAGGCCCTGCTCGCCGGGCTGATCGCGGCCGGAAAACAAGCAAAGAACCTCGTCGTCGTCGAACGTGTCCCCGAGCGGGCCACCGAGATCGCCGACGAGTACGGGGTCCTCGTCACCGATGACGTCACCACCGCCGTCAGTTCGGCGCAGTTCGTCTTCCTGGCGGTCAAGCCGGACGATGTCGAGGGTGTGCTGCGCAAACTCGCCGCCGCCGACGACGACGCGGAGTCCGAACGCGTGACGGTGACCCTCGCCGCGGGCATTCCGCTCGCGCGATACGAGAAGATGTTGCAGGCGGGGTCGCCGGTCGTGCGGGTCATGCCCAACACCCCGATGCTGGTCAACGAGGCCATGTCGGCGGTCGCGGCCGGACGCCACGTCGACGACGAGCAACTGCGGGCGGTCGTCGGGCTCCTCGAGTCGGTGGGCCGCGTCGCGGTGGTGCCCGAGAAGCAGATGGATGCGGTCACCGCGATCTCCGGGTCCGGGCCCGCCTATGTCTTCCTGATGGCCGAGGCGATGATCGATTCCGCGGTCTCGTTGGGCCTGACTCGCGCACAGGCCACGACCCTGGTCGTGCAGACCATCCGTGGTGCCGGCGTACTGCTCAGCGACTCCGGGCTCTCCCCGGTGGATCTCCGCGCGGCGGTCACCTCGCCGGGCGGAACCACCGCCGCGGCGGTGCGGACACTGGAGATGCAGGGGTTGCGCGGGGCGTTCTACGAGGCGACCGAAGCGGCCGCCGAGGCCAGCGCGCGCGCTGGACGTCGAGCTGACGTTGAGGGTTCATAGTCCTGACACGCCGACCCGTCGGCCCCACGATTAGTGGTTGTTCCTCGAAAAACCCCAGTATGTTGTGGTTGAGTACGGCAAAACGGTAATTTCCTGGCCACTCACGTCGCTTTTTTCACATCAGCCACGCTAAGCTCCTTTAAGCACGTGCGTGTCTGGTGTCCGCCGGAGGGGAAGCCGGCGGCCGCGACGCGTGCTCCGGAGGTATGAGAATTTCATGGCACCTGCAGAGACTCCAGGAGACAGGTCGGCGTCGGTCGGCAACGCGGCTTCCGGGTCGCAGTTCCTGACCGTCGCCGAGGTCGCATCACTGATGCGGGTCTCGAAGATGACCGTCTACCGCCTGGTACACAACGGTGAGCTGCCTGCCGTACGCGTGGGCCGGTCGTTCCGTGTGCACGCCAAGGCTGTGCACGACTACCTGGAGACGTCCTACTTCGACGCCGGCTAGACCCTCGGGCGTGCGGCCCGCTCCACGCCGCGATGGTCGGACTCCGGTGATTTCGGTTTGACGGGGTCCGGCCGGTAAGGTGGGACTTCGGCTACGCCGCACCGGCTCGCCCGTCCGCGTCGGATATCCGTCGAGATTCACCACGACGGCGGTCACGACGCACGGCGACCGTCCCGCAGCACTTGCGGGCTCGATGAACATTGCACGTGAAGTGAGGAAGCACCCCATGGGTTCAGTGATCAAGAAGCGCCGCAAGCGCATGTCGAAGAAGAAGCACCGCAAGTTGCTGCGTCGTACCCGGGTGCAGCGTCGCAAACTCGGTAAGTGAGCTGATCGCCGGGCCCTCTCGAGGGCTTCGGCGCCGCAGCATCCGGTGTGGCCCGGCCACGCACCACAAGAACCCGCCTCGCGCGGGTTCTTGTCGTTCCGCGACCGGGGCAGCGCGACACCGTGCCCGGCAAACCGCTCGCCCGGTGCACTGCTCGCCCGGTGGACTGCTGGTCTCTCGGGTTAGCCTGAAGCCATGACCGACGCGACCGATCCGACGCCGCGGACCGTACTGGTCACCGGTGCCTCGACCTTCCTCGGTGGCTACCTGGTGGCCCGGCTCGCCGCCAACCCCGAGATCCGCCGGGTGATCGCCGTCGATTCGCGCGTGCCGCGCAAGGACCTGATGCGACGGATGGGTCGCGCGGAGTTCCTACGCCTCGACATCCGCAGGCCGGCGATCGCCAAGGCCATCGCCAACTACGACGTCGACACCGTCGTCCATGCCGCGACGTCGATCATGGACACCGCGCCGCACTCCGCCGCGATCAAGGAGTTCAACGTCGTCGGCGCCATGCAGGTGTGCGCGGCCTGTCAGCGCAGTCCGTCGGTGAAGCGTGTGATCCTGCGGTCCACGGCGATGGTCTACGGTGCGAGCGCGAGCGATCCGTCGCACTTATCCGAGGAGATCCCCGCCAAGCGTGAACCCACCCGCAGCTATGGCCGCGATCTGCTCGACGTCGAGGGCTACTTCCGCGGCCTCGGGCGCAGGCGCCAGGACATCGAGGTCACCATCATGCGGCTGCAGGCGATGCTGGGGCCGCGCATCAACACCCGGATCAGTTCGTATCTCTCGTTGCCGGTGGTGCCGACGGTGTTCGGGTTCCAGCCACGGCTGCAGTTCCTGCACGAGGAGGATGCGCTCGCGGCGATGGAACACGCGACTTTGGCGAGCCGGCCGGGCACGTTCAACGTCGCCGGCGACGGCGTGGTCACCCTGACGCAGGCGGTGCGGCGCACCGGGCATCTCGAACTGCCCGTGCCCGGGCGTCTGCTCGCACCGATCACCGGGGTGTTGCAGGATCTCCGGTCGGCCAAACTCCGTAGCTCGCAAACCGAGTTCCTCACCTACGGGCGGGTGCTCGACACCACCCGGATGCGATCGGAACTGGGATTCGCGCCGCGCTACACGACCCTGGAGACCCTCGATGACTACATCGCGCGCAGCGGGGTCACCCCGGTCATCAGCGCCGACCGGTGGCGCGGACTCGAACGCAGCGTCGTGCGGACCGCCCTGCAGTTGCGGTGACCGTCGGGTCGGCTACGCGCCGGAGGTGATGGATGTGACGGGAAAGTCCGGTGTGACAAGCGATGTCACGATTCTCGGCGAGTGTCCGCGTAGGACATGCAACCCCTTCGCAACCCGCGTACCATGGGTGGTCAGCAGTTCGTCGGGCGTCGAACGCACCGCCCGTGGCAGGGCTATCGTTGTCGGGTAGACCGTGAAGACAATTTCCGTTGGGCATGTCGAAATCTAGGTTGTGGGGTGAGAGCGTGGCGGGTGGTTCGGTACCTGATACGCGCACCGCGAAGGTCATTCAGCTCTATGCGAGTTCGGCACCCTCGTCCGAGCGGCAGCCCGGTCTCGACGCCGGCAAGGGACGCCATCCCAGTCAGCAGCCGGGCCCGGTCCGTCCGGCCGAGCCGGCACGTCGTGACATTCCGGGTCATCCCAACACCGACGGTTTCGGTCGGGAGCCCGCGTCGGTGACACCCATCAGCGACGAGATCGCCGTGGACGACAGTCTCGGCGTCGAGCACGGGCGCGTGCGGCCCTCGCCGCTGTTCAGTCTCGGCGGCATCCGCAACGCCGTCGCCGATTCCCTCACCGCCACAGCGGGTTTCATCCGCGAACGGATGACCGGGGATTACGAGGTCGACGATTTCGGTTTCGATCCGCACTTCACCGAGTCGGTGTGGTTCCCCGCGATCCGGCAGGTCTACGAGAAGTGGTTCCGGGTCGAGGTCACCGGGGTGGAGAATCTGCCCGTCGACGGCGGGGCGCTGCTCGTGGCCAACCACGCCGGGTCGATCCCGATCGACGCGATCATGACCTCGCTGGCCGTTCGCGACAATCATCCGACCGGCCGGTATCTGCGAATCCTGGCCGCCGACATGGCATTCGATTCGCCGGGCGTCAGTGAGGTGGCACGCCGGATCGGTGCCACCCTGGCGTGCACCGCCGACGCCGACCGCCTGCTGCGCCAGGGCGAGCTCACCGCGGTGTGGCCGGAGGGATACAAGGGCATCGGCAAGCTCTACAAGGATCGCTACAAGTTGCAGCGGTTCGGCCGTGGGGGTTTCGTCACCACGGCGCTGCGCAATGCCGCGCCGATCGTCCCGGTGTCGATCGTCGGCTCCGAGGAGATCTACCCGATGATCAGCGACCTCAAGCCGCTCGCACGGGTGCTCGGGTTGCCCTATGTGCCGATCACACCGACGTTTCCGTGGCTCGGCCCGCTGGGCTTGATCCCGCTGCCGTCCAAGTGGCACATCCATTTCGGTCGGCCCATCGAGACCGACAGCTACGACGCCTCCTCCGCCGACGACCCGATGGTGGTCTTCGACCTCACCGACCACGTTCGCGAAGAGATCCAGCAGACGCTGTTCCGTATGCTCTCGCGGCGCGGCAGCGTCTACTTCGGCTGACGCGGTCCCTCGAAGCCCGCATCCGGGCGTATGCGGGCCGGTATAGATTGGGCGCATGTCCTTCGATGCGGAACTGGGTCCGCTCAACTACGTCGTCGTCACCTTCGAATCGCTTCCGCTTCCGGCCGCCGGATTCACCTCGCTCGCCGGTCTCGCCGACGCCGGGCGCATCCGAATCCTCGACGTGGAGTTCGTCCGGCGCGCCGCCGACGGTGCGGTTGCGGTGATCGATGCCGCCGAGGCCGGAATGCCCGACTTCACCGGTGCCACAACCGGACTCATCGATGCCGACGATGTCGCGACCGCGGCACAGACCCTGCGACCCGGGGGCGTGGCCGTGGTCGTCGTCTACGAGGACCTGTCCATCGTCGAGCCGGTGCGCCGCTGGGAGGCCGACGGCGGGATCGTCGTCGCCGAGGGGCCCATCGTCGTCGACGAACTCCTCGATGCCCTCGACGCCACCGATACCCCCGATACCCTCGACGCCACCGACTCACTCGAAGCCACCGAAGGGAAATGACATGAGTCTGCTCAGGACCGCCGGCCGGGCGGCCGTCGCCAGTTCGGTACACGGGCGCGTCCAGCGCCGCCAGCAGCAGCGTTGGGCTGCCCAGGGTGCCGCAGCACCGGCCGCACCCGCGCCCGCGCCCCCGGCACCCGCACCGGCCGCGGCACCAGCGCCCCCGGCACCAGCGCCCCCGGCACCGGCCGGCGATGCGCGGTCGGAACTCATGGTGTCGCTGACCGCACTGCGCAACGCCGGGGTCGTCACCGACGCCGAGTTCGCCGCGATCTCCGGAAGGATCTTCGCCTGATGCGCGCCGTCGTCTGTCACCAGGGGCAATTGAGTGTGCAGGACGTGAGTGCACCCGAGCCGGGTCGGGGAGAGGTGTTGCTGCGGGTCCGCCGGGCGGGCATCTGCGGGTCGGATCTGCACGCCCGGTTGCACGGTGACGAGACCGCCGACGTGGCCGCCGCCGTCGGCTATGACGCGTTCATGCGGTCCGAACAATCGGTGATCATGGGCCACGAGTTCGTCGGCGAGGTCGTCGCCTACGGCCCCAAGTGCCGCAAGAAATGGGAGCCGGGCACCGCCGTGGTCTCGCTGCCGATGGTGCGCCACGGCTCGGATCCGCACCTGACGGGTCTGTCCGAACACGCCCCCGGCGCGTACGCCGACTTTGTCATCGTGTCCGAGGACATGACGATGGAGGTCCCCGACAACGTCTCTCTCGATGAGGCGGCCCTGACCGAACCGATGGCCGTCGCCTATCACGCGGTGCGCCGCGGTGAGGTTGGCCGTCGTGACGTCGCCGTCGTGATCGGTTGCGGCCCCATCGGATTGGCTGTGATCCTGATGCTCAAGGCCACCGGGGTGCGGACCGTCATCGCCAGCGATCTCTCGGCGGGCCGGCGCGATCTCGCGCGACAGGTCGGTGCCGACGTCGTCATCGACCCGACCGTGGACTCGCCGTGGGACGCCGTCGTCGAGAAGGGCCGGTACATGTCGCGGGCCTCGGATCTGTTCGGTGCCGCCTTCGACGGGATGCGCACGCTGCGCCGAATCCCGGTGGTGCCGTGGGCCTCGGTGTTTCATCTCGCCGACAAACTCGGGGCCACCCCGAAGGGGCCGGTCGTCTTCGAATGTGTCGGTGTGCCCGGCATGATCGAGCACGTGATGACCGGCGCGCCGCTGCGCTCGCGGATCGTGGTCGTCGGGGTCTGTATGGAATCCGACGCCTTCCGCCCGGCGATGGGCATCAACAAGGAACTCGAGCTGCGGTTCGTCTTCGGTTACGACCCGGCCGAGTTCCACGACACGTTGCAGATGATCGCCGGCGGTGACGTCGACGTCACCCCGCTCGTCACCGCCACCATCGGATTAGACGGTGTCGCAGCGGCTTTCGATGCCCTCGGCTCGGCCGAACATCACGCGAAGGTCCTCATCGACCCGGCCAGCGAGGTCGTCGCACTCTGACCGCTGCACTCTGACCGCAAGGGGGGTCGGGGCCGTGGGTGGTCGGGGGTCGAGTGGCCCCGGAGGGTTCAGCGCCGCCGCCACAGCCGGGTGACCGCGGCCACCCCGCCGCTCGCCGCCCCGAGGGCCAACGCCGTTCCGGCGCCGTACTTCGCGGCCTTGCGGGCGGTGCGGAAGTCGTACATCTCCCAGCCGCGAACCTTGGCGACGTCACGCAGATCGGCGTCGGGATTGATGGCGACCGCGGTGCCCACCAGCGAGAGCATCGGGACATCGTTGTGTGAGTCGGAGTAGGCGGTGCACCGCTTGAGGTTCAGGCCCTCGCGAATGGCCAACGCGCGCACCGCATGCGCCTTGCCGGGGCCGTGCAGGATGTCGCCGACGAGGCGTCCGGTGAACACCCCGTTGTGGCTCTCGGCGACGGTGCCGAGCGCGCCGGTCAGTCCGAGTCGGGTGGCGATGGTCTGGGCGAGTTCGACGGGTGTGGCCGTCACCAGCCACACCTGCTGACCGGCGTCGAGGTGGCGTTGCGCCAAAGCCTTTGTGCCCGGCCAGATCTTGTCGGCGATGTACTCGTCGTAGATCTCCTCGCCGAGTTCGACGAGCTCGGAGGTGGGGCGTCCGGCGATGAAGCTCAACGCCTTCTCGCGCCCCTCGGCGACGTCGTTGGCGTTCTCCTTGCCGGTGATCCGGAACTTCGCCTGGGTCCACGCGAAATCGACGATGTCACTGTAGGAGAAGTACTTTCGGGCCGCCAGGCCGCGCGCGAAATGCACGATCGAGGCGCCCTGCACCAGCGTGTTGTCCACGTCGAAGAATGCGGCGGCGGTGAGATCGCGCGGTGCCTCCGGGCTGTCGTCGGCCGGTGGGCGTGCGCGCAGTGAGTCGACGGCGGCCTTCGCGCTGGCCTCACCGGCGAGTGACTGCCGCAACTCCTGTGCGGTCTGCCGGAAGCGGCCACCGGCGGCACTGGCGCGTTCGGTGAGCCACGCGGTGACCCGATGGCTTTCGTCGTCGGCGTCGTGGTCGTCGGGATCGTCGCCGTGATCATCGTCCTCGGCGTGTACACCACCGTCGACGAGGTCGGCGTGGGCCTCCCAATCGTCGCCGGACGGCTCCGCGGGACTCGTGTCGGCACCGGGCAGCCCGGTGGGGTTCGTGTCCCGGTTGGAATTCGTGTCCCCGGTGGAATTCGTGTCCCCGGTTGAATTCGTGTCACCGTCAGCGGTCACACCCACAGTTCACACCTCCGCGACGGCCCGTACGGGCGGTTGGGGCTCGACGGGTACAGCCTAGCGGGGGGCCGCGGCGCCACGACGGCAGACTGGTGGTCATCGACCCGCGGGGTCGATGATGAGAGGCATGTCGTCCCTGCCGGGGGCCGGTGCCGGAAGGAGCCCATCATGACGATCACCCTGCTCAGCCGCGACGGGTGTGCGGCGTGTGCGCGCGCCGCCGACGATCTGGCGCGGATCTGCACGGAGGAGGGGGCCGATCTCGAGATCGTCGACGTCGATGCCGCCGCGGCGGACGGCGATGTCGAGTTGCGTGCCGAGTTCGGCGATCGGCTGCCGGTGATCCTGCTCGACGGGGAGGAACACGGGTATTGGGAGGTCGACGAGCCCCGGCTGCGTGCCGATCTCGCCCGACGCTGATCGCGGCGCGGGCGGGGAGATCGGCGGGGTCGTGCCCGGCCGCGACGTGACCCGGGTATACGCTGATCGGCATCGACGCGGGCGACGACGGCCGCCCGCCCGGGTGTGTGGGAGTGGGTGTGCGGCAGTGAGCGTCAGTTCGGAGTCCGGCGACATCCCCGACCCCACCGTCGCCCGTCTCGCGAGTTATCTCTACGTTCTGCGGTCCTTTTCCCGGCGCGGCGTTCTCGTCGCCTCCAGTGGCCAGCTGGCCACCGCTGCGGGTGTGAATCCGGCGATCCTCCGTAAGGATCTGTCCTATGTCGGGGCCAACGGGGTGCGTGGCGTCGGATACGACGTCGGCAAGCTCACCGCCCGCATCTCCATCGCGCTGCACACCGACACCATCGCCACGGTCGTCCTGGCCGGCGCCGGCCGTCTCGGCCGCGCGCTGCTCGCCCACACCGGTGTCGGACGCGGCTTCGTCGTCGCCGCGTTGTTCGACGACGATCCCGACACCATCGGTCGGCGCCTGACCGCCGACACGCCGGTGGTGGCCGCGCTCGACGACATCGAGACCGTGTGCGCCGATCCGTCGCTCGGATCGGTCGACATCGGCGTGGTCGCCACCGCCGATGAGCATGCACAACGCGTCGCCGACGCGTTTTCCGCGGTCGGCGTGCGACAGCTTCTCAACGTGACGCCGGTCGGTCTCGTCGTCGACTCCGATGTCGTCGTCCGTCAGGTTGATCTAGCCTTGGAGTTGCAGGTATTGGCCTTCACGGCGTCGCGCGGCCCCCTCGGCGCGCGCAACGCCGATCAGTTGCGCGCAGTGGCGGACCGGTAGGGGATATGAAAACGGTGACGGCGTGAGTGTCTTGTTGTTCGGTGTTTCGCATCGGAGCGCACCCGTGGAGGTGCTCGAGCGGATCGCGGTCTCCGACCACGACCGGCCCAAACTCGTCGACGAACTGCTCGGTTCGCTGGCCATCTCCGAGGCGATGCTCGTCTCCACCTGCAACCGCGTCGAGATCTACGCCGTCGTCGACGCCTTCCACCCCGCGCTCGAGGCCGTCGGCAAGGTGATCGGCGACCACTCGGGCATGAGCGTCAACGACCTCACCCGCCACGCCTACGTCCGCTACTCCGAGGCCGCCGTCGAGCACCTGTTCACCGTCGCGGCCGGTCTCGACTCGCTCGTCGTCGGCGAACAGCAGATCCTCGGCCAGATCCGTAACGCCTACCTCGATGCCGACGCCAACCGCAGCACCGGCCGCGTCCTGCACGAACTGGCCCAGCAGGCGCTGCGGGTGGGCAAGCGCGTGCACACCGAGACCGGTATCGACCGGGCCGGTGCGTCGGTGGTGTCGGTGGCCCTGCACCGTGCCCAGTCGTTGCTCAACAGCCCCATGACCTCGGCGGTCGTCGTCGGCGCCGGGGCGATGGGCGGACTCGCGACCGCGCAACTCGCCCGTGAGGGCGTCACCCACCTGACCGTGGTGAACCGCACCGTGGCCAATGCCGAGCACCTGGCCGGCAATGTCACCGCCAACCACGGCATCGATGTGGACGGCGTCGGGTTCGACGACCTGCCCGCGGTGATGGCCGAGGCCGACGTCGTCGTAGCGTGCACCGGTTCGGTCGGTTCGGTGATCGGGGTCGGTGACGTGCATTCGGCCCTCGCCGCGCGCGGAGCCGACGCCGACAACCCGCTGGTCATCTGCGATCTGGGACTGCCGCGCAACGTCGATCCGGCCGCCGCGCGTCTGCCCGGCGTGCACGTCGTCGACATCGCCGGACTCCGCGGGCACGCCGAGGCCAAGGCCGCCGAGGACGACACCCTCGCCGCCCGCTCGATCGTCGCCGGCGAACTCGCCGACTACCTCACCGCGCAGCGCCAGGCCGAGGTCACCCCGACCGTCGCGGCGCTGCGGCAGCGGGCCGCCGATGTGGTGGAGGCCGAGATCCTGCGCCTGGAGACCAAACTGCCCGGGCTCGACGATCCGCAGCGCGACGAGGTCGCCAAGGCGGTGCGCCGGGTCGTCGACAAGTTGCTGCACGCGCCGACGGTGCGGGTCAAGCAGCTCGCCTCGACGCCCGGTGGCGATCATTACGCCGAGGCGCTGCGGGAGCTGTTCGAGCTCAAGCCGGGCTCGGCCGAGGCCGTCAGTGCCCCCGAGACCGGGCTGGGCCAAACCGGGAACCTGGGCCAGACCGGGGACTCGGGCCAGACCGGGAATCCGAGCCAAGCTGGGGATGCACGTCACACCGGTCTCGATTCCACCCCCAACCAGGGAGAACGTTGAGCGATTCGCAGAACCGGGCCGTCATTCGCGTCGGCACCCGGGGGTCGTTGCTGGCCCGCACCCAGACCCAGACGATCATCGACGCCCTCATCGCGGCCGGGCATCCGGCCGAATCGGTGATCATCAAGACCGCGGGTGACGCGTCGGCGGCCCCGGTCGCCGAGATCGGTGTCGGCGTGTTCACCACCGCGTTGCGCAACGCCCTGCACGACGGGCGTATCGACGTCGCCGTGCACTCCTACAAAGATCTGCCCACGGCACCCGATCCGGGGCTGGTCATCGCGGCCGTCCCGCCCCGCGAGGATCCGCGAGATGCCCTGGTCAGCAAGGGGGGGCAGGTACTCGGGGAGCTGCCGCCGGGATCGACGATCGGTACCTCGGCCCCGCGGCGGGCGGCACAGCTTAAAGCATTGGGTCTCGGTTTGGAAATCCGCCCCCTACGAGGCAACCTTGATTCTCGGTTGGGCAAAGTCGCCAGCGGCGAACTCGATGCGGTCGTCGTCGCGCGTGCCGGACTCGTTCGAATCGGAAGGGCCGATGAGGTCACCGAGGCGTTCGACCCGGTGGTCCTGTTGCCGGCACCGGCGCAGGGGGCGCTGGCCGTCGAGTGTCGCTCCGACGATGCCCAACTGGTGAGAACTCTCGCCGAGTTGGACGACGAGTCCACCCGTGCGTCGGTCGACGCCGAACGCGCGGTGCTCGCGGCGCTGGAAGCCGGGTGCACCGCTCCGGTCGGGGCGATCGCCGAGGTGGTCGAGTCGCTCGATGACGACGGGCGCATCTTCGTCGAACTGTCGCTACGGGCGGCGGTGGCGGCCGAGGACGGATCCGATGTGATCCGCGCTTCGGTGGTGGGTCCGGTGGATCGTGCCGACCAACTGGGCAGGGATCTCGCGGCCGAACTGCTGGAACTGGGAGCGGGCGAGCTCGTCTACTCTCCCTAGTTCCGGTGAGGAACACACAGCTCTCAGCGGATGAGGGCAGGAGAGTGCGAACGCATGAGCCGTACGACCAAGAAGGCCAATCCGGGGCGGATCTTTTTCGTGGGATCGGGCCCCGGGGACCCGGACCTGCTGACCGTCCGGGCACGGAGCGTCATCACCTCTGCGACCACTGCCTACGTCGACCCCGACGTACCGGCCGCGGTGGTCGCCATGATCGGTGCCGCGCACCGCGAGGAGCCCGCCGACGACCGGCGGAAACCGGCCAAACAGACCGCTGACAAAGCCGGCGCGGAAAAGTCGGGCTCGGAAAAGTCGGGCTCGGAAAAGTCGGGCACCGAGAAAGCGGGCGCCGACAAGCCCGGTTCCGACGCGGTCGCCGACGGTGTCACCGACATCGCCGCGACCGATTCCAAGCCCGCCGACTCCGAGTCGGCCGCCGACCATCACGGCGAGGCCGACCACGCCGATACCGATGCCGACCAGGTGGTACGCCCGGCGCTCGGCGATCCCGGTGAGGTCGCCAAGACCCTCGTCGCGGCCGCCAAGGCCGGCGACGACGTGGTGCGCGTGGTCTCCGGGGATCCGCTGACCACCGACTCGGTACTCACCGAGGTCCATGCCGTTGCGCGTACGTCGGTCACCTTCGAGGTGTTGCCGGGCCTGCCCGCCGCGTCGGTGGTGCCCAGCTATGCCGGCATGCCGCTCGGATCCAGCCACACCGTCGCCGACGTCCGCGCCGAGGGCGTCGACTGGGCGGCGCTGGCCGCTTCGCCGGGGCCGTTGGTGCTGCACGCGACGTCGGGGCACCTGGCCGAGACCGCCAGCGCGCTCACCGAGCACGGGCTGGCCCCGCAGACACCGGTCGCGATCACCATCAACGGCACCACCTGCGCGCAGCGGACCATCGAGGCGACGCTGGCCACGCTCAACGAGCAGGGCAATGCGCTGAGCGGTCCGTTGATCCTCACCGTCGGCAAGGTCGTCAGCCAGCGCGGCAAGCTCTCCTGGTGGGAGTCGCGCGCGCTCTACGGCTGGACGGTGCTGGTGCCACGCACCAAGGACCAGGCCGCCGACATGAGCGAACGCCTCGTCGGACACGGCGCGATCCCCAAGGAAGTACCGACCATCGCGGTCGAGCCGCCGCGCAGCCCGGCCCAGATGGAAAGGGCTGTCAAGGGTTTGGTGGATGGACGCTACCAGTGGGTGGTGTTCACCTCCACCAACGCGGTGCGCGCGGTCTGGGAGAAGTTCGCCGAGTTCGGACTCGACGCGCGAGCATTCTCCGGGGTCAAGATCGCCTGCGTCGGAGAGGCCACGGCCGAGCGGGTGCGGGCCTTCGGGATCAACCCCGAACTCGTGCCGTCGGGGGAGCAGTCCTCGCTGGGTCTGCTCGAGGACTTCCCGCCGTATGACGACGTGTTCGATCCGGTGGACCGAATCCTGTTGCCGCGGGCCGACATCGCCACCGAGACCCTCTCGGAGGGGCTGCGTGAGCGTGGCTGGGAGATCGACGACGTCACCGCCTACCGCACCGTGCGTGCGGCCCCGCCGCCCGCCGAGACCCGCGAGATGATCAAGACCGGTGGTTTCGACGCGGTCTGCTTCACCTCGAGCTCGACGGTCCGCAATCTCGTCGGTATCGCCGGAAAGCCGCACGCGCGCACCATTGTTGCGTGCATCGGCCCCAAGACCGCGGAAACGGCAACGGAATTCGGGCTTCGCGTCGACGTGCAGCCGGAGAATGCGTCCATCCCGGAACTCGTGGATGCCCTCGCCGAGCATGCCGCCCGACTGCGGGCCGAGGGGGCGTTGCCCCCGCCGCGCAAGAAGTCGCGGCGGTCGCGGTCCTAGGAGGGTGACGATGGCCCCGGTGATCCGTCCGCGCCGACTGCGCACCAGTGCGGCCATGCGTCGTCTCGTCGCCGAGACCACGCTGGCCCCAAGCGATCTCGTGCTGCCGATGTTCATCGCCGACGGCATCGACGCCCCGCGCGAGATCACGTCCATGCCGGGCGTGGTCCAACACACTCTGGACTCGTTGCGCAAGGCGGCCGACGAGGCCGTGCGCGCCGGCGTCGGCGGGCTGATGCTCTTCGGGGTGCCCGCGGCCGAAGACAAGGACGCCGTCGGCTCGGGCGCCGACGACCCCGACGGTGTGCTCAACCGCGCACTGTCGGTGCTGAGGTCGGACCTCGGTGATCGCACCGTGCTGATGGCCGACACGTGTCTCGACGAGTTCACCGATCACGGCCACTGTGGTGTGCTCGACGAGGCGGGTCGCGTCGACAACGACGCCACGCTCGACCGGTATGTGTCGATGTCGTTGGCGCAGGCGCGATCCGGTGCTCATCTGCTCGGGCCGAGCGGGATGATGGACGGTCAGGTCGCAGCCATCCGTGAGGCGCTCGACGCGCAGGGCTTCACCGACACCGGCATTCTCGCCTACGCCGCCAAGTACGCGTCGGCGTTCTACGGGCCGTTCCGTGAGGCGGTCGGGTCGTCACTGCAAGGTGATCGGCGAACCTATCAGCAGGACGGTGCCAACCGGATCGAGGCGTTGCGCGAGGTGCGACTCGACCTCGACGAGGGCGCCGACATCGTGATGGTGAAGCCGGCGATGAGCTACCTCGACATCGTCCGCGACATCGCCGAGATGTCCGACGTTCCCGTTGCCGCCTACCAGATCTCGGGCGAGTACTCGATGATCACCGCCGCCGCCGAACGCGGCTGGATCGACCGCGATGCCGCGATTCTGGAGTCCCTCACCTCGATTCGACGCGCGGGCGCCAAGATCATCCTGACCTATTGGGCCGCGGAGGTCGCCGCGCGATTGGGTTGAGCGCGCTCTCGCCCCCGCCGACAGCGCCCTCCTCGACGCCGACAGCGCCCGTCTCAACGCTGACAGCGCTCTCCTCATCGCCGACCGCGCCCTCCCTCTCGCCGACAGCGCCCGCGTTCCTGTCGACCGCGCTGAAGTTTTTCCACAGATCGGCCATGCGATGGACCTATTTGCCCCTGCGGTGCGTCGAACCCCCATGCGACGAAGACTCACGACACCGGGCACCTCGGACAAACGAATAGAGAAGGCGCTGACACGCTCCGGGCTGACAGCCGACGAACTCGACGTCGGCCTGCGGCGACTGCACGGTGACGCACTGGTTCCGCGCGACACATTTCTCACAGCGACGCAGCGGATCGCTGCAGTCGTCGCCAACACCGGCGGTCAGCCGATCGTCAGTGTGACGGCCGCCACGATTCTGCATGGAAGTCGTTGGTATGACGCAGATTTCGCCATCGAACTGATCCGTCATCCCACAGGATGCAACCGTGGGACCGGCCTCACGCAGATCACCCGGACCGACCTCACCGACGACGACATCGTCGACGTCGACGGGGTGCTCGTGACCTCGCCGGTGCGAACCGCATTCGACATCGGGCGCGTTGCTCCCGACTGGCGCGCGTTGGGATATCTCTGTGCCCTGGCCCGTGCAACCGACTTCTCTGTTGCCGAGCTGGGTCGATACGTCGACGACCGGCCCGGACGACGTGGTGTCTGTCAGCTTCGGGAAATGTTGCCGTACATCAATCCGGCATTCGAGTCCCCGCCCGAGGCCTGGCTCTTTCTGATCGCCGTCCGCGGGCAGCTACCCACTCCGGACATCCAGATCGAGGTGTCCGACGCCGATGGGATTGTCTACGCGCGAATCGACCTGGGTTATGAGGAACTCAAGATCGGTATCGAGTACGACGGCGAGGAGTTCCATTCGACGCCGGACCAGGTGGCGTACGGAGAACGGCGCCGCAGGATGCTGGAGGCGGCCGGATGGATCATGATCTACATCGACAAGGTTCGGCTCCGAGACCCGATGGGGATCATCAGGGAGATCGCCGCCGCCCTCCATGCTCGGGGAGCCTACTGACGTGGTCGGAGCGCGTCGGGCGCTGTCGGCGTCAGCGGGAGCGCCGTCGGCGGGAGGGAGGGCGCTGTCGACGAGGAGGAGAGCGCTGTCGACGGAAAGGAGGGCGCTGTCGGTGGGAGGTAGGGCGCTGTCGGCGTTGAGAAGGGCGCTGTCGGCGAGGAGGAGGGCGCTGTCGACGAGGAGGGAGGGCGTTGTCGGCACCGAGTTCATTACCCTGGTACCCATGTCAGCATCCATCGACCCGGGCCACGGCACCGGGCCGCAGCCCGACTCGCCGGAGGGTGCGAAACCGAAGCTCGTCGAGTCGATTGTGATCGCCTCCGAGCTGTGGCTCGTGGTGATCGTCGCACACGTCGTCACCGTCATCGCCACGTTCGGGGCCACGCGCGACATGTATCACCAGGTCGCGAAGCAGAGCTACACCCCGGGTTCCGCCGAGTACGACATGATCACCTCCGGCGGCGTGATCATCGGCCTGGTCGTGGTCACCACGATCGTCGAGATCGGTGTCGCGGTGGCGCTGCTGATCCTCACCCGCAAGGGTTACAACTGGGCGCGCTTCATCCTCGGTGCGATCAGCCTGTACCTGGTGATCAGCACGTTTTTCTCCCTGTTCGGCGATGTTGCGCCGCGCTGGGCGATGATCCCCAACGTGATCGGTGGCGTGGCCGCCCTGGGTGCTGTGGTGCTGTTGCTGCGCCGCGAGTCCGACACCTACTGCAAGAAGATGGCGCAGTACCGCCGCGCACCCCGGATGGTCGGTACGCCGTATCCACCGGTGCCGGGGTTCGGTCCGTACCCACCGACGCCTGGTTATCCAACCCAACCGGGCTACCCCCAGCAGGGCTATCCACCGACGCAGGGCTATCCGCCCTCTCAGGGGTATCCGCCTCCGGGTTATCCGACGCCGGGCCCGTACCCGCCGTCGACCGGCTACCCGCCGAACCCCTCGACCCCGAACCCCTCGCCGCCCGACTCCGCCCAGCGCGACGTCGATACGCCCGACAGCACATCCGACAACCACCGCAACAACGACAGCCACCCCGACGACACCGTCTCGCTCGACAAAGGACAGCGCCACCGTGACGAAACCTGATCCCGCCCAACGCCCTCGCGTCGTTGTTTGGGCGTATCGCTGCTGGCTGCTGGCCGGTGCGCTGTTGGTGACCCTGGGCGTCGTCTACGCCGTGCTGGCGGTCATCGTGACCGGTCCGACGCTGCTGCCGGTCGGCATCGGCGTCCTGATCGCGGCGATCGGTGCCGCCGAGGCGTTCATCGGCACCAAGGCCTACACCGGTGACGAACGCTGGCGCTCCTCGCTCGCCGCGCTGACTCTCGTGGCGGTCATCATGCTGCTCATCCTGAGTTTCCTGGTGCCGTTGCTCGCGTTCGCACTGTTGGCTGCGGTCATCGGCCTGTTCGGCTCCCTGCTGGCCTACCGACCCGAAGGCGACGCCTGGTTCACCGGCAAGGGCCCGGTGGATACCAAGAAGGGGCAGGCGAAGAAAACTCCGATGTCAAAGCCTGCGGGCAAGAAGCGTGGACGGTCGAGGCGGTGACCGATCGACCGCCGGTGCCCGACGACGACCCCACCGAGCCCGACCTGCCGGACACCGAGGCCGATGCCATCGAGTCGACCCCCGACACCGAGTCCGCCGACACCGAGAACCCCACCCCCGACCCCCATCCCATCCCCGAGGACCGTGGCGAGGTGCTCTTCTCCGAGCCGGGTGGGAGCTGGTGGGTGGTGGCCATCGGGCCGGTGCTGATCGGAGCGGTGCTTGCGATGGAGATCAGTGGCCCCGGGAAGGTGCACTGGCCGGTGCTGAGCATCTTCGGTCTGGTGATCCTCGGTTTCTCGGTCGTGCAGGTGATCGCCGCGCGCAGGCATGTGTCCGTCGAACTCACCGAACTGACTCTGCGACAAGGTGTTCGGATCATCGCACTCGACGAGATCGACACCATCTATCCCGAGAACAACGGCCCCGACGCCAAGGACTGGGAGAGTGCTCGCGCCCTGGGAGAACTCCACGGCGTCCCTCGTCGTCGGCGCGGGATCGGACTCAAACTCGCCGACGGTTCGCTCGCCCAGGCGTGGGCGCGGGACGTGCAGAGGTTCCGGCGTGAGCTCACCGAAGCCCACACCGCGGTCGCGCTCGGCCTGCCGCCGCGGGCCTCCGGCACAGACTGATCACCCCGGCTGATCACCCCGCCGTGGCGCACACGTCACACCGGCCGCACGTCACCCGAACGACCAACCTCCCGGGACATCACGACTACCCGTTCTCGATCATCGGCGCCACCAGGAGGTTCTCCGGAATGCCGAAGGCATCGACGAGAATGTCTGCGTAGGGCCGCAATTCGAGACACAGTTCGTTGACGCCGCGCCGGATCGCCTTGGCGCGCTCCACCGACACGTGTCGGTGCATGAGGAACCATGCCAGGTCGTCCTCGAGCGCCGAGTACACGAACAGATCGCAGACCTTGCCGAGCAGTTCGGCCGCGGCCTTCGAGTCGCAGTCGTTGATCGCCTCGATGAACGATTCGAGTACCACGCGTTCGGTGTGTACCCGCCCGACCTTCAACAGGTGATCCTGGGCGTTGTTGAACACCTCGAAGGCGTCGTTGTCGTCGTCGGTGGCCCGTCGTAGCCGCTGTGCGCAGGTGCGGACGAGATGATCCTCGCGGTTGCGGAACAAGCGGATCTGCGTGCCGCGATCGGTCAGCGTCGACTTCTCGGTGTCCTCGTCGGAGCTTTCCAGCAGGGTTTGGATCACCTGGCGCGCAGCGGTTTTCTCGACGACGACGTCGCGCGCCATACCGGCGATGAATCGTACCCACCCGCCGGCCGAGAGGCCCTGCACGTCGTCGGCGTAGGCGGAGAGCAGTTCCTTGGCGACCAGCTGGGTGAGGACCGTGTTGTCACCCTCGAAGGTGGTGAACACGTCGATGTCACCGCGCATGATCGAGAGCTGGTTCTCATCGAGATAGCCTGCGCCGCCGCAGGCTTCGCGGCTGACGTTGATCGCGTGCGACGCGTGCCAGGTGCCGTAGGCCTTCAACCCGGCCGCCGAGCTCTCGAGCTGGCGCTGTCGTCCGGCGTCGGAATCGTCGGGTGCGGCCGACTGCACTTCATGTAGCTCGGCGACGAGCTCGTTCTGGGTGCATGTGATGGCATAGGATTTCGCGATGAGTGGCAACAGTTTTCGCTGATGGCCCAGATAGTCGAGCACGGTGATCTCGTCGTCGGCGCCGGGTGCCTCGAACTGTTTGCGGACCGTCCCGTACTTCGTGGCGAGCGCCAGTGCCTTGCGTCCGGCTGCGCCTGCGGTCGCCGCCACCGAGACCCGACCCCGGATCAGGGTGCCGAGCATGGTGAAGAACCGCCGATTAGGGTTCTCGATGGGGGAGCGGTAGGTGCCGTCGGCGTCGACGTCGGCATAGCGGTTGAGGAGGTTCTCCGCGGGAATCCGGACGTGGTCGAACAGGATTCGTCCGTTGTCGACGCCGGCGAGGCCGCCCTTGTAGCCGCAGTCGCTGGTCGTCACACCCGGTAGGTCGTCGCCGTTGTCGTCGCGGATCGGCACCACAAAGCAGTGCACCCCATGGCTTTCCGGCTCCTGGCCCGCCCCGGCGGTGATCAGCTGGGCGAAGACCGCGGCCACCCGCGCGTGCTGTGCGGCACCGCCGATGTAGTCCTTGCGTGCCGACGGGGTGGGGGAGTCGATGACGAACTCCTGCGTCTGCGGGTCGTAGGTGGCCGTCGTCTCCAATGCCTGCACATTCGAGCCGTGGCCGGTCTCGGTCATCGCGAAGCAGCCGAGCAGATCGAGGCTGATGATGTCGGAGACGTACTTGTCGTGGTGGCGCTTGGTGCCCAGGTTCTCCACGGCCCCGCCGAACAGACCCCATTGCACGCCGGCCTTCACCATCAGTGACAGATCGGCGTAGCCGAGCATCTCGATGGCGGTGATCGATGCGCCCACGTCACCGGTGCCGCCGTGATCGCTCGCGAAACCGGCCGCCGCGAATCCCTGCGACGACAGGTCGCGCATCTCCTCGAGCACGCGGGCGCGGGCCTCGTCGAGTGTGCGGGACGGGTCGGGTAGCAGGTCGGAGCGGTTGGCGCGTTCGCGCACGCTGTCGCGGGTGGCCCGCCAGCGGCCGTCGAGCGTGCGTCGCAGGCCCTCGACGAGTAACTCTCGGGTCGCCTCATCGAGTTCGGTCGATCCCTCGCGGCCGGGGACGTCGATGTCCGTCGGTTCCGCGGTGCTGCGACTGCTGGTGGTGTCGTCGGGGTTCGCGGTCGGCGATTGCGTGGGTGTGGACATGACTCCACGGTACGGACCCGGCGCACCCGAGAGGGGTGATTTGGTGTGCGCTCTCACGCTCCCACGGTGCGTGTGGTCCGCGTGGCCGTCTCCGGCATCCGATGCCTGCCGCCCGCGGCGGCGACCCGGACGGGAGTGGTCGGGGTATCGGTACCGTGCAGCGCCCGGTTCGCGGTCACCGTGACGTGCGTGGCCGTTGTGCGCGCAGGTGTCTGTGGCGCAAATGAATCGGCGATCGAGTCGAGCAGTTGCCGTCCCGACCCCGCGGCCACCGGAAGGGCCTGCTCGAGTCCATTGATGTTGGCGCCGATGTTCTCCCCGAGTTGGACGCGCACCGCCTGCAGGGTCGCGTCGAACTGCGCGACACTGGCCCGCAACGCCTGCGGTGTGGTGGCAGCGGCGAGGTCGGTGCCGATCTGTTGTTGGGACTGTTTGGTCCAGATGTTGTCGGTGACCGCATGATCCGGGCGCGTCGTCTCGTCGTAGTCGGGCCGATGGGTCACCCAGTCGTGCGCGGTGAGTGGTTGCCCGAAGTCGAACAACGTGTAGTACTTGCCGAACAGATAGATCTTCGGCAGCGAGTCCGGTGCGCCGACCGCGGCGCCGCCGATCTGGCAGGGCAGGCAGTAGGTGCCCGGCACCATCGGGTCGAGCGATTGCCAGGTTGCCGCCCCCAACGCGGTCAACGCCGTGGCCCACTGGCCACCCGACGGCGCCGCGACGTAGCCGGTCGGGGTCTGGGTGAGGGTCTGCCAGACGGCCTTCCACGGTCCGAACGGGTCGAGTCGGTACGTTTTGCCCGACCAGTCCGGTTGGATGTCGACGACCCGGCCGTCTGCGGTCGTGTATGTCTGATCCGTCGGGTCGATGGTGTTGCGGACGGTCGGAAAGGTGTAGCCGAGGACCAGTCGCCACGTCGGAACCTGACCGTACTGGGTGAAATAGAAGACGTCCGAGCAGGGGCCCGGAATGCCCGTACAGTCCGGGGTCATCGGCGCAAACGCCGCCAGCGACAGCCACCACTGATCGTCATTCGCCTGTGCCACCAACGGAATCGGCACCATCATCAGGGTCATGCCCTTGAGCTTCTCTTTGTCCTGCTCGTCGAAGCCGACGACGTTGGTGGGGATGTAGAGCCACCAATTGCCCGAATCCTCCAGTGCCGCAGTGGTCAGGTTCACGCCCTGATACTCGTAGGCCGGCATGTTGGCGATCGTCTGCGCCAGGTTCACCGGAATGTTGGCCACCGAGTCCGCGGACAGTCGAATCGCGACGGTCGACGCCGCGGGTGTCGCTTCGGCGACCGGTGTGGGCGGCGCAGCATGTGTTGCCGCGGAAGCGATTCCCGCGCCGATCAGCGCCGTCGACACCGCCGCCAGTATGCGCCCGGCCGCCTGACCCGATCGATCTCCGGCCGCGGATGTGTACCCCACGTGTGCCCCCTCGTGCCTTCCCCGGCCTCCTCGCACCGTAGGCACTGCAGCCGGTTCCGGCCACCCCCCTGGGCCACATTGCCAGGAAACCGACAGTCGCCGATGTGGAGTACAACGATGGGTGCCTCAGGGCAACAAGCCGATTCGCCGCGCCCGCACCACCGCTTCGCGACGATTGTGTACGTCGAGTTTGCGCATCAGATTGCCGACGTACCCCTTGATCGTCTCCGGCCGCAGCGACAGCCGATCGGCGATCTCGGCATTGCTGCAGCCGAGTGCGAGGTGCGCCAACACGTCGGTCTCGCGGGTCGACAACGAGACCGACGTTCTCGATTCGGCCTCCGATCCCAGCCCGCGCAGCCGCTGCTCGACGCCGCGCAACCGTTCGGCCAGTGCGGGATCGGTGGTGGTGTCGGCGATATCCCGCAGCGCCAGATAGCTTTCGATGATCCCGTCGGCCACCGACGCCGGCATCGTCGTCGGATCAGAATGTGTCTCAATCTGTTTCACGCGCAGATCCACGTCGTCGCGGACCTCGATCTCGTGCGCGAGCCGACGCGCGGCCACCGCGACCCGTGCGACGATCCGATCCCCGATGCGCTCGGGTGCGCGCAGGCCGCCGTAGATCACCGCCCGGGTGCGCCCGCCGACCACCGCGGGGGCGGCCACCAGTGATTCGATGCCCTCCCCGGACACCTCACGGTCGTAGTCGTGGGTGATCTCGGTCGAGTGGAAGTAGTCGGCGACGGCGCCGGGGCGGCGCTCGACGATGGTCCGGCCGCCGAGTCCACGATCGGAACCGATCAGGAGATCACGCAGCAGCCCGGTGCGGGTTCCGACGAAACCCGACAGCAGTGCGCCCGGACCGTCCACGAGCCCGCCGAACAGCACCGGCAGGCCCGTTGTGCGATGTACCCGGCGCAGCTCGGCACGCACGGCGTCGGCGTCGTTGGGACGCCGGGGGTCGGTGACCATCGTCCTTTGCCTCCTCCGTCCTTTGCCTCCTCACCCCTTCTCGTTGCCGCCCGCACCTGTCGGTTCGATATCGCCACCGGGGCCGAAACCACCTACTTTCGGGGGTGGTACCGGCACTAGTGTGATTCATACGCTTGCGGGACGACAAACGTCGCGGCCCTCACCCGTGTTCGCACCGGCCGCGGCACGACGATCTGGAGGAGACGATGTCTGTCTCGGACACCGATACGACCCTTGCCGAGGCACTGGCCCTCGACGCCGACTTCGGCCGGATCGACTGCGGCACCGCCAACCGGTCCGAACTGAGTCCGCTGCGGTTTCTCGAACGCAGCGCAACGGTCTTCGGCGACCGCACCGCCATCATCTACGGGCGTCGTCGTGCGAGTTACGCGGAGTTCGCCGACGAGGTGCAGCGCCTCGCCCGGGTCCTCAAGAGCCGGATCACGCGCGGGGAGCGGATCGCCTATCTCGCACCCAACATCCCGGAGATGCTCGTCGCGCACTACGCGGTGCCGCTGGCCGGCGGTGTGCTCGTCGCGCTCAACTCCCGCCTGGCCGGACCCGAACTGGTCTACATCCTCAATCACGCCGGCGTCACCACGCTGTTCTTCGACGCCGAATTCCGGCACACCGTCTCGCTCATCGCCGACGAGGTGCCCGAGATGGCCACCACCGTCGAGATCACCGACCCCGAATTCGGTCCTACGCCAGGCGATGTCGGCGCGTCGGGGATCACCGGCCTGCAGACCTATGCCGATTTCCTGGCACTGGCCGACGGTCCCGACGTCGAGAGCGATCCCATCCCGTGGACCGTCGACGACGAGGACACCGTCATCACCATCAACTACACCTCGGGGACCACCGGAAAACCCAAGGGCGTCATGTACACCCACCGCGGGGCGTACCTGAACTCCTTCGGCGAGACCTTCCACAACCAGTTCACCGGTCACAGCCGCTACCTGTGGACGCTGCCAATGTTCCATTGCAACGGTTGGTGCACCCCGTGGGCGGTCACCCAGGCGTCGGCGACCCATGTGTGCCTGCGAGCGGTGCGTGCCGACGCCGTGTGGGACGCCATCGACGATCTCGGCATCACCCACCTGTGCGGGGCGCCCACGGTGTGCACGACGATCGCGGGATCGCCTCGCGCACATCGCCTCGACCGGCCGTTGCACATCACCACCGCGGGCGCGCCACCGAGCCCGACCGTCATCGGTCAGCTCGAGGCGCTCGGCATCACCGTGGTCCACGTCTACGGTCTAACCGAGGTCTACGGCCCGTACACGATCTGCGAATTCCAGGACGCCTGGACCGAATTGCCCGCCGATGCGCGCGCGGCCAAGCTCTCCCGACAGGGCGTGGGCATGGTGCAGGCCGAGGCGGCGCGCGTCGTCAAACGTGACGTCCTGCCGCTCGTCGACGTGCGCGCCGACGGAGAAGCCATGGGCGAGATCGTGTTACGCGGCAACAACGTGATGGCCGGTTACTTCCGGGACCCGGCCGCCACCCGGGAGGCATTCGCCGGTGGCTGGTTTCACACCGGCGATCTCGGGGTGATGCATCCCGACGGATACATCCAGCTGCGCGATCGAGCCAAGGACGTAATCATCTCCGGCGGCGAGAACATCTCCACCATCGAGGTCGAACAGGCTCTGGTGAGCCATGATTCGGTCCTCGACGTCGCCGTCATCGGCGTTCCCGACAAGAAGTGGGGTGAGCGTCCGCGCGCCTACGTCCTGCTCAACCCCGGGGCGCAGCTGAGCGCCGAAGAGCTCATCGACCACGCCCGGACCCTGCTGGCCGGCTACAAGGTGCCGCGCGACATCGTCTTCGCCGACGAGCTACCGCGCACCTCCACCGGCAAGGTGCTCAAATTCGAGTTGCGTCAAGACGCCCAGCACGACTGAGCATCCCGGTCAACGGGGCCGGCGCCGCCCGTAACGGGCCCGGTAATCGGCGATCACCTGCGGTGGCACCAGTTCCCGCGGCAGTAGTACGACGGTGCGCCGACCCGTGCAGAGCAGCACCACCCGCGAGTTGATCACGACCCGATCGAACCGTTCGAGCGGAATCTGCGAGTACGTCGCTCCCACCCGGTGCCCGATCCACAACGGGGTGAACTCCGCGCCCACCGGTGTCCCGGCGGGCATGATGCGACGCATCCGGCGTTGGCCCAGCACGATGCCCAGTGTGAGCATCGTGGCCTGGGCGAGCAGGACCAGCCCGAGGACGAAGACCGTTGTGACGAAGGCCAACGGCCAGGAGTCGGTGGAGGACGCGACGATCGCCGCGAGGAACGCACCGACGACGAGGGGCAATGATTGCCGCAGCATCCATCCCGGCGTGAGCAGGGCGCCCCGGCACAGTCGGGGACCGAGCGAGTCGTCGGCGATCAGGTGTGTGCGCAGCACCCCGTCGGGTCCGGCCCCCGCGTACGGCGGGGGTGCGGTCGGTGAGAACGACGACGGCGAGAACTGGTAGGCCACATCACGATTGGACCGCATTCCGCCCCGAAAAGCCGCCCCGGTCGGCGGTCTGAATGACCCTGCCGCGCCCGACTTCACCGGGCGCCGGAAGCCCACTGTGTCGCGAGATGCGGTGGCAGCAACTCCACCGGCACGGTCAACCGAAGTCCGCGATCGGTGCGCAGCACGACGATGCCGCAGCGATAGGTGACGTCGCTGATCTGTGTCATGTCCACGCCGTTGATCAGGCCCGCATAGTCCACGAGTATCCGGCTGTGCGTGATCTCCGACGACAGCGCGGATTCATCGGGGAGCACTCGCCGCCACCTCACCCCCGGCCCCAGGAGCACGATGACGATGGCCACGACGAGCATGGGTCCAAATCCCAGCGGGTCCGCCGAGGTCGGGAGTGCGATGGCAAGGCCGATCAGCACGATCAGCATCACCAAGGCCAGGGCGGCCAGGACGTTGCAGCGGGTCCGGGTCAGCAACGTCGCCCGTGTCAAGCGCCGGCGCACCTGGGAGTCCACCGGAATCGTCGCGTGGAAGGTGGGCGGCGCCATGGTCGACGGGTGGGCCGGGATCGCCGGCGTATCCCATTGCCCGGGATTCCGTACGACGAACTCAGGATTTGACATGGGAAAGATACTACCGGCTTCCGCTTCCGCAAGCCGTCGACTGTCGCACTCGCGGCATCGCGCGCCATACTGAACAGATGGCACCGAGTGACACGACGGTCGATCCGGTTGATCTGCGCACCCAGGTCGTCGCGGCGTCGATCCGGCTCTTCAGCGAGTACGGGTACGAGTCGACGACCGTCGATCAGATCGCCGCGGACGCCGGGGTCTCCCGACGCACGCTGTTTCGGCAGTTCCGCTCCAAGGAGGACATGATCTTCGCCGATCACGAGGCGCTGATCGCCCAGGTCGCCGAGCGTCTCGGTGCCGACGAGTTCGCGCCGGACGAGGCGGCCGACGGCCCGGACCCGTGGACGGACGTCTGCGATGCCGCCGAGATCGTCTTCACGCACTTCCTCGCCACCCGCGACCTCGCCGTCCGGCGGCTCCACGTCGTCACCCGGGTACCGGCACTGCGCGACCGTGAACTCGTCACCACCTACCGCTACCAGCGGGTCTTCGAGGAGTTTCTGCGCCGGCGCCTGCCCGACGAGTCGCCCGAGCGCATCGTCGCCTTCGCCGCCGCGGTGACCTCGGTGCACAACTACCTGCTGCGGTCGATGATTCGTGGCGACGCCGACGCCACGGTGACCACGCTCCGGCGCGAACTCCGCCGCATCCGGCTGGCACTGGGTGCCGACGCCGGTGGCGACGAGCACGCCGCGACCGCGATCACCGTCGTCACGCACCCGATCGACGCGGGTGCCGATCAGATCGCCCGCGCGGTCGCCGAGGAGATCCGGGCCCACCGATCCCGCCGGACGTGACGGCACTCCACCGACGCGCTCCCTTCACGCGAGTGGCACGTAGTGTCGACATCCGCACTACCGACGGAGTATCCTGGCACTCAGTGTCGTCGTCTGAGGTGCCCGCATCCGTCGCACGACCGGTACCCCGACGAGCATCGATCACCGTCGCGCGCCACTTCGCGCGCATCGAGGAGGAGCCCCCATGGCCTTTGGAAATCCCGGATTCAACGTCTTCGAACTGCCCGAGGAGCATGTCGCGCTCCGTGAGGCGATCCGTGCGCTCGCGGAGAAGGAGATCGCACCGCACGCCGCCGACGTCGACGAGAATGCGCGCTTCCCGCAGGAGGCCCTCGACGCGCTCGTCGCCAGCGGATTCAACGCGATCCACGTCCCCGAGGAGTACGACGGACAGGGTGCCGACTCGGTGGCCGCCTGCATCGTCATCGAAGAGGTTGCGCGCGTGTGTGGGTCGTCGTCGCTGATCCCGGCCGTCAACAAGCTCGGCACCATGGGACTGATCCTCAATGGTTCCGACGAACTCAAGGCCAAGGTGTTGCCGTCGATCGCCTCCGGTGAGGCGATGGCGTCCTACGCCCTCTCTGAGCGTGAGGCCGGTTCGGATGCGGCGTCGATGAAGACCCGCGCCCGCAAGGACGGCAGCAACTGGGTGCTCAACGGCTCCAAGTGCTGGATCACCAACGGCGGCAAGTCATCCTGGTACACCGTCATGGCGGTCACCGACCCCGAGAAGAAGGCCAACGGCATCTCGGCGTTCATGGTCCACGAGGACGACCCGGGCTTCACCGTCGGCCCGCTGGAGAAGAAGCTCGGCATCAAGGGATCGCCCACCGCCGAACTGTATTTCGAGGACTGCACCATTCCCGAGGATCGGATCATCGGCGACGAGGGCACCGGCTTCAAGACCGCGCTGCAGACCCTCGACCACACCCGCCCGACCATCGGTGCGCAGGCCGTCGGCATCGCCCAGGGGGCGCTCGACAACGCCATCGCCTACGTCAAGGACCGCAAGCAGTTCGGCAAGCCGATCAGTTCGTTCCAGGGCGTGGAGTTCATGATCGCCGACATGGCGATGAAGGTCGAGGCCGCGCGGCTGATGGTCTACACCTCCGCCGCCCGCGCCGAGCGTGGCGAGAAGAACCTCGGCTTCATCAGCTCGGCGTCGAAGTGCTTCGCCTCCGACGTCGCCATGGAGGTCACCACCGACGCCGTGCAGCTCTTCGGCGGCGCCGGCTACACCCGTGACTTCCCGGTCGAGCGGATGATGCGCGACGCCAAGATCACCCAGATCTACGAGGGCACCAACCAGATTCAGCGTGTGGTGATGAGCCGCGCACTGCTGCGCTGAGCCCGTCCCGGCCGAAACGGCGCCCCATCGACTCGTCGATCGGGCGCCGTTTCGCGTCGGCCGTGCGCTCAATTGCGTCGATCGTGCGCTCAAACGCGTCGATCGTGCGCTCGAATTCACCGACCGGGCGTCCCCCGAGCCCACTCTTCCGCACATGTGCCGATTTCGACGGAACCATCGAGGCGACGGCTGCGTCGAATCTCCCATGACCATCGATGAACCCACAGCGACACCCGAACTCGTACTTCGACGCGACGCCCTCTCGGAACCGGGAATGTCGCCTGAACGATTCGCCGCGGAATTCCGGCTCCTTCGCGGCGAAGCGCACATCGGGCGCGGCGAGATGCTCACTGCACGTCAGCGGGTGATCGCGATCGCCTCTGCGGCGCAGGGAGATCCCGTGGTCGGCGGTCAGGCCGCCATGGTCATGCACGGTTCCCGGTGGTTCGATTCGGATTTCCCGATATTGCTCATCCGAGGTGCCAGCGCCTCTGGCCGTGCGGCGCGGGGCTCCATCCCCCGCAGGGTGGATCTGCCGCCCGAACACATCGAGGTCATCGATGGCATCGCGGTCACCTCGCCGATCCGGACCGCCTTCGACGTCGGGAGGATTCAGCCGAGAATGCGCGCGATCGGCCATCTCGACGCGCTCGCCGCGGCCACCGCATACGACCTCGGTGAACTCGCCGACTACGCCGAGACGCAGAAGGGCGTCCGATACGTACGCCAGCTGAAAGGTCTCATCCCGCGGATCAATTCACGCTCGGAGTCGCCGCAGGAGAGTTCGAGCGGCCTGTTCTTCGACGACGCCGGACTTCCCACGATGGTCGTGCAATACGAGGTCTTCAACGAGTACGGCATCCTCGTTGCCCGCCACGACTGGGCCTACCCTGAGCTGAAGATCGGCATCGAGTACGACGGTGAGGAATACCATTCCAGTCCCGAACAACGAGCGAGCGATGCCGCGCGCGACGCGGAGTCGGCGAGACTCGGCTGGAAGGTCATCCGCGCGAACAAGCATCGGATGAGGACCCATCCCATGGGCGTGGTGAACGAGATCGCCGAGGCCATCCGCACACGCGGCGGCTACTACTCGTGAGCGCACGGTCGACGAAAATGAGCGCACGGTCGATGGATTCGAGCGCCCGGTCGGCGAAAGACGATCAGGCGTAGCTCGGCTGGAACTGCAGAGCGGCGTGCTCTTTGGCCGCGGCCGCCCGGAAATCGCGCATGGCCCTGGGCATGTGGAACGCGTTGGTAACGATCAGCGCGCCGGTGGCGCCCATGGCCTTGAGCATGGCGACGGTGTAGGTGGCGTTCTCCACGGTGTCGGTGGAGCGGCCTTCGTTGACCATCTGCCACATCGGCACACCGCGCCTCATCAGCCCGAGATTCATGAACTGTGCCTCCGACACCGGCAGCCACCAGGTATCGCCGCCGGAGACGATGACCCGATTGAACGGATGCGAACGAGCCAAGGCCGCGCCGGTGTCGAGGCGCTCATTCAGGATCGTCGGCGTCTGACCGAAGGTTCCCATCTTGGCCCCCAGCACGACGATGTAACGGGTCGGTGGACTCTGCCACAGGAACAGGCTGGTGGGGGAGAGCAGATCCGAGCTGCCCAGACCCGAACTGCTCCAATCCGAGGAGCCGTTGTCCGCGCGGGCCGGCGACGACACCAGGCCGCCGACGGTCACCGCGAGAACCACTGCCACGATTAATGCCACCACCCGAAGCCGCATGCGATGTAGCATAGCGCAGACTATTAGCCGTACTAATTGTCTCTTTGGCCTCGAATGATCACTTCGCGCGGATCAGGTGAAGGCCACGTACTTGACCGTCAGATACTCCTCGATGCCCTCCGAACCGCCCTCGCGACCGATGCCGGACTCCTTGACGCCGCCAAACGGTGCGGCGACGTCGGAGATCACTCCGCGATTCACCCCCACCATGCCGGAGTCCAGCGCCGTCGACACGCGCAGTGCCCGATCCAGGTCGCGGGTGAAGAAGTATGCGGCCAAACCGAATTCGGTAGAGTTGGCGGCCTTGATCGCCTCGTCCTCGGAGTCGAAGGAGCTGATCACGGCCACCGGGCCGAAGATCTCGCCGCGGGTGACCGGCGCGTACGCGTCGACGTTGTCGACGACGGTGGCCGGGTAGAAGAAGCCCTTTCCGCCGGGAGCCTTGCCGCCCAGGCGAACCCTGCCGCCGTGCGCGACGGCGGTCTCCACGGCCTCGGCGACCTTGTCGCGCTGCGCCGCGCTGACCAGCGGGCCGAGGGTCACGCCGTCGTCGTAGCCGGGCCCGATCCGGACCGCCGACATCTTCTCGACAAGCTTCTCGGTGAACTCTTCGACCACACCGGACTGCACCAGGAAGCGATTGGCCGCTGTGCACGCCTCGCCGCCGTTGCGCATCTTTGCCAGGAAGGCACCCTCGACGGCCTTGTCGACGTCGGCGTCGTCGAACACGACGAACGGCGCGTTGCCGCCGAGCTCCATCGACGTGCGCTGTACCCGCTCGGCGGCCTGGCCGAGCAGGTTCTTGCCGACCGGGGTCGAGCCGGTGAAGCTGATCTTGCGAATCCGGTCGTCGCCGATGATCGCCGACGACACCTCCCGCGCCCGCATCGTCGGCAACACCGACAGCACGCCCGCGGGCAGGCCGGCCTCGGCAAAGATCTCGGCGAGCGCCAGCATCGTCAACGGCGTCTCATGGGCCGGCTTGACCAGCATCACGTTGCCCGCGGCGAGTGCGGGACCGATCTTGCGCGTTCCCATGGCCAGCGGGAAATTCCACGGCGTGATCGCCAGGCACGGCCCGACCGGGGCGTGGGTGACCACGATCCGGCCGGTCCCGGCGGGCGAATGGGTGAACCGGCCGTCGATGCGTACCGCCTCCTCGGCGAACCACCGCAGGAACTCGTTGCCGTAGCGCGCCTCGGCGAGGCTGTCGGGCAGCGCGCGGCCGAGTTCAAGGGTCATCAGCATCGCGAGATCGTCGGTGCGGTCGGCCACGAGACCGAAAGCGCGACGCAGGATCTCGCCACGTTCGCGAGCCGGGGTCGCCGCCCAGTCGTCGGCAACCGAGGTCGCGATGTCCAGTGCCCGGCGGGCGTCCTCGACGGTCGCATCGGCCACCTGGGTCAACGGTTCCTCGGTCGCCGGATCGTAGACGGTGAACGTGCCCGCATCCGACGCGTCGACCGACTCACCGCCGATCCACAAGCCGGTGGGTACGCCGTCGAGAACGGCCTGGGTGTCGATGATCTCGGTGGTGCTCATGGAAGGTCCTCTCGCTGCGATGCTGGATGCGCCGGTGTTCGGTGGTGTTTGCCGATTCAGTGGTGCTCGGTGTTCGACGCGTGGCAGTGCGCCGATGGCGACGGCTCGACGTCGAGTGCCGGGTTGCGGTCGAAGAAGCCGAAAGGCTTGAGCCAGAACGAGACCACGTCGGCCGGCATGACCGGCCAGTCCTCGGGACGGGTGATGTGGTGGATGCCGAACACATACCAGAGGACGACGTCGGTGTTCTCGATCGACCGATTGTTCTTGGTCCACTCCGCCAAACCCGTGTCGCGCTCGGATTGGTTGACGAATTCCCCTGCGGGCCAACGCTCGTCGGTACTGTTCGGCGTCACCCACAGGGTGTGGCCGATGACGGTGGCACGCTGGAAGACCGGCGAGGCGGGATCGAACATCGCCGGGAACGCGCCGGTCGGGGACAGCTTGTAGGCCGGATGGTGACCGAGTTCGGTGGTGCGGTTGGTGTTGACGATTTTCCAGCTCTTCTGCGTCGCGAAGTCCGGGTCCTGCATGCCCTCGCTCTCGGTGCGCAGTGCCGTATTGCGTTGCGTCAAAGACAGTCCGAGCGGATTTCCCGGACCCATCGGCTCGGCGACGGTCTCCGAGGCGAACACGGTGTTGTCGGTGCCGTCGATGTCGAGGTCGAGGCGCGCGACGAGGAAGTGCTGGTGGAACGGTGCATACGTGCGATCGTCGATGACGGTGCCGTGCGGATTGCTGGTCACCCCGGGCGGCATCGGTGTGGTCACCATGATGCCGGTGGCGCGGACCTCGCACTCGATGTTGCCGTCCTGATAGAACCGCCAGTACACCAGATATTCGTAATTGGCCACGGTCACATGGAAACTGACCGTGAGTCGCCGCATACGCCGGACCTCGGCCCCGGCATCGTGATCGACATGCTTCCAGAGGACGGCGTTGTCCTCCTCGTGGATGCAGATGGCGTTGGTGATGGTGTAGGGCTCACCGGCGCTGTTGTGCAACACGGCATCGAGGTAGCGGATCTCGCCGAGGCAGTCGCAGCCGAGTTCCAGCGAGGTCGTCATGAAGCCCAGACCCCACTCGCCGATGTCGAAAGCGGTACGGCGGTAATGGTCCTCGCAGTGGTCGCGATAGGGGACGACCATCTCGGCGAACGACATGCGATGCGCCACCGACCGCTCGCGCCCGGCGTCGGTGTAGGTCACCGAGTGCAGGGTCATGCCCTCCCGGTAGTTGAAACCCACTCGCAGCGACCAGTTCTGCCACGTCAGCCGGTTGCCGTCGAGGGTGAACGACGGCCCCTCGGGCTGGGTGATCTCCAGTGGCTTGAGCGGCGGGCGCTCGAAGGTGTCGCGTATGCGTTGTGGGATATGGCGCGGCACATACTCGCCCATCACCTGCGGACGCTCGAAGCTGCCGGAGCCATCGGCCCCACTCTCGGCGGCCGCATCCTCGATGCGCAGCAACTCCATCGTGTTCACGTCGATCACACAGTGCAGCCCCGACACGGGATTCGCGTACGGATTGGCGCCTTCGGCGTTTTTCACCCAGGTGTCCGACCAGCCCAGTCGCCGGCCCTTGAACTCCTCGGGGATCAGCGCGCCGCCGTAGGTCCAGGTGTCCATGAAGACCAGGTCGAGATCGGTGATCCCGCGTCGCGCGAGCGCCGCCTGCACCTCCGGGTGTGCTCGCAACACCCGGTCGCATTCCTCGAACTCATCGACGGTGAAGTTTGCCTGCACGTCCGGGACCAGATCGAACGATTCGACGGTCTCGTCGGTGAGGCGTACCACCGACTTGTACGTCAGGTTCTCGGAACTGTTGAGACAGATGACGATCGCCCGTCGTGCGGGGACGGTGCCGCCGGCCTCGTACGCGGCGAGTTCGGCCTTACCCGGCTCGGCGAGTTCGATGGAGGCGTACCGCCATCCGTCGCCGACGCCCTGCTCGCGCGAGAGAACCGTGGAAACGGCCCGGAATTCGTCGGCGGAGAGTGGATCGAGCGGGTGCATACGGTGTCCTTTGTCTCGCAGCGGTTTTCGGAAGTGGACGGTTGGGGCGTATCGGGCGGGGGCGATCAGACGAGGGACTTGATGGCGTCGCTCAGCACGCCGAGGCCCTCACGGAGCAGGTCGTCGCCGATCACCAGCGGCGGCAACAGCCGGATCACGTTGCCATAGGTGCCGCAGGTCAGGACGATGACGCCCTGGGCGTGACATGCCGCGGCGACCGCCTTGGTGAGGTCCGGGTCTGCTTCCCGCCCTCCGGGGCGGATCAGTTCGATCGCCATCATGGCGCCCCGCCCGCGGATCTCGCCGATCACCGGCTTGCCCTGCGCGGCAAGCTCATCGGCCGTCTCGGAGAGGACGGAGGTGATGATCTCGCCGATGGTGCGGGCCCGCCCGGCCAGATCGAGGGTTTCCATCTGCTCGATCGCGGCGAGGGCCGCGGCACACGCGACCGGGTTTCCGCCATAGGTGCCGCCGAGTCCGCTGGCGTGCACCGCGTCGAGCAGTTCGGCGCGGCCGGTCACTGCCGAGAGTGGCATGCCGCCGGCGATGCCCTTGGCCATGGTGATCAGATCGGGGACGACGCCCTCGTCCTCACACGCGAACCACGTTCCGGTGCGGGCGAATCCGGCCTGCACCTCGTCGGCGATGAAGACGACGCCGTTCTCGCGGCACCACTGCGCCAGGGTGGTCAGGAATCCCGGTGCGGGGACGATGAATCCACCCTCGCCCTGGATGGGTTCGATGATGATGGCGGCGAGCGAGTCGGCGCCGATCTGTGTCGTCATCGCCGAGATCGCATGTTCGGCTGCGGCTTTGCCGTCCGCGCCGAACTGGTCACGGAATGGGTAGCTCATCGGCATCCGGTACACCTCGGGGGTGAACGGACCGAAGTGCGCCTTGTACGGCATGTTCTTCGCGGTCAACGCCATCGTCAGATTGGTGCGGCCGTGATAGGCGTGGTCGAAGGCGACCACCGCGTCACGCCCGGTCGCCAGGCGCGCGATCTTCACCGCGTTCTCGACGGCCTCGGCACCCGAGTTGAACAGGGCGGTGCGCTTGTCGTGATCACCGGGGGTGAGCGCGTTGAGTTTCTCGGCCACCGCGACGTAGCTGTCGTAGGGCGCGACCATGAAGCAGGTGTGGATGAGGTGGGCGGCCTGGCCGCCGACGGCTGCGGCCACCGCGGGGTTGGCCGAGCCCACCGACGTGACCGCGATACCCGAGCCGAGGTCGATCAGCGAGTTCCCGTCGACGTCGACGAGGACGCCACCGTCACCGTCGGCGGCGTAGGACGGCAGGATCGAACTCACCCCGGCGGCCACCGCGGCGGAGCGGCGAGCACCCAGCTCGATCGACCGCGGGCCCGGCAGATCGGTCACCAGCCGTCGCTCCTGGGGCAGGCGGTAGACGATTTCGGTGGCGGAAGCGGTCATCGGGTGTCACCTCGTGCTCGTTGTGTGGGGGCCTGTTGTGTGGGGGCCTGGAGTGTGCGGCCGCACTGGGCGCTGCTGGTGATCAGTGTTCGCCCAGTGACCCGGTTCACGCGCCTGACAATATGTCCATCGATTTCCTGGTGACACTCCACGATGTCCAGTCCGGGCGTACGGTGAACGGGTGTCGACGTCCGTTCGCTGGCTGATCGCCCAACGCAGCCTCGAATTGGTGCTGCATGCCGGCGGTGCGGGCCTCGAACGCCCCATCGACAGCGCGGTCAGTTCCGAGCTGCTCACTGCTGCCGAGTGGATGGTGGGCGGCGAGGTGCTGCTCACCACCGGACTCCGACTCACCGAGGACCCCGCCGAGCAGCAACGCTATGTCCGCTCCCTCGATGAGGTCGGGGTCGCCGCCCTCGGTTTCGGGGTGGGCCTGGGCTTCGACGCGATACCGCAGGCGATGATCAGTGCCGCCGACGACGTGGGCCTTCCGTTGTTCGAGGTTCCGCTGCACATCCCGTTCTCGGCGATCACCCGCGCCCTGCTCGACCAGATCGCCGCCGGCCGCTCGGCCCGCCTGGTGTCGGCGACACGCGCGCAACCCCGCATGACACGTGCCGCGGTGGCTCGCGGCCCGGCCGCGGTGGTCGGTGAACTCGGCGACGCGATCGAGCGTCGGGTGCTGCTCCTCGACGCCAACCACGCCGAGGTGGCGTCCGCGCCCGCCCCGCCCGACCCTGACGATCTCGCCCGGGTCCGTGCCCTCGTCGCCCGCGACCCGGCGTCGGCGGGTGCGGTGTTCGTCGCCGACGACGTCACCTTCATGGTCACCCGGATCGGCTCGGCCACAAGGACATTCGGATTCCTCGGCGTCGTCGGTGCGCCGCTCGACGAGGTCAACCGGATGCTGGTCGGCCACGCCACCTCGTTGTTGGCCATCGAATACGCCAAACCGCAGGAGGTGCGTCGGGAGATGGCCCTGCTGCAAACCGACGTGCTCGGATCGGCACTCGACGGAGTCGTCGGGCCCACCGCGCTGCGGGTGTTGCGGCGCGCCGCAAGCCCCGACGACGCGGTGCGGGCGGTCGTGTTCACCTTCGCCGGTGACGCCGATGCCGAGCGGGGGCAGGCACGCCTGACCGACGAACTCGAACGCCGGTGGCGCCCGGTGTTCGTGCACCGCGCCGGGGCCGAGGTGGCGACCCTGCTGCGCGGCGACGACCCCGTCGATGTGGCGATCGGCCTGCTGAGCGTGCTCGCGACCGCGGCGACGGTGCGCGGCGGGATCGGCCCGCCGGTCCGCCTGGCCGACGCGGCGGGGACGCCCGACACCACCGCGGTCGCCGCGTCGGTCACGCAGGCCCGCATGGCCTGTCGATCGGCCGCGGTGGGGCAACTCGTCGACCTCGACGACGCGCAGTCGCTGCTGGCGGTCGACCCGGTCCGACAAGCGTTGGCCGACAACCACGATCGGCGTCTCGCGCCGATCCTCGACCACGATCGTCTTCAGGGCACAACGCTGCATCAAAGTCTGCTGGCGTATCTCGAGGCCAACGGAAACTGGGGGAGTGCCGCCACCGCACTCGGCGTGCACCGACATACCCTGCGCAGCCGGATCGAGCGCGTCGAGGACATGCTCGCCATCGACCTCGCCGATGCCCGCACCCGCGCCGAACTGCTGCTGATGATGCTCGGGGCCGACGCATGAGGCGCGGGGTGCTCGCCACGATGCTCGCGGCGCTGCTGATCCTCGTCGTCGGCTGCGGCGCCGACGACGGATCTCCCGCGCCGTCCTCGTCGTCCTCGTCGTCCCCGAGTTCGACCGGCACCGCCCCGGCCGCGACCCCATATGTGAACCTCGGCGACAGTTACGCCGCGGGCGCCGGAGCGCTTCCGGTGCAAGCGGACTCACCGTTCCTGTGTCAGCGGTCGGCGATCAATTTCGCCCACCTCGTCGCCGCGCAACGCCGGTTGCCGCTGACCGACGTGAGCTGCTCGGGTGCCGACACCGCCGACCTGACCACGAGCCAATACTTCGGCATACCACCACAACTCGACGCACTCGGGCCGCAGACCCGCCTGGTGACGCTGATGCTCGGCGGCAACGACGAGAACACCTTCGGCGGCGCGATCAGCAAGTGCGGTGACGCGATCGCCGGCAGCACCGGCGTCCCCACGGGCTCGCCGTGCCGGGATCGCTACGGCTCGGAGTTGACCGCACCCATCGACGCCGACATCTACCCCGCTCTCGTCGACGGCCTCGCCCGGATTCGCGCCCGCGCCCCTAACGCCCGCGTCGTCATCGTGGGCTATCCGTGGATTCTGCCCGCCACGCAGGGCTGCTACCCGGCGATGCGTGTCGCGCCCGGCGACGTGCCGTATCTGCGTGGACTGCAGGCCGACCTCAACGACGCAGTGCGTCGCGCCGCCGAGAAGACCGGCGTCACCTTCGTCGACATGTCGCAGGTGTCGCAGGGCCACGACGCGTGCGCGGGTGCGGCGCGCTGGATCGAACCGCAGCAGGGCACCACGGCGCGGATCACGGTGCATCCCAACGCCCGTGGCCACGAGGCCATCGCGGCGCGGATCGAGGCTGCGCTGGGGCGGTGAGCACGTCCCGGCAGCGCCCTGACCAGGCCGAATTTCTCTCACTCGGTGCCATTTGGAACACTGGAGGCCGTGAGCAGATCCGCCGACGTCGCCGTGAAGTCCAGTGAGCTGTTCGAACGGGCGCAACATGCGATCCCCGGTGGGGTCAACTCGCCGGTGCGTGCGTTCTCCGCCGTCGGCGGCGATCCCCGGTTCATCGCGTCGGCCACGGGCTGCACGCTGACCGACGTCGACGGCAACGACTACGTCGACCTGGTGTCGTCGTGGGGGCCGATGATCCTCGGTCACGCCCACCCCGCCGTCGTCGAGGCCGTGCAGCGAGCCGCCGCGGGCGGACTGTCGTTCGGCGCGCCCACCGAGTCCGAGATCGAGCTGGCCGAGGAGATCATCGACCGCGTCGACCCGGTGCAGCGGGTGCGGCTGGTCAACTCCGGCACCGAGGCGACCATGTCGGCGATCCGGTTGGCCCGCGGCTTCACCGGCCGCCCCAAGATCATCAAGTTCTCCGGCTGCTACCACGGCCACGTCGACGCACTGCTCGCGGACGCCGGCTCGGGTGTGGCCACCCTCGGCCTGCCGACCAGCCCCGGCGTCACCGGTGCCGCCGCCCACGACACCCTCGTGCTGCCCTACAACGACCTCAAGGCCGTCGCGAAGGCCTTCGAGGAGTTCGGTGACGACATCGCCGCGGTGATCACCGAGGCCGCCGCGGGCAACATGGGCGCCATCGCCCCGGTCGACGGTTTCAACGCAGGCCTGCGTGAGCTGACCCGCCGTCACGGTGCCCTGCTGATCATCGACGAGGTGATGACCGGATTCCGGGTCAGCCCGGCCGGCTGGTACGGACTCGAGGGTGTCGGCGCCGACCTCTACACCTTCGGCAAGGTGATGAGCGGTGGCCTGCCCGCCGCCGCCTTCGGCGGTCGCGCCGACGTCATGGAGCGACTCGCCCCGACCGGCCCCGTCTATCAGGCGGGCACGTTGTCGGGGAATCCGGTGGCCGTCGCCGCCGGCCTGGCCACGCTGCGAACCGCCGACGCGGCGGTCTATTCGGCCCTCGACGCCAACGCCGACCGCCTCGCCGGCCTGCTCACCGACGCCCTGCAGACCGCCGGGGTCGCCCACCGCGTACAGAAGGCCGGCAACCTGCTCAGTGTGTTCTTCACCACAGACGACGCCGCCGACACCAGCATCGTCGACTACGCGGGCGTGAAGGCCACCCAGACCTGGCGTTTCGCACCGTTCTTCCACGCCCTGCTCGACGCCGGTGTGTACCCGCCGCCCAGCGCGTTCGAGGCCTGGTTTGTCTCGGCGGCGCTGGACGAGGATGCTTTCACTCGAATTGCCGACGCGTTGCCGGCCGCTGCGCGGGCCGCGGCAACCGCGCCCACTCCCGGGGAGAGCTGATGCACACGATCGTTCACATGATGCGCCATGGTGAGGTGCACAATCCCGACGCCATCCTCTACGGACGGCTGCCCGGCTTCCATCTCTCCGACACCGGTCGCGCGCAGGCCCGCAAGGTCGCCGACGCGCTGGCCGACCACGACATCACCGCCGTGTTCGCCTCCCCGCTGCAGCGCGCACAGGAGACCGCCGGACCGATCGCCGCCGCCCACGACCTGCCGATCCTCACCAACGACGAACTCATCGAGGCCGACAACATCTTCGAGGGACTCAAGGTCTCGGTCGGCGACGGCGCGTTGCGCAAGCCGCGGCACTGGCCCAAGCTGCGCGACCCGTTCACCCCGTCGTGGGGCGAGCCGTACATCCAGCTCGCGCACCGGATGCTGGCCGCGGCCAACAAGGCCCGCGACGCCGCCCGCGGCCACGAGGCCGTCTGCGTGAGTCATCAGCTGCCGGTGTACACGTTGCGCCGCTTCCTCGAGGGCCAGCGCCTCTGGCACGATCCGCGTCGTCGCCAGTGCTCGCTCGCGTCGTTGACCAGCCTCATCTACGACGACGACGCCCTCGTCGACATCATCTATTCCGAGCCGGCCGGTGCGTCGGATCCACTCGTGACCGGGGCCTGAGCAGGAGAGTGTTGAACGCGTGAGGGTGCGAGATCGTGGTGGTCGTGACGTGTGTCCGACCCCGTCGGAACGAGGCCACCGGCACCCCTCGCGACCCCGCGCCCGACTTGTCGCAAACGCGCCGATCGTGAGAATCGTTGCCGCGCTGCTGGTTTCACTGGCGTTCGGGGTGGCGTTGACCGCGTGCGGTACCGGCGACGACGCGGTCTCGCAGGGCGACACCTTCCAGTTCGTCTCACCCGGTGGGCAGACCGTCATCACCTACGATCAGGCCGACCGCAAACACATCGCCGACGTCTCCGGCGAGAACCTGACGACCGGAAAGCCGTTGTCGCTCAGCGACCCCGAGTTCGCCGACAAAGCCGTCGTGATCAATGTGTGGGGCTCGTGGTGCGGCCCGTGCCGCGGTGAGGCGTCGGCCCTCGAGCAGGTCTACGAGCAGTACAAGGACCAGGGCGTCAACTTCCTCGGCATCAATCTGCGTGACAATCAGCAATCGGCACAGGATTTCGTGGACGACCGCCACGTCGGGTATCCGTCGATCTACGACTTTGCCGGGGCCTCGCTGGCCGCGCTGACCACCCCGACGTCGGTGGTGCCGACGACCATCGTGCTCGACCGGCAGCATCGCCCGGCCGCGGTGTTCCTGCGCGCGGTCAGCGCCGACGAACTCGGCGCGATGGTCGGCAAGGTGATCGCCGAGGACCCGGCACCCAGTGGTTCCCCGGCATCGAGTACTTCCACGGCGCCCGCGTCGTCCACCCCTGCGTCTGCCGCTCCGTCGTCTGCCGAGGTGCCCCAGTGAGCGGTATCGGACAGACCTTCGCCGACACGGTGTCCTCCGGGCCGCTGCTGCTCGGGGTGGCCGCGGCGGCGGTCGCCGGGATGGTGTCGTTCGCCTCGCCGTGCGTGGTGCCACTGGTCCCGGGGTATCTGTCGTATCTCGCCGGACTCGTCGGTGCCGAGGCCCCCGCGGTCACCGTCGGCGAACCGGCCAAACGCGGTCGCTCGCGCGTCGCGGTGGCCGCCCTGCTGTTCGTCCTCGGGTTCACCGTCGTCTTTGTCGCCGCCACCGCGACGGTGATCGGTTTCACCAGCACCGTCATCGTCAATCACGAACTGCTGCAACGCATCGGCGGGGTGGTCACCATCGTGATGGGGCTGGTGTTCATCGGTCTGATCCCGATGATGCAGCACGAGGTCCGGATGGCCCCGCGGATGGTGTCCAACATCGTCGGTGCCCCGTTGCTCGGTGCGGTGTTCGCGCTCGGCTGGACGCCGTGCCTGGGGCCGACGCTGGCCGCGGTCATCGCCACCGCGTCGGGTACCGAGGGCGCGACCGCCGCCAAGGGCGTCACCCTGATCATCGCGTACTGCCTGGGTCTGGGCATCCCGTTCGTGGTGCTCGCGTTCTCCTCGGCGTGGGCGTTGCGCAGCCTCGGCTGGCTGCGCAACCATGCCCGCGCCATCCAGGTCTTCGGAGGTGTCATGTTGATCCTCGTCGGTATCGCGCTGGTCACCGGACTGTGGGATCAGTTCATCGTCTGGGTGCGCGACGCCTTCATCACCGATCAGGTGTTGCCGGTATGACCCGCGCCGACACCGCGCTCGCCGACCACCCGGCCCAACCCACCCCGCCGCGCCGCCCGCACTGGGTGCTGCGCCGGGTGCTGTGGCCGCTGCGCAACCTGTGGCGGTCGCTGACCTCGATGCGCACCGCGCTGGTGCTGCTGTTCCTGCTCGCGCTCGCCGCGATCCCCGGAGCCCTGCTCCCACAGCGCGAACTCAACGAGCAGAAGACACTGAAGTACATCTCCGACCACGGCACCCTGGGCATGTGGATGGACAAGCTGCAGCTGTTCGACGTGTTCTCCAGCGCCTGGTTTACCGCGATCTATGTGCTGCTGTTCGTGTCGTTGGTGGGCTGCCTGACCCCGCGACTGATCGAGCACGCCAAGAGCCTGCGCGCCAAACCGGTTGCCGCGCCCCGCAATCTGAGTCGCCTGCCGCGTCACCTCACCACCACCGTCGACGGTGATCCCGAGGAGATCGCCGAGCGGGTCTCGTCGAACCTGCGGGGCTGGCGCCGCAACATCGTCGTCCGTGATGACGCAGCAGCGGGCGACGACGCGGCAACAGGCGACGACGCGGCAACAGGCAAGGTCGTCGAGGTCTCGGCGGAGAAGGGGTATCTGCGCGAATTCGGCAACCTGGTCTTCCATTTCGCCCTCCTCGCCCTGCTGGTGTCGATCGCGCTCGGCAAGCTCTACGGCTACGAGGGCACCCGCAGTCTCGTCGCCGACGGCGAGGGCCTGTGCAACACCTCGACCGCGGTGTACGACTCCTTCCGGGCCGGCGCGATGGTCGACGGCACCGACCTCAACCACTTCTGCTTCAAGGTCGACGCGTTCTCGGCGACCTTCCTGCCCAACGGTCAGCCCGACATGTACGACGCGAAGATGTCCTATACCAAGGGCGCCGGCACCTCCGCCGGCGACTGGCATCAGAGGTCGGTGAAGGTCAACGACCCGCTGCGGGTCGCCGGCGACCGCGTCTACGTCCTCGGCAACGGATTCGCCCCCACGTTCACCGTCACCTTTCCCAACGGGGAGAAGCGCACCCAGACCGCCCTGTTCATCCCCGACGAGCTGCAGACGATGCTCTCCTCGGGCGCGGTGCGCTTCGACACCCCGGCCGGCCTCTACCCCGACGAGGACGTGCGCCGCAAGAACCAGATCGCCATCGAGGGACTTTTCGCCCCGACCGCGGATTACCAAGGGACCCTGCTCAGTTCGTCGTCGCCGGTGCCCAACGACCCGCAGGTCGCGATCCGCATCTACAAGGGCGACACCGGACTCGACACCGGCCTCCCGCAGAACGCCTACTCGCTCGACCAGAGCCTCATCAACCAGGGCAGGCTGCAACGACAGGCCCAGGTGAACCTCGCCAAGGGCGCCAGCACGACCCTGGCCGACGGCACCGTCGTCAGCTTCGACGGCTACCAGCGCTGGGTGTCGGTGCAGGTCTCGCACGACCCCGCCCAGGACTGGGTGCTGGTGTCGGCGGTGGCGATGCTGATCGGTCTGCTGGTGTCGCTGCTGGTGCGCCGACGCCGGATCTGGGTGCGGCTGGTGCCGGCCGATCCGGACCGGACGGGCACCGACAACGGCAAACGACGTACGGTAGTAGAAATCGGCGGCCTCGCCCGGACCGATCAGGCCGGTTGGGGCGAGGGTTTCGACGAGCAGGCGGCCGGGTTGGTGGAGCCCGGCGCTGGCTCGGCGAAACGCATGTCGAGATGGCGCAAACTCTGACACGGGCGCACCCACGGCGGCCGCATGTTCTTCCGCAGGACTGATGAGGTGAATCGATGAACACTGGTACAGAGCACGTCGACGAGACGCTCGCCCGGTACTCCGACCTGCTGTTCGGAACCGCCATCACCGTCTACGTACTGGCGATGCTGCTGTTCCTCGCGGCCCTCGCCGGCGCGCGGACCAGGCGTCTGGCGTCCAAAGAACTCGTCGGGGCGGGCGTCGGATCGGGTGCCGGCGCAACCGGTGCCTCCGGGGACCGCACCCCCGGCAAGATCGCCGATACCGCGAGCCGCCGGACCTTCTCCGAGACCCTCGGCGCCATGGCCTATCCGGTGGTCTTCGTCGGTTTGGCCGCGCACATCGCGTCCATCGTCTGCCGCGGGATGGCCGTCGATCGCGCGCCCTGGGGCAACATGTACGAGTTCATCTCGCTGACCTGTGCGGCCGGTGTCGTCGCCGGTGTCGTCGTGCTCCGCAAACCCGCGAACCGACCGCTGCTGTCGTTCGTGCTGGTCCCGGTCGCGCTGCTGATGTTCATCGCCGGCACTGAGCTCTACACCCAGGCCGCCCCGGTGGTGCCCGCGCTCAAGTCGTACTGGCTGGCCATCCACGTCTCGATCATCTCGGTGAGCTCCGGAGTCCTGCTGGTGTCGGGGGTGTCGAGCATGCTCTATCTCGTCAAAATGCAGTGGGGCGAGAAGGCCGAGTCCCTCGAACGCACCGAGACCGGTGCCAAGGGTGCGGTGATGCGGCTGGTCGCGCACATCCCGGGCGCCGACGCCCTCGACCGCCTCGCCTACAAATGCGTCGTCTTCGGCTTCCCGCTGTTCGGCCTGGGCGTCATCTGCGGCGCCATCTGGGCCGAATCCGCGTGGGGACGCTTCTGGGGCTGGGACCCCAAGGAGACCGTCTCGTTCATCGCGTGGGTGATCTACGCGGCCTACCTGCACGCGCGTGCCACGGCCGGCTGGCGCAACACCGCAGCCGCCTGGATCAACGTCGCAGGCTTCGTCGCGATGCTCTTCAACCTGTTCATCATCAATCTGGTGGTCTCCGGTCTGCACTCCTATGCAGGCCTGTGAGTAGCGCAGACTGAGTAGCGCAGCACTTCTGCAACACGCATACACGAACGCGCCCCCGGAGCGGAGAACTCCGGGGGCGCGTTCGTTGTTTGTATCGGGACGAGGTCGATCAGTGATCGTCAGTGCTGGTGATCGTCTGGGTCGGACCCGTTGGTACCGCGGCTGCGACGGTCGAGATCCATCAGGAACTCGGGATCGTCGTCGGGGCCGACCGGACCGCGTTTGGCGGCCGGTACGCGTGTGCCGTCGTCATCGATCAGGCTGGAACCGAAAACGCGCCACAACAGAAAACCGACGGCCATGATGCCGACCAACGTGAGCAGAAATGCCATGGCAACCTCCCACTCACCACATTACGCGACGGTAGACGCGAGATGCGTCGTCCGACCGACGTCAAAAGTGCAGGTGTTGGGCGGCACTGAGGTGGTACGGCGTGCGCACGTATGCGCCGATGGCGTGGCCCGGTCGGCGTCGTGTGGACGGCGACACCGACCGAGCCTGCCGAGGCTGTGCTGTCTCTCAGGGCACGCGGCGGTTCAGCAGGGCGACGACGTCTTCCTCGCGGAAGCGACGATGCCCGCCCGGGGTACGGATCGAGCCGAGGATTCCCGAGCTGGCCCACCGCGCGACGGTCTTGGGATTCACATTGAACATCGACGCCACCTGTCCGGGGGTCAGCGTGTGCTGGCTCGCCATGCCCGGGGTGATCATCGACAGCGGGTTGGAGTGAATTGCGGTCATGGGAGGACTCCCTCGTGTGTCCGTGCCGAGAACCTGACGCTCTCGGACCCTTCGCGCGCAGTCGCGCGCTGACTCAATGAATACACGCAAAACGCCCAGGTACTCGAACCGTCAGCGGTAGGTAAAGAGAGTGCAAAGAAGCCTGTGACCTGCGCACACGTCCGACCAGTGCCTTTTACGTCCCCTTTGCCGACCCCGGTGACACCCTTGGTACAAAGTGGGCCCTCGACCGCTCCTCGACGTGCACGCCGACCGGGTGCACTTTTGCGTCGACCGTGCGCTCATTCGCGTCGACCGTGCGCTCAATCCCGTCGACCGTGCGCTCAATCCCGCCGACCGTGCGCTCATTCGCGTCGACCGTGCGCTCATTCGCGCCGACTGTGCGTCGATTCGCGTCGATCGGGCGCTCGCCCCTCACCGAGCGGGCAGACCGCGGCGGGTCGCCGGGCCGCGCCACAACGTACGCTGGTCGCCGTGAGTGAAGAGCGTAAACCGCAGGTCGGTATGGGCAGCCTCCTGGCGTCCATCGGCCTGTACACCCTGGCCCGTCTCGTGTTGGTGGTCGCGGTGGCCGCGATCATCATCGGCATCGGCAAGCTCGCGGGCGTCAACGTCCCACTGCTGGTGGCCGCGGTGTTCGGGGTCCTGATCGCGCTGCCGCTGGGCATGGTCGTGTTCAAGTCGCTGCGCACCCGCGTCAACACCCAGATCTCCGCCGTCGACGAGCAGCGCCGCAAGCGCCACGACGAGCTGCAGTCGAAGCTGCGTGGCAGCTGACCCGAGCCGACCCGAGACGATGAGCCCCGCACGCACCATCGACATCGATCGTCGCGCCGACCGCTCGTGGGCCGACAACGCGGTCCGGCTGATCGAGGCCGACGCGCGCCGTAGCGCCGACACCCATCTGCTGCGGGTGGAGCTACCCGTGTGGTCGCGCTGGACCGACGCCGACGGCACGCCGGGCGGCGTCGACCTGTACCTCAAGGACGAGAGCACCCACCCGACCGGCTCGCTCAAACATCGACTCGCGCGATCGCTGTTCCTGTATGCGATCTGCAACGGCTGGATCACCGAGGGCACCACCGTCATCGAGGCGTCGTCGGGATCGACCGCGGTCAGCGAAGCCTATTTCGCGCATCTGATCGGTGTGCCGTTCCTCGCGGTGATGACGTCGTCGACCTCGCCCGCCAAGACCTCCCTGATCGAAAGGGAAGGCGGCCGTTGCCATTTCGTCGAACGGCCGGCGCAGGTGTACGCCGAGGCGTTGCGTCTCGAGGCCGAACTCGGCGGACACTTCATCGACCAGTTCACGATGGCCGAGCGCGCCACCGACTGGCGTGGCAACAACAACATCGCCGAGTCGATCTTCGCGCAGATGGCCGACGAGGAGCACCCGATCCCGACGTGGATCGTCGTCGGCGCGGGCACCGGCGGCACGTCGGCGACCCTGGGCCGCTATCTGCGCTACCGCCGTCACCCCACCTGGCTGGCCGTCGTCGACCCGGAGAACTCGGTGTTCCTGCCCGCCTACGAGAGCGGCGACGGCACCCTGACCTCCGAGATCGGTTCGCGCATCGAGGGAATCGGCCGCCCGCGTGTCGAGCCTTCCTTCGTTTCCCAGGTCATCGACCGCATGATCGGGGTTCCCGACACCGCCTCCATCGCCACCGCGCGCTGCGTCAGCGAACGTCTGGGCCGCCGCGTGGGCGGGTCCACCGGCACCAACATGTGGGGCGCATTGAAACTGGTCTCGGAGATGGTTGGCGGACGACAGTCCGGCAGCGTCGTCACCCTGCTGTGCGATCCCGGAGAGCGCTACAGCACAACATATTTCGACGACGACTGGCTCACCGCTCAGCAGCTCGACCTCACCGCACCGACCACGGTGCTCGACGAGTTCTTCGCCACCGGCCGGTTCACCGGCTGATCCGGGGCCGACGTACACCGACGCCCGCGCCACCGCGCTCGCTACCATCGACCCATGGCCGTGGGGGAGCGCAACCTCGTCGAGGCAGTCGACGTCGTCCGTGAATACCAGTTGGGACAGGAGCGGGTACGCGCCCTCGACGGGGTGAACCTGACACTGCCCGGCGGGCAGTTCGTGTCGATCGTCGGCCCCTCGGGCGCCGGCAAATCGACGTTGCTGCACGTGATGGGCGCACTCGACACCCCCACATCGGGCTCCATCCGCGTCGACGGCGTCGATCTCGGTGCCCTCGACGACAACGCCGCCTCCGAGTTCCGGCGGCATCGCGTCGGCTTCATCTTCCAGTTCTTCAATCTCGTCCCGACGATGTCGGCGTGGGAAAACGTTGCGCTGCCCCAACTTCTCGACTCCAAGTCGCTGCGCCGGGCCAAACCCCGCGCGGTCGAGCTGTTGGAGCGGGTCGGTCTCGGTGACCGCATCAACCACCGGCCGTCGGAGCTGTCGGGCGGGCAGATGCAGCGCGTGGCGATTGCCCGCTCGCTCATCATGGAGCCGGCGATCCTGCTCGCCGACGAGCCGACCGGCAATCTCGACTCCACCACCGGTCAGTCTGTGCTGCAACTGCTCTCCGACGTCGCCCACGGTTCCGGCGCCCATGATGAGCACAGTGGCCGGCTGGTCGTCATGGTGACCCACGACGAGCACGCCGCGGCGGTCGCCGACACCACGATCACCGTTCGGGACGGAAAGATCGCGTGAGCGCAGGCGCCGGTGGTCTCGTCGCCGGCTTCCTCGCCGGCTTCACCCGCATCCGGGTGCTCAATCTGCGGGAGATCCGGACCCACCGGATGCGCGTGGTCACCTCGCTCAGTGTGGTCGTGGTGTCCTCGGCGTTGCTGGTCGCGGTGTTGGGCACCTACGGTTCGTTCACCGCCTCGGTGCGGGCATTCAACTCGGCGATCTCCGGTGCCGCCGACCTCGAGGTCGCGGCCATCGCCGATTCCGGTGTGGACGCGGGTCTGGCCGCCGAACTGCGTCGTGACCTGCCCGACGCCAAGGCCGTGGTCCCGTTGATCCGCGGGTCGATCACCGTGGGCGGCACGCAGATCCCGTTGCTGGGCTCCGACTTTCGGGTCACGGCGTTGTCGGGGGATCTCGCGGCCGCGCAGGGCGGGGTGTCGATCTCACCGGCCGACCTGGAGAACGGGATCATCGCCGGACCCGCCGCCGGACTACGTGAGGGACAACAACTCACGATCGGTGACGACGAGGTACGCGTCGCCCGGGTGGTCACCGGACCCGACGCCGACAAGCTCAACGAGGGTAGGTACGCGTTCGCGTATCTGCCGCTGGCGCAACGTCTCACCGACCTGGCCGGCCCGGCGGGCACCGCGGGGCGGGTGACCTCGATCCTCCTCGTCGCCAAGCCGGGAGCCGACGTCGGACATCTGCGCGCGGAGGCCACCCGGGTCGTCGACGGCCGTGCTGTCGTGGTGAACCCCGACTTCCGGGCCAAGCAAGCGGAATTGGCGAGCTCGGTGACCCGCGACTCGACGCTGCTGGTGGCGTTGGTGTCGCTGGTGATCGCCGCGTTCCTGGTCTTCAACACGATGAACATGGCGGTGGCCTCCCGGCGCCGGTCTCTGGCGATGGTGCGCGCATTGGGTGCCCGCCGCACCCACCTCGTCGGCGACATGCTCGGCGAGGCAGCGCTGTTCGGCATTGTCGGCGGTGCGATCGGGGTACCCGTCGGCGTTCTCGCCGGACGTTGGGCGGTCTCTCGGGTCCCGGAGACCACCCGCGACGGGGTGACCATCGCGATCACCTACCATCTGCCCGCGTATGTACCGGTCGTCGCGATCCTCGCCTGCGTCGTCTCTTGCGTCGGTGCGACGAGTTTGGCTGCGCGGTCGGTGTTCTCGGTGTCCCCGGTAGAGGCGATGAGTCCCGGCGAGGTAGCCGACGGTGTGCCCCGCCGAGGGGTGGCGGTGTGGGCGGCGGGAATCGTCGGCGTCGCCGCGGTGATCGGCGCGTGGATCATCGTGCTCACCGTCCCCGGTAGGCCGGCCATCGTCGCCGGGGCGGTCTACGCCGTCGGCGCGTTGCTGATCTGCTTCGCGCTCACCCGACCGCTGGTCACCGCAGTCGTGCTGTTGGCCAAGGTATTCCGCGGCCCGGGTCGCCTGGCTTCGGTGAACACCGGGCGCGCCCCGCGCCGTGCGTGGGCCACCCTGATGACGGTGGCCGTCGCGATCGCCGTCGGCATGGGAACCTCGGGAGCCCTGGACAATCTCGTTTCGTCGATCTCCACCTCCCTCGACGGCCTCGGCGATCCGGACTTCTACGTCTCCTCCTCCACCGAGGACGAGGTGCCGCTGGGCCCTGTCCTGCCGCCGCAGATCGCCACCGAGGTCGCCGCGGTACCCGGGGTGAGCGCGGTGATCGGCGGGCAATGGGCCAACGTCAACATCGGTGAGGACCGCGCGCTCGTCCAGGGCCTGGTGCCCGGCTCACGCGCCCCGTTCATGCGCAAGGCGAGCCCCGACGCGGTCCGGCAGGTCCTGGCCGGCGACGGGATCATCCTGTCGAATGTGCTGGCCCGCGCCCTCGGCGTCCACACCGGCGACGTCCTGCGCATCGCCACGCCGACGGGCTTCCAGCAGACGGTGGTGCGCGACACCGTCGACTACGTCGCCATCGACTCCGGCACCGCCGCGGTGTCGAGCGCCGTGCTCGGCCGCTGGTTCGACCGGCCCGGCGACACCTACCTCCAGGTGATCACCGCGCCCGGCGCCGACAAGGCGCAGGTGCGCGCGGCCCTCGACCGCATCGCTGCACAGATCCCGCTCGACGGCGGAGTGCACGCCCACGTCTACACCGGGGCCGAGGCGCTCGCCGCCACCCAACGCCAAGCCCAGCAGGCCGGCGGCTTCACCGTCGCCATCCAGTGGATCGTGTCGGTGGCGGCCGCCGTGGCATTGCTCAACACCCTGTTGCTGTCGGTGATCGAACGCCGACGCGAACTCGGCGTCCTGCGCGCCATGGGCGCCTCCCGACGCTTCCTCTCCCAGATGGTGCTCGCCGAAGCCGGCGCGGTCGCCGTCGTCGGCGCCCTCCTCGGACTCGTCATCGGGGTGGTCCTGCACGTGCTGAGCGACGAGATACTCAGTGCCACCACCTCATTGGATATCGCTTACTCGCCCCGGCCGATCACCCTCGTGTTCGTAGGGGTATCGGTGGTGCTCTGTCTCGTCGGCGCGCTGGTGCCCGCCCGCCGGGCCGCACGCATGAACATCACCGAATCCATCGCCAACGAGTAGCGCCCCACTCTCGCGACAGCGCCCTGCCCACCGCCGACAGCGCTCGTCACCCCGCCGACGGCGCTCGCCACCCCGCCGACAGCGCCCTTCCCACCGCCGACAGCGCTCGTCACCCCGTCGACGGCGCCCTCCATCGCGCCGACAGCGCTCTCCCCATCGCGCCGACAGCGCCCTCCCCATCGCCGACAGCGCTCTCCCCATCGCCGACAGCGCCCTCCCCATCGCCGACAGCGCCCTCACCGCCGCCGACGTCGCCACCCCGTCAAACTTCTCGTCAATAATTCTTGACAACACCACGACGTCAACATAACCTGACAACATGCACGACGAACAGACCAACGAACCCACCGAGGCCGACCGCCTCGCCGGGGCCGCCGCGAGCGACGACCCTTCTCGAGGTCTGGCCGCGGTACGCGCCCTGCGCACCTTGGCCGACCGCCTCGAGGAAGTTCAGGTCGCCAACGCCCGTGACCAGGGCTGGAGCTGGCAGGCGATCGCAGATGTTCTGCAGATCAGCCGGCAGGCCGTGCACCAGAAGCACTCACAACGCGATGCCCAGTGATGGGCCGCACGACTTCGTAAGGAGAACCATCATGTTCGGTCGATTCACTCGAGACGACAAGATGCTGCTGGCATTCGCCACGCAAGAAGCCGCCGACCTGGAACACCACCGGCTCGGCAACGACCACCTCATCCTCGGGATGCTGTGTAACGCACGTACGCCGCTGTACGGCGTGCTCACCGAGGCGGGGTTGAACCTGATCGACGCGCGAGACGCCTCCCGCGCCTATCACGACGAGAACGACACCGACGACGACGCCGCTGCCGAGCAGAGCGCCGCCGACCGCTACGAGGAAGACCGAGAAGCGTTGCGCTCCATTGGAATCGACCTGGACAAGGTACGTGCCGCGGTCCGCGACCGCTTCGGCGACGACCTCGCCGACGGCTGGGCCGAGCGCCCGCAACGAGGCCGCGGGCGTGGACGCGGGGACTGCGGCCCCCGAGGAGGCCGGGGTCGTGGACATGGCCACGGTCGTGGTCGCGGACGCGGCGGCTTCGGACCGCAGGCCTGGGGCCCACAACCGTGGGGGCCGCAAGCCTGGGGACCCCAGGGCTTCGGGCCGCAGGGGTACGGACCGCAGGGTTGGGGTCCGACGCCCTGGACCCCGCAGGACGCCGACGCCGAGGACGGACAGTCCGAGGGCTGGGGCCCCGACCGCCGCGGACGTGGCTGGGACGGACCCGGATTCGGCCCCGGCGGACCCTTCGAGCCCGGACGCGGCCGACGCGGTCCGCGCGGTCGCGGCATGCGCCCGCGTTTCGCCCCCGAGACGCGTCAGGCGCTCGAGGCGGCGGTCGGTATCGCCCGTGAACGCAACGATCGTGGGCTGCGTGCCGAGTACCTGCTGCTCGGCATCATCGAGGTCGCCGACCCCGCGTCGGTGGCCGTGATCAATTCGGCGACCACGCCGGACGATCTCAAGGCCGCGATCCTCGCGAGCCTGCCGGAGGCGCCGGCCGGGGTCTGATCCCCGCCGCGCCGAGGAGAAAGCCGGCCGTACGCACCACGCGTACGGCCGGCTTTCGGTGTCCGCTGCGCCGGAACCGGGCGTATCGGACGCCTGCGCACGCGGGTACGGTGATGGGCGCACGGACTCGTCGGTCACGCCGACGCCCGAATCCGACGACCCCACACCAGGAGATGAGCACCACCGATGAGCCGGTCCCGATATCGCGCCCACCCGCTCGTCCTGCGATGCGTTCAGGTGCGCGCGGTCACCGACGTCACCCCGCGCATGCGGCGCGTCACCGTCGGCGGTGAGCAACTCGGCGCCTTCACCCGCGACGGAATGTCGTTCCCCGCCTTCGCCGCTCCCGCGTTCGACGACCACATCAAGCTCATCTTCGCTCCAGGCGCCGACATCACCGATGCGCTGCCGCGCCAGCAGGAGAACGGCATCGACTGGCTGCCGTCGGAGCATCGTGTGACGCGCGATTACACTCCGCACCACCACGATCCGCAGGCGCTCGAGATGCAGTTGGACTTCGTCGTCCACACCGACGGCGACGCGTCGGGTCCAGCCGAACACTGGGTGCGCTCGGCGCAGCCGGGCGACGATCTCTGGTTCGCCGGCCCCAAGGCCTCCAGCGTGATTCCCGACGACGTCGCCGAACTGCTGCTCATCGGCGACGAGACGGCGATTCCCGCGATTGCCCGCTTCTTCGCCGAGCGTCCGCTGCATGTGCCGACTCGTGCGATCCTCGTCGTCGCGTCACGGAATGCTGTGCAGGACATCGTGATCGGTGACGGCGACCGACTTGACTGGGTGATCGGTGCGCCCGGCGACCGTGACGCGCTGCTGGCCGCGGTAGCCGAGGCTGCGCCGGTGCATCGACCCGCCTATGTGTGGGCGTCGGCGGAGAGTCGGGCGTTGCTCGCGCTGCGCCGACTCGTGACCCGGGACTGGGGTATCCCCAAGTCGCACACCGACATCACCGGCTATTGGCACATCCGTGACGAACCTGCCGATGCTGCGGCAGACGGCGAATCACCCACTGCGGGTGTACCCGTCATGCCGATCGGGTCGCCGGTGGCGTGGATGGCCACGCGCGCGGCCTTGCGACTCGGGGTGATCGACGCACTCGCCGGTGGGGGCCGCTCCCGCGGAGCGGTCGCCTCGGCCGCCACAATCCCTGCGGCGAGCCTGGATTCGCTGCTGGGTGTTCTCGTTCCCTGCGGTGTCCTGGGAGTTCGCGACGACGAGGTCGTCCTCGGCCCGGTGGGGGAGCGGTTCCTCGATGACGAGCACGCCCGGGAGGAGTTCGACGGTCTCTACGCCGAGCAGGTGCTCGCCCTCGGCGGACTCGCTGACGCGTTGCAAGCCGGGCGACCGGCCTGGGCGGAGCATACGGGTGACACCCTGAGGACACATGTGGCGACGTCGGCGGAGAACTATGCAGAACTGGTCGAGGAAGCCGAGGGGCTTGTCTTCCTGATGCCCGCACTCGCCGCACTTCCCCTGTGGTCCAAGTATTCTCGAATCTCGATCGGCGGCCCGGCCGCGCTCGTCGTCGCCGACGGACTGCGCACCGGCGGGGTTCGCGCCGCATTGACCGTGGTAGAGGAACCGGCGCCGCTGGCCGCGTTGCGCAGCGACGACCCTCCGCCCGGCGTCGACTTCGCCGATGACTGGGGCACCCCGGATGCCGTCGTGCTTGCAGGTGCCGTCGAGCATCGCACCGACGACGAGATCATCGACCATCTCGACAGCGTGCGTGCCGCCGCCGACACCCTGTTGCTGATCGAGTCGACCGAAGCCGACGCCCTGAACGCCCGGGCCGCCGAGATGGCGGTGGTGGCGCTCGGAGCCGTCGGGGCGCCGCCGCGCACCGGTGCCGACCTGAAACGCCTCGCGCGCGCCGCCGGCTGGTCCGTCGCCTCGGCCACTGCTCTCGGCTGGGGCGTCGAGTGTCTCGAGTTGTCGCCGACCCAGCCCGGCTGACGCCGATCTAGCCGACAGCGGCTTCCCTGACGCCGACAGCGCCCTCCCAGACGCCGACGGCGCCCTTCACCTCGCCGACAGCGCCCGGTTCGGCGGAGGCTGGTAGAACTGGTCATCATGCCGCCCGCACCATCCCTGCAGCTCGACGACATCGTCGACGCCGCGATCCGACTCATCGAACGTGATGGAGTCGAGGGCCTGAGCATGCGGCGGCTCGCGAGTGAACTCGGGTCCAAACCGATGACGCTCTACAACTACGTCGACAACAAGTCCGAACTGCTGCAGCTCGTTCTCACCGAGGTCGCCGCGCGCATCCCGTGGTCCCGTCCCGAGGGGCCACCACGCGAGCGGATGATCGCCGTCGCCGTCGACATGTACAACGAGCTCGCCGCGATTTCCTGGATCGTCCCCATCCTGCGTGAGGGCACCACAGTCGGTGCGCCTGCACTCGTCCTTGCCGACACCTTCGTCTCTGCCGCAATCGAACTCGGCGTCGACGAGGTGACCGCGATGTCGACGTGGCGCTCGGTCTGGTACATCGTCGCCTCCGAGTTGCAGTGGCAGGACACTCTGGCCCGACGCCGGCCGGGTGAGAAGTCGTGGCATCAAACGATCGACCCCGACCTCCTCACCGACGTGCCCACCATCGCGCGGCTGCTGCCGCATCTGATCGAGTACTCGCGCGAGTTCCGGGTTCGCGACGCGGTGGCGGCGCAGATCGACGGCGTGCTGTCCCATCTGAACGACTGACCCGACCGGCCGGATCTCCGGGCGCTGTCGGCACCTACCAGGGCGCTGTCGGCACCTACCAGGGCGCTGTCGGCACCAACCAGGGCGCTGTCGGCACCAACCAGGGCGCTGTCGACGCGAACCAGGGCGCTGTCGACGCCAACCAGAGCGCTCTCGACATCCACGGGTACCCAGGCTAGCCTTCAGTACGCGTACGTAAACGTACGCGTACTTAATCCTAGTCGAGAGGCCTCACCGTCAATGACCCTCACGCCGACGACGACACCCACCCATCACCGCGCCCTGGTCGGGACCATCTTCACCCTGCAGTTCCTGGTCGCGCTCGACATGTCGCTGGTCAACATCGCCCTGCCGGCCATGCGCGCCGACCTCGGGTTCACCGCCTCGGGGCTGCAGTGGGTCGTCAACGCCTACCTGCTGACCTTCGCCGGGTTCATGCTCCTCGGCGGCCGCCTCGGCGATCTCTGGGGCCGCCGGACCGTCATCCTCGCCGGACTCACGGTGTTCGCCGTCGCGAGCATCGTTGGCGGATTCGCCACCAACCCAGCCATTCTCGTGGCTGCCAGAGCGATCCAGGGAGTCGCGGCCGCCCTGCTCGCGCCCGCATCACTGGCGCTCGCCTCGAGCGCCGACCCGGCCGTTCGCAAGACCGCGATGGCGTTCTGGGGCGGTGCCGGAGCTGCCGGAGGTGCCGTCGGTGTGGTTCTCAGCGGGTTGCTCACCGACTGGTGGTCGTGGCGTGCAGTGCTTTTCGTCAACGTGCCGATCGTCGTCATCGCACTCCTCGCCGCTCTGCGCGGTGTCGACGCCGGGCATCGGCGCAGTGTCGGGCGTCTCGACGTGCCCGGTGCGGTCCTCGTCACCGCCGGAGTTGCCTGTCTGGTGTTCGCGGTCGCCGCCGCCGGCGACCACGGGTGGTCCTCGGCGCGCGCCCTGATCGGCTTCGCCGCTGCGGCACTACTGCTCGTGGGGTTCGCCATCGTGGAGCGCACCGCCGACCATCCGCTCATGCCGCCTCGGCTTCTCACGACCCGAAGCATCGTGGGCGCGAACATCTTCGGGTTCATGCTCGCCGCCGGTCAGCTCGCCGCCTTCTACTTCGCCTCGCTCTACGTGCAGACCGTGTGGAACGTCGACTCCGACATCGCCGGGCTGCTGTTCCTCCCGTTCTGCGGCGGAGTCGTTGTCGGAATTGTCCTTTCGGGAAAGCTGTCGCCGAAGATCGGTGCCCGCAACAGCATCGGTGTCCTGGGCCTCCTCGGCGCCGCCGGACTCGGGTTGTTCGCAGTGATGCCCGACGAGTTCGATTTCTGGCGTGGAATCCTGGCGCCGTCGCTCGTCGCGGCGATCGGCATCGGCGGATCGATGGTCCTCGTCGGCGCGGTGGGCACGAGCGGCGTCGACTCCGCAGAGGTCGGTGTCGCCTCCGGCGTGCTCAACAGTTCGCGGCAACTCGGCGGCACGATCGGGCTGGCGGTGCTCGTGACGATCGCGGCGAGTCAGGCCGTCCCGGCCGACGGCTATCACCTCGGATTCGCCGTCGGGGCCGCCTTCCTGCTCGCCGGCAGCGTCGTCGCCTGGGCGGTCTTGCCGCGGCATGAGGTCGCAAGTACCGCGCCGTGATCCGCATGGCACGATCGAGTGCGTGGCAACCGCAACGCAGTGGATAGCAGGCGCCCGTCCGCGCACCCTCCCCAACGCGATCGCCCCGGTGGTCGCCGGGGTCGGCGCCGCGCTCTACGCCGGCGGCGACTCGTCGGCCGATGTCGTCTGGTGGAAGGCCGCGTTGGCGCTCGTCGTCGCGATCGCACTCATCATCGGCGTGAACTTCGCCAACGACTATTCCGACGGTATCCGGGGCACCGACGACGAGCGGGTCGGCCCCATGCGGCTCGTCGGGTCGGGGGCCGCCCAGCCGTCGGCGGTCAAGGCCGCCGCCTTCGTGTGCTTCGGGATCGGCGCGATCGCCGGACTGGTCCTCGCGGTGACGACGGCCTGGTGGCTGGTCGTCCTCGGCGCGATCTGCATCGCCGGGGCGTGGTTCTACACCGGCGGGTCCAAACCGTACGGCTACTACGGCCTCGGTGAGATCGCCGTGTTCACCTTCTTCGGTCTGGTTGCCGTACTCGGCACGCAGTACGTCACCTCGGGCCGGGTCGACTGGGTGGGTCTGGTGTGCGCGATCGCGGTGGGCTCGATCTCGACGGCGGTGCTCGTCGTCAACAATCTGCGCGACATCCCCAGCGACACCGAGTCGGGCAAGATCACCCTCGCCGTGCGTCTCGGCGATCGGCGTACCCGTGGCCTCTACGTCGGCCTGCTGGCGGTACCACTCGTCGCCAGTTGCGTTCTCGCCCTGGCAACCCCGTGGTCACTGATCGGTGTCGCGGTCGCGCCCGTCATCTGGCTCGCCGCCCGCCCGGTTCTGCGAAAGGCGTTGGGCCCGGGTCTCATTCCCTCCCTGGGTGCCACCGGCATCGCGATGCTCGTGTGGTCGATCCTCGCCGCGATCGCGTTGGCCGTCGGCTGAATCCGATACGCCTCAGCGGCATCTCGTGCTGATCGCGGTCGTACTGCCGTAGAAGTCGCGCGGGTAGGTGTAGCCGTTGTGGGCGACGCTTTGCACATATCCGGCGTCCTGTCGCACCGCAGCATCCGGGAACGCGTAGGCGAGGTCTGCCAGGTGACGCAGCGCCGGACCGATCGCGGCCCGATCGGCACCGCCGTTCTCGACGGTCACCGCCGCCGCGGCGTCATACGCCCGGCACAGGTCGGCCACCGACGTCGTCGCGAGCCTGTCGCGCTGGGGCGCCAGCACGATCTCGGTGACCGCGGGAGCCGATGTCGTTGCTCCGAGCACGGGTTCGTCGTCGGAGGCGCATGCGGCGGCGCCGAGTGCGACGGTGATCAGGGCGATCACCAGGCCGATCCTCCGATGCATCCGCCCAGCATAGAAGCCCGGCCCGCACGGCACACTCGGCCGATCAGGTGAATTCCGCCGGGTCAGCGCATCTCGACGTCAGTACGGCTGCAACGAGTATCGGCTGCCGCCGCGCGCGGCGTTGCAGAACAGGGTCCGAGCCCTCGAGTCACGCGCCATCGCATCGGTGTTGACACAGGATTGACCGGACGCCGCCAGCACGACATTCGGATTCTGCGGCGTCACACGGCGTTCCGGTGCCCACACATATGTGCCGGTACCACGGACCTGGACACAGAACGCTCGCTTGTTGGTGATCGTATGGCCCTCTTGCCATTTGAACGAGCTGCAATAGTCGCCGAATCGGACATCGGGGACCGGGATGAACGGTGGCCACCAGTCCACCGACGCGAACGGAGAGGTTCGCGGGGCAGGCTGCGGCGGTAATTGCGGAGGTGCCTGACGCGGAGCCGACGGGGCCGATGGTGCTGGTGGCGCAGGCGGCGTGGCGGGCGGACGTGAACCCGACCCGGAGCCGGTCTCACAGGCGATCCCGTCGTTGTCTCGATCGAGCGCGGAGCGGTAGCCCGGGTCACCGCGATAGAGCGGTGCGGCCCCGGCCGCGCGCGCTTCAGAACAATTCGAGTAATACGGTGCGCTCTGGGCGGGGCCGGCGGCGAGTGCCGAACCTGCGATTCCGGCACCGATGAGACTCGCACCGATGATGATTCGACGAATCCTGCTCATGTGTCCACTCTCGAGAAAAGGCGATGTCGTCGTCATTGTGCCGCGCCGTGGGCGGTCTGTCGGCATTATCCGTGTCCGTCGATCAGGGGAAATCCGCACGCGGATCATCCGCGGTCGGCGCCGCCGCCCTCGGTGAGAGCATCACGCAGCGAACGGATCTCATCCCGCAGTTCCCGGATCTCGGTGGCGGTCGCCGCGCGTTCGGCGTCGTCCTCCTCGGCGACCCGCTGCACGATCCAGGAGGCGATGGTGGCGGTGATGACGCCGATGAGACTGATCCCGCCGATCATCAACAGCACGGCCACGATTCGCCCGGTGATGCTGACCGGCGCGAAATCGCCGTAGCCGACGGTGGTGACGGTGACGAACGACCACCACACCGCATCGCCGAACGAGGTGATCGTCGCACCGGCGTGCCCACGCTCGGCGTCGTAAACGGCAAGGGAGGCAACGTAGATCAGCAACACCGAGCTCGCCGCGGTGTAGACGATCACCTTTCCGCGGATGGCCCCGCCGATCGCCTTCTGCAACGCCCCGACCAACACGACGAGACTGACCAGTCGCAGTGGCCGCAGCATCGGCAGGACGACCACCGCGAGGTCGAACAGATGTCGGACAAACCAGCGTCCTCGTTCGGGAGCGATCACCAGTCGAGCCACGTAGTCGACGGCGAAGGCCAGCCACGACACCACCAGCACCACGTGCAGTGCCGTCAGCCACACGCTGTCGGGATGGCCGAGGATCTGAAAGGAGTACGCAACCAAGAAGATCGTGGCGATGATCGCCAGGGGCCACTCGGCGCGGTGCTCCCACCCGGCGAGCAGGTCGACGCGGCGGTCTCGGGATGTGGTCATCTCGCCTCATTCGCTCTCGGTACGTCCACGGTGCGCGCCGTGCCTGTCGAGAATCATCACCCGAGGACATCGCCGAGCGCAGCAATTGGGCGCCGCGATGTCTTGCGCCGCTGGTGTTGCCGCTCTGTCTCGCACCCGCTATTGCGCGGCCGCCACCTCGGGGGTCGGACCGTCGACGACTGTGCCGTTCGGCGTTGCGGTGTCGCCGGGATCGTTGCCGGACTGGCCGTCGGGCGGGTCGTTGTCGGGCGTAATGGTCTGTGGCGCCGGGGAATTCGTCACCGGTGAACTCGCCGCGGGCGTCTGTGAGGTCTCACTCGGCGTCGTCGTGGCGGTCGTGGTCGACGCGGCCCCGGCATCGTCACCCCCGGCACCGACACCCCCGGCACTGTCACCACCGCCACCGACCGGCGCCTCGGTGGCATCGGTGTCCGGTGTGGTCTCCGGGGTAGGCGCGGGCGCGACCGACGGCACCGCCGGCGCGCTGGGCGGCATCGGTACGACGGTGTGCGCGATGTCCGGCACCGGCGCCGAGGGCAACAGCAGGCTGAGTACCTGCTGGGTTCGGACCAGCACGCCGGGGTCGGCGGCCTGGATCGCGGCACTGGCCGCATCGAGCAGATCCTGCAGGACGTCGGCCGGCACGAACGCGCTGATCGTCGTGCCCACCTCGTTCCAGACCTCGTACCCGGCGACCTTGCCGCGATATCGGCTGGCCAGCAGCTTCGCGAAGTCGGCGAAGTCGGCGGTGGACGATGCCGCCGGGCCGGACGACGGAGTCCACGGGGAGTTCAGTGAGGCCACGATCACCACGGTCATCCCGCGCGCGTGTGCCCCGTCAACGATCGCGTCGAGCCGCGCCCACCCGTCGCCGTCCTGATGGAGGAAACTCAGCGGGGCTCCGACCCTCAGGTCGGTGACGCCGAGAGCCTGCAGATCGTCGAGCGTGGCGTTGAGCTGGGCGTCGGACATGCGATAGATCTGGTCGTCGGTGATGCCGAGTTGCGTCGGTTCCTCGGCCACCGAGGACAGCGCCACCTGCAGGTTCGTGGTGGTCGCCGGCTCGGCACTCGGCAGTGACCACATTGTCGCCCCGACCATCGTCCCGGCGATGCCGACCGCCAACACACCCGCGCCGGTCCGGCGCGCAAGAGGCGTGGCGAGCGCGTGCATGACAGGACTTTCTCAGGTTCGATGTGGACGTTCCTCAGAATTGTTCCGTAAAAGCGCCCGCCACGGAAGTGACAGGGTGTCCTTCGGCCGGGGGAAATGCACGCCCCGCCGAATTTTCTCAGGTGGGAGTGGGGAGACCGAACGCCGCGAGCACCGACTTGGCCCACAATTTCTGGCCCGCCGCGTTGGGGGTGACGCCGTCAGACATCAGCGACGCCCGAGCCGCCGGATCGGCGGGGAACGCCGAATACACGTCGATCACCTGAATGCCCTGCGCATCCATCGCCGACGCATACCCCGACACCTGATCGCTGTTGTCGAAGTCGCGGGGTGGGTTCTGTTTGACGACGGCGATGCCGGCGTCGGGGAACTTCTTCTGCAACGCCGCGATCAGCGGCTGCACCTTCGTGGCCAACGGCGCGTTCGCGTCCTCGGTGAGCCCGAAGTTCACCAGGATCAGGTCCGGGGTGATCGCCGTACCGTTTGGCGAGGTGGTCAGTGCGGTCAGGTTGTCGACCGCATACTGCACGTTCTTGCCCAGGGCGGAGCCGTTCCAGTATCCGACGGCGCCGTTGGGGCCCGAACCGAGTCCGACCGGAGCGCCGTATTTGGCCGTCTGGGTGTTCCAGTAGGCGGTCGCCACGGGACGGTCGAGCGATGTGCTGATCACCTGCCCGAGTTGGGGTGCCCATCCGTTGGGCGAGCCGCTCGTCGAATCACCGAGGAGCAGCAGCGTCTTCGGTTGCTTCTGATCGGCCTTGGCGGAGTCGATGAACTCGACGGTCGCCGCGGTGCCGGCCGGTTCGGTGGCACTCGGGACCGCCGGGGTACTCGCAGCGCTCGACGCCGGTGCCGTGCGATTCGACGAGATCACCAGGCCGACCACCAACACGATCACGCATACGATCATCACGATCCACGCCCACAACGGTGCAGAGTCGTAAATTCGCTTCACCAGGTTTTTCATCCGCGCATTGACTCCACTCACACCCACAACTCACGACAAGTGGTCATCACGATAGCGGCCACCGCGGCCGCTCGCGCGTCGCGATCGGTGCTCCGACCACATTGTCGTCCGGTCGGAAGAATTCGTTCTCAGCAATTCCCCGCTGCCGGACGATTCGCAAAGCGGTCGGCGATCCACTCGCCCAGTAGTGGACCGGGGTCCAGGGAATGGCCGGCGCCCTCGCGCCGGACGCGCTGCACGGAGTCGCCGAGTGTGCAGCCCTTCCGCAACGTCGCCTCCATGCGGTCGACCGGGATGATCTCGTCGACACTGCCGTACATCGCCAGGATGGGAACGTCAGTGTGGCTGTGGGGCAACGACATCGACTCGAGGGCACCACGCAGATTCGCGGCTGCCGTGGTACTCGCGGTGAAGACGGAGGTGTCGGCGGCCTGGATTCGCGCGGTCAACGACGACGTGTTCGCCGTACACGACACCAGCGTGGCCTCCCGCTCGGCGGCCACGCCGTGCAGGTAGTCGTCGGGGTCGATTCGCGAATTCGCCTGTGCCACACCTTCGATGAGGATCGGATACAGCCAGCGCTGAGCGGGGGTGAGCTCACCCGATTGGGCACGGTCGACGAGGTAGCCCGCGTCGAGCAGCGGGACCGAGGCCACCGCGCCCAGCATCGAACCGCTGCCGCGGCCGTACCCGGCGAACTGTTCGGCGCTCGCCCACGCCGCCGCGCCGCCCTGCGACGCGCCGACGGCAACCCAGCGCGCACCGATCGTCGGTTCCTTGGACCGGGCTGCGCGGACCGCGTCGATCACGTTGAAGGCCGCGGTCCGCGGTTCGAGGTAGGGATGCGGTGCCGTGGTGGTCCGCAACCCGAGTCCCTGGTAGTCGGTAGTCGCCACCGCGTAGCCCGAGTCGAGGAATGCCGCAACCGTGTTCAGATCGCCGAGCATGTCCGGCCGGTCGGAGGGCCCGCAGTCGCGGGTGACCCCGGTCGTGCCGTGCGCGTAGGCGATCAACGGCCAGCCGCCGGCCGGGCGGGCCCCGCCGGGCACGAACACCGCACCGGAGACCGTCGCGGTCGTCCCGTCGACACCCGACACCGACCGATAGACGATACGGCTCGCCCGTGTTCCCGACGGAAGACTCGTCGCCCATTCGGTCGGCGCCTCGGTGGTGCTCACGACCTGCCCGCGGACGGCGAGCGCGTCGGCGCTCGGCGCGGGCGAGGAGTATGCCGACGAGACGGTCGTCGCGGTGGGCGTGCACGCACCGAGCGCCGGAGCGCACAGCGCGGCGACGACGCCGAGGATCGCTCGGCGTCGAATCGGGGGAACGGGCCACACCACACGAGAACGGTAGCGCCCGGAGGCGTCCCGGATTGCATTGGTGTTGCCGGTAACCGATTCTGTTGGGCGTGGGACTCACGCTCGGGGGCACAGACGTCGACGCCGCGACACTCGATGCCGCCGCGAGCGCGCCCACGCGTCGCCGCGCCGGCACGCCACCCGACCCCGCGCCGCCGCACGCGGTCACCCCGCCCGCCGACAACGAGGTCTATGAGTATCTCGGCCCGCAGATGCGCTGGATTCACCTCGTCATGCTCGTCGCGTTCGGTTTGGCAGCGTGGTCGCTGACCGCGTTCGCCACGGCCCACCCCATGCTGTGGCCGGCGTTGATCGTCCTCGCCGTCAACGTCGTCGGCACCGTGGCGTCCCTGGTCACCGGACTCGGCACCCGACGCGTGACCTGGCGCACACACCAACGGCTCGCTGCCACATGGGTTCCCGACGGCGGACGGTTCGTCTCGGTCGATGTGTTCCTGCCGACCTGCGGCGAGAGCCTCGACATCCTGCGCAACACCTACACCCACGTCCGTCGACTCGGATGGCCGGGCACTCTCGCGGTCCACGTCCTCGACGACGCCGATCGACCGCAGGTCGCCGGTCTCGCGGCCGAGTTCGGTTTCGGCTACCACGTGCGCGGGGACCGCGGACATCTGCGCAAGGCGGGCAATCTGCGACACGCGTTCGACCGCACCGATGGTGACGTCGTGGTCATCTTCGACGCCGACTTCTGTCCGCGCCGAGACTTTCTCGCACATCTGATGCCTTATCTCGACGACCCGCTGGTCGCTGTCGTGCAGAGCCCGCAGAGCTTTGCCACCACCGAACAGATGGGCTGGATTCAGCGGACCGCCGGCGCGACCCAGGAGTTCTTCTACCGATGGGTGTTGCCGTCGCGAGATCGTCTCGACGCCGCCAACTGTGTGGGCACCTCGGCGCTCTATCGCCGCTCGGCACTGGAGCGTATCGGCGGTTTCGCGCCCATCGAACACAGCGAGGACCTCCACACCGGCCGACACCTGCAGCAGGCCGGATTCCGGATTCGCTATGTGCCGGTGGTGCTTTCGCGCGGGTTGTGTCCCACCGATCTCGCCGGCTTCCTGAACCAGCAGTACCGCTGGTGTATGGGGTCACTGTCGCGGATCGCCAATCCCGCTCTGGCGCAGGATCGTCGGCGAATGACCCTCGGTCAGTCGATGGCCCATTGGGCGGGTGTCTTCTACTATCTGACGACGGCGCTGAATGTCTTCTTGTTCTTCGTGCCGGGCATCATCATGCTGGCGGCATTCCCCGAGGACATCCGGCCGGCTCAGCTCGTTCCCTTCCTCGTCGGCTTCTGGGTGTATCTGGTGGTGTTCCCGCTGGTGTCGCGGACACGCTGGCGTCTGGAGGTGCTGCGCATCCAGATGGCCTACAGTTTCGCGCACGCGGTGGCCATCGTGCACAAGCTCCTCGGACGCGAAATCGGCTGGGTCCCCACCGGTGCCGTCGGAGTGAGCAACACGCTCGCACGCAGCATCAGTGCGCTCGGTGCGGTGTCGTTGGGCGTCTCGCTCGTCGCGTTCTGGGTGTTCGCGATCATCGACGTCGCCGACCGCGGACTGCCGATGTTCTGGATGATGATCGGGTTCGCCGGTGTCTACAGCTATCTGGCGGTGCCGCTGCTCGTCGAATTCCTGCGGGTACTCATCGCGCGCGACCGAAGGACCCTCGCATGACAGGGGAGTGGACGTCTCCGGAGGATGTGCGCCCACCGGACCCCAGCGCCCCGGATCTCAGCACCCTGGATCCCGGTCCTGCGAGCGGTCCCACCACCGATCGTCTGCCGGTTCCGGACGGCCTGCCGCGCCCACCGATCACCGAACGCCGTCCGAGCGTACCGAATTGGAACCGGATCACCGCGTGGGAGGTCGTCGGCTATACCGTGGCCATCGTCTTTCTCGCCGCCGTGGCGCTCGGGGTCTTCGACATCATGCTGCCGTGGACCGCCTCGTGACCCGACCCCAGACCTCGGCGTTCTTCACCGACATCGCCGGATTGCGGGGCGTGGCGGTACTTCTCGTCGTCGTCTTCCACTCCCGGGTACCCGGCTTCGGCGGCGGCTTCGTCGGCGTCGACGTGTTCTTCGTCATCTCGGGTTTCCTCATCACCGGCCTGCTCATCCGCGAGTTCGAGCGGTCGGGGACCCTGTCGTTCAAGGGGTTCTACGCACGCCGCGCCCGACGCATCATTCCCGCGGCAGCATTGGTGATCGTGGTGTCGTTGATCGGTGCTGCGCTGACGATGCCGCTGCTCCGGGTGTTCAAACAGTCGATCGATTTGCTTGCCGCGGCAGCGAATCTGGCCAATTGGCACTTCATCGCCCAGAATGCCGACTATCTCTCGGGCGCCATCGACGGCAGCCTCGCCACCCACTTCTGGTCCCTGGCGATCGAAGAGCAACTCTACTTCGTCTGGCCGCTGACCATCTTCGGTGCCGCGATTCTCGTCGCGAGAACCCCACTGCGCAATCATGTCTCGATCCGCTGGTCGATCCTGCTGGTGGTCGGTGCGGTCACCGTCGGCTCACTCGTCTGGGCGATCCGGCTCACCCCGGTCGACCCGGCCACCGCCTACATGGCCACCTACACACGGGTGTGGCAGTTCGGTGTCGGTGGCCTGCTTGCCGTGGCCGAGCCGCTGCTGATCGGTGTGGTCCGACGTGCCCGCCCCGCGAGATGGCCGGCGGCCGCGTTGGGCTGGGTGGGGCTCGCGGGAATCGTCGTCTCGGTGGTGACGATCAGCGCGAGCACCCCGTACCCGGGCACCGCCGCTCTGCTCCCGACCGTGTCGACGGCCCTGATCATCGCGTCCGGACAGGTGATCCCGGCCGACATCGGTACCCGTGCGGGCAACATGTTCACCCCGGGATTTCTGCTGTCGCTGGCGCCGATCCGCTTCCTCGGACGCATCTCCTACGCGTGGTACCTGTGGCATTGGCCGGCGCTGGTGCTGTTCGAAACACGGACCGGCATCACGTCGTGGCCGGCGCTGTTGGGTGTCAGCGGTGTGTCACTGGCAATCGCCACCGCCTCGACACTGTTCTTCGAGGAACCGATCATCGCCAATACCGAACTGCGCCGCAATCATTCGGCGTCGCTGTCGGTCGGGCTCACCGGACTCGTCGTCGGCCTCGCGGTGGCGATGACCGCCGGGGTGATCACCGTGAAGGTCGCCAGTCGTGACACCGTCAGCAACGCCGCGCTGAGCTATCAGTCGGTGTTCGGGCAGGAGAATACGGCCACGTCGGGGCCTGTGGTGCCCAACCCATTCCAGGCCTACGACGATCGACCCGAGCCCAACGACTGCCTGGTCCGGGTCGGCGAGTACGGGCCCGGACGCGAGTGCGCCTTCGGCCCCGGCGACGGCATCCCCGTCGTCCTCTTCGGCGACTCGCATGCCGAACAATGGTCGGAAACCGTGCGCGACATCGGCAATGCGCACGGCTGGCGTATCTACCAGTTCACCAAGGCGGCGTGTCCGGCGCAGAACCTCCGGCCCAGGACCGGTCGCCCCGACCCGTTCAACGCCGAGGACTGTGTCCGGTGGCGAGAGGATGCGCTGCACCAGATCGCTGCGCTCGCACCGAAGATCATCATCTTCTCGTCACTGTCGACCTACGTTCCCGACTACGCCGAGTCGGCACGCGCGTGGGACGACACACTCGTCGCACTGCGCGCCACCGGTGCCCGACTGGTCTACATCGCCGACACGCCGTACCCGAACTTCCAGATCGCCGACTGCATGTCCGGTGCCCTCGACGACTGGGCCCGATGCGATTTCCGCCTCGACGACGTCACCCGCCACGAACCGATCCTCACCGAACAGGCCCGCGGCCGCGACAAGGACATCATCACCCTGTCGGTCAACAACCTGCTCTGCGAGAACGACACCTGTGTGCCGGCCCGCAACAAGATCCTGCTCTACCGCGACGAATCCCACCTGACCGCCACCGCCGCACATGTTCTCGAACCCGCCCTCACCCGTCAGCTGGACAAACGCCGCTTCGACTACAACGCCCGCTGAGCGGTGTCCGCAGGATGGGCAGGCCCCTCACCAGCCTGCCACCCCCGCCCGAAACGCCGCCGTACTCGCGGTGGTGGAGTTGAATCGCCAGTCACGCTCCTTGTCCATCTGAAACCAGACGAAACCTTCGACGCGCGACTGGTTTCCGACGATGGAGAAGAAGTCGCGGATCCACGACGCCTTGTCCTGAGCGGTGAGTCCGTCGGCGCATCCGACCTCGGTGAGCAGAATGGGGTGCGTGGCGTCGAGCGCGCGCAGCGTTTCGAGGCTCGGGACGAACAGGTCGGTGGCCGACTGCCAGTGGTGGCCGGGCGCCTCACCCCAGTTGTAGCCGTCGAGACCCAGCACGTCGATCTGGTCACGCCCGGGGTAATAGTCTCCAAAATTGTTGGTGCCCAGGGTGAGTGCGTTCGGTGCCCACACGAAACGTACCTTGTCGGGGTGTCGGTCGGCGATGACCGAACGCATCCTCGCCCACGCGGCGCGATAGTCGGCGGCGGTGTTGCCGTTCACCCCGACCGCCCAGGGGTACCAGGTGCCGTTCATCTCCTGCGCGAAGCGCAACAGCACCGGCTTTCCCCACGACGCGAGTCCTGTTCCCCATCGAGCGAATTCGGTGTCGAAGTCACCGGAGGCGATGCGCGACAACGCGAATTCGGGTTGTTCGGTCCCGCCGTCGGGCTTCCACGGCTCCAACGTCAGCAGCGGGGTGGCGCCGAAGGCGACGACGGTGTCGAGGTCGTCGACGGGCACCGGATCGCCGAGCGCACAGAAGCGGTGGACGTATCTCGGTGCCGTACCCGCGAGATTCGTCAGTTGCTGCAGTGGAGTGCGTGTCGCACCCTGCACCGGCGTCACCGATGGGATGAACGCGCCCCACCGCCGATCGTCCGGCGAGACCGGCGACGGGGACGGCGCCGTCGCGGGTTCGGTCGACGTGCACGCGCCGAGCGCACCTGCCGACCCGAGCAGTGCCAGCCGCAGCACGTCGCGTCGCGAGAGCGCCGGAAGGGTCACCCGGTCATGCTAAGCCGAACCGACCGATGCACGCTGTGTGTGCCGGACCGGCGAACCCGGCCATGAGTCGGCCGCCACCTCGATAGACTCCTCCGGTACCGCACCACCTGGCGTCATCGGGAGACACTCATGGATTCGAGAAGGTCGTTGCGCACGCTGGTCGTGCTGTCGTCGATCGTGGCGATCATCGCCGCGGCGCTCGGCACGGCCGGACCGGCCAGAGCCGCCGTCGTCGCACCGTCTGCCGGATACGGTTTCGCCCAAGGTGGAGCCACCCTGTTCCTCAGTTCCGCCGACCTCAACCGCGAGCTCGACGCCGTCGCCAAAACCGACGCCCGGTGGTTGCGGGTGGGCATCGACTGGTCGAGCATCGAGCCGTCGAAGGGCACCTACAACTGGTCCAACCCCGACCAGGTCATCAACGCTGCCCGCGCCCACCACCTCCAGATCCTGTCGCTGGTCACCACCACCCCGACCTGGGCGCGACGTGCCGCAGCACCCGGTGCACTGGGCATGTACGCCCCACCCGCCGACCCGGCAACCCTGGGTGCGTTCATGAAGAAGGTCGTCGAGCGCTATCCCGACATCACTCATCACGAGATCTGGAACGAACCGAATCTGCCCGCCTTCTGGGGTTTTGCCCCGGCCAACGCCATCGAGTACACCAACGTGCTGAAGGCTGCCTACACCGCGATCAAGCAGGTTCAGCCCGACTCGACGGTCGTCGCCGCCGGGATGAGCCCGCAGGCCGGTGCCGCCGACTTCTACACCAAGATGTACGCGGCCGGCGCCAAGAATTACTTCGACGCCACGGCCATGCACGCCTACGTATTTCCCGCTGGGATCGGCACGATCCCGAACGGATGGACCGAAACCCAACAGATCCGCGCGGTCATGGTCGCCCACGGCGACGCCGCGAAGAAAATCTGGCTCACCGAGATGGGTGCCCCGACGATTCCGGAAGGAGCGTCGGCGTCGACCGGCTCCGTCGGGTTCGGGGTCAACGAGATGGTGACCCAGCAACAGCAGGCCACGCAGATCGTCGACGTGCTGCGCGCCGCCGCCGACTCCGGCTACTGCGGACCCGCGTTCATCTACTCGGTGCGCGACTGGGGGACCTCGGCCACCAACCGCGAGGACAACTTCGGCGCACTGCTCACCCACGACTGGAAACCCAAGATCACGGCGTCAATCCTCGCCAGATAGCGGTGCTCGCCTGCGCGAACGCGCCACAGCCCACACCGCGATCCCGACCGCGAGGAACGACAACAGATCCGATTCGGTGATGCCGTGGCGTCCGGTGATGCTGATCAGCGTGGCCCCCTCCAACGGCTTGTTCCAGTAGAGCCAGGCCGCGCCGACCACCACCAACACCACCGCCGCCCGCACGGTCGGACGCAGCAGTGTCCACAATCCGCAGGCGAAAAGCAGGTTGAGCAGGACGAGGGCGTGGAAAAGGTCGGGTGAACGCATCGTGAACAAGTATGTCGATTCAGGTCGGTGGACGCACCATTCGGCCATCTGACGTGTCGTGACGATCCGCGGTCGTCATGCTTACGGTGTGGAGATGGGCAGGGAACAGAGCGCATGAGACGGGTCGTCGTCGCGGTATGTCTCGCGATGGTGGTGTCGGCGTCGGCCGGATGTGCGACGTCGGGCGAGCCCACGCCGTCCTCACCACGCAAGACGGTCACGGTGTACGCGACGGCCTCCACAACGCCGAGCAGTTCCGTCCCGTCCACGGCTCCGCCGACCACGGTCGAGACGGGTACCACCCCTGTGGCCTCGAATCCCGGCACGCCGAATCCCGCTCCACCCCAGACGCAGACGCCGACGACGGCCGCGGCACCGACCATCGGTCAGTCGTGCATCGGCGCCGACATCGGCCGCACCGCCACCGATCCCAACGGCACAGCGATCGTCTGTGACGACTACCAATGGGTGCCCGACACCGGTCAGACACCCCAACATCCGTGGGCCGACAATCAACGCGAATGGACCGAGTGCATTCAGACACACACCACTGATGAGTGCCGCGAAATACTCGGGACCGGTTAGCGCGGATTCCGTTCCCGCAGCCCCGTTCCTTAGGTAGACGAACGAGAATCGTTGTCGCCGTAACAGACCGGCAGGTCTACCACCTGTGGCGCATTCTTGATTATTTCGTCATGGGCATTTCTTGCCCATGTCATTGCTTTCTCCTCGGGCTCGTGTCACTGTCGCTGTCAGTCACTGATCAACGCGAGGAGTGTCATGACCAGTACGCCAGGCGGACCCGGCCAACCCCCGTATCCAGGGGAGGACCCGCAGAATCAGGGCTACACACCTCCTCCAGGTGGGTACGAGGCGCCCCAGGGCGGCTCCTTTCCGCCACCCGAGCCAGGGGCGTATTCGCCGCCGGCCGGCCAGTATCCGCCGTCGGGTGGCGCACCCGGTTACGCGCCTGCGCCCGCCCAACTCGACCTAGGCGCCGCTCTGAGCTACGGCTGGAACAAGTACAAGGCCAACGCGCTCAACTGGATTCTGTTCGCCATCGTCACGTTTGTGGTTGTCGGGCTGATCGACAGCGCGGCGCGCGGGTTCAACTACGACGCGTCGGTGCTCAGCGCGCCGGGCATCATCGGGTCACTCGTCTCCGGCATCCTCGGCGTGCTCGTGCAGGCGGCGTTCACCCGAGGTGCGCTCAACGAACTCGACGGGAACAAGCCGTCTTTCGCGGACTTCTTCACCTGGAACAACCTGGCTCAGGTGTTCATTGCCGCGATTCTCGTCTGGGTCATCACGACCATCGGCTTCATCCTCATCATCATCCCGGGACTCATCGCCACGTTCTTGCTCTGGTACACGCTGGCTTTCGCGATCGACCGCAATCTGTCAGCGACCGATGCGATCAAGGGCAGTTTCGAACTGACGTCGAAGAACGTCGGCAGTCTGCTGTTGCTGGCCATCGTGGTGATTGTCCTGAACCTCGTCGGCGCCCTCCTGTGCGGCATCGGACTCCTGGTGACCGGTCCGGTCACCCTCATCGCCTCGACCTACGCCTACCGCGTGTTGTCCGGCGGGCAGGTAAGCCCGGCGCAGTGACCATTCGCCTGTTTTCAGTCATTTCCCAAGTAGCTTGACGGCAAAACCCCAGGTCGCGAGCCGGGTGCTACATCCTGAATGACTGAAAACAGGCGAGGCACGAGCCGCTGGCCGCGTAGCCCCTCGAGTACGAATATAACTTCCACCGGATCAGGCTGAAAACCGCGATTTTCGGGGTCGGGTGCCCGCTCCGGTGTCATCTGTATTCGCACTCGGCGATTTCTTGTCCGGTCGTCGAGGTGTGACGAGCCGCCAGGCGAGGAGCCTCGACACGTGGTGCGCCGGTGCTGGTGCCGGGGCCCGGTCAGTACGCCCCGTCCTTGCGAGCCGCCGCCCACATGCCACATGGATCGGTGATCTCCGGTTTGGCGAGCATTCGCCGTGCGAAGCGGTCGTCGTAGCGCTCCACTTCGTCGGGTAGTGGGGGTCGCGGGCCCACTGCCCGACGAGTACGAATATAACTTCCACCAAATCAGGCTGAAAACCGCGATTTTCGGGGTCGCAGGCCCGCTCCGGTGTCATCTGTATTCGTACTCGGCGATTTCCTGTCCGGTCGTCGAGGTGTGATGAGCCGCCGAGGGGGCCTCGAGACGTGGTGCGCCGGTGCTGGTGCCGGGACCCGGTCAGTACGCCCCGTCCTTGCGGGCCACCGCCCAGACGGTCCGCCACAGGATGGTGAGATCTTGCATGATGGACCAGTTCTCGACGTAGGAGAGGTCCAGCCGCACCGATTCCTCCCACGACAGGTCCGAGCGCCCCGACACCTGCCACAGCCCGGTGATCCCCGGTTTGACGAGCATTCGCCGGGCAACGCGGCCGTCGTAGCGCTCCACTTCGTCGGGTAGTGGGGGTCGCGGGCCGACCAGGCTCATCGATCCGCCGACCACATTGAACAGCTGCGGGAGTTCGTCGAGACTGTAGCGCCGGATGATCTTGCCGACCCGGGTGACCCGCGGATCATCCCGAACCTTGAAGAGCACACCAGCGCCCTCGTTCAAGGCGGCGATCTGTGTTCGCAATGCGTCGGCGTCGGTCACCATCGATCGGAACTTCCACATCTGGAACGGCGCATTGTTCAGCCCGATGCGGGTGGCGCGATAGAACACCGGCCCCCGCGAATCCAGCTTCACGGCAATCGCGATCACCACCATCACGGGCAGCAACATCACCAGCGCCGACAATGCCCCGATGCGGTCGAGGGTGGCCTTCCGGAAGCGGTTCGCCCCTTCATATCTCGGCTTGTCGATATGGAGCAGGGGAAGTCCGGCAACCGGTCGCACCATCATCCGCGGCCCGGCCACGTCGGTGACGCCGGGCGCGACCAGCATCTCGACGTCACGTCCCTCGAGGTCCCACGACAACTCCTGCATCGCCTCATGTCCGAGAGCTTCCGCGGAGGTCACCGCGACGGCGGTCGCGCCGCATTCGTCCACGGCGGCAGCCACGTCGTCGAAGTCGCCCCACCGGGGAACCTCGTGGTCGTCGACACGTACCGATGCCCCCACACCCGGCTTGCCCAGACGACCGTTGTCCGGAGAGCACAATCCGACGACCGTGTACCCCAATGCAGGATTGCGCATGAGTCGGCCGATCAACGCTGTCGCCGAGGGGATCTCACCGATCACCAGGAGCCGGTCCAGGTAGGCGTGCGCGGTATCGGGGTCGGCTTTGCGAGCCGAGACCAGACGTCGTCGCCACAACCACCGTGACAGCACCAGGGCGGCTGTCCCGACGGGTAGGGCGACGGCCACATATCCGCGCGCGACGCTGAGGCGGAACAGGAGGTCGACGATCGCGAGCGTGCCGAACACCGTCAGGCATGCGGTGATCACCCGGCTGTACTCCTGCGCTCCCGCACCCAGAATCCGGCGGTCCAGGGTCTGGAACACCCGCAGCGCCACGACCCACGCGACGATGAGGAACAGTGACACGGCGTCGGCGGAGAGTCTGACGCCGTTGAGCACCGGGCCACTGCCCCAACCGAATCGGGCCGCCTGGGCGCCGGTCACCGTGGCACAGACGATGAGCACATCGGAGATGGTGAGCAGTCGCTGGTAACGGTGAGCCCACGACCGTGAGGTCTCTCGTTTGCGCATGCCGAACCGAATCCGACGAGCGACGTCCTCGCGTGAGGACCGGTCGGGTGCCGGCCACTCGAGTGCGGGATCACCAGCCATGACGACCTCCGGGTGCGAGTCGGTTCCCGACAGCCGCCACCATGCGCCTTGGTGCAGGTGGAGTCGTGCGGGAGAAACGGATGCGGCGTCACCCCGCGACGTCCGCCTTACGAGTGAAGATTACGAGGGGCACGGGGTTTCCTCAACCGCTGGAACGCGGATGGAAAAAGCCGGGACAATCGATTCTCGGGAATGCAACCGGCGGGCCGCCGAATATGATGTTCGATTGCCGATCCACGGCCACCCCAAAAACAACGCCAGCTCGGACGCCGACGCCGAAAATGCGGTCCCTGTACAGGAAAAACCGGCCAAACCGGAGACAGGTGGCGGCCACCGCGCGGGGCATTCGTCGGTGGGGGTGCGAACGTTACGGGAATGAGTGAGGAAATCCAGTGAGATAGGTCTCGCCGATATCGGTCTGGTGACACCGTCCCGGCGCGACGAAACATCTCGTCGCCGATACACTGTCCGGCGTGCCACACCTCAGAGGATCGTGTCGACCGCGTCATACGTCGAGACTTCGGAGAATCGCTGCCCCGTTGATGGTCTGTGCCACGGTCCTGGTGATCGTGGCCGGCATGGTCTCCGGCGCGCCTCGCGCGCAGGCCTCGGTGCTCGCACCGGCCGCCGGATACGGCTTCGCGCAGGGGAGTTCGCCCCTCACCCAGTCCGCACCGACCACCAACCGGGAGTTGGACGCGGTATCGCGGACCGGTGCCGTCTGGCTGCGGGTGATGGTCGATTGGTCCACCATCGAACGCGTTCGTGGACAGTACGACTGGAGTGTCCCCGACCGCGTCATCGGAGCAGCCCGCCGGCATCATCTCCGGGTGCTCTCCAACGTGCTGACCACCCCGCAGTGGGCCCGTGGTTCTGCTCCGCTCGGCATCTATGCCCCGCCCGCCGATCCGGCCGCTCTGGGCAGGTTCATGAAGGCGTTCATCGCGCGATATCCCGACGTCACCGACCATGAGATCTGGAACGAGCCGAACCTGCCGCTGTTCTGGGGTGCGCAGGCGCCCAATCCCGCCCGCTACACCGCGCTCCTGCGCGCGGCATATGTGGCCATCAAAGCGGTGCAACCGAATTCGACGGTCGTCGCGGCCGGCCTGAGCCCGGCTGCCGGTGCGACGGGATTCGTCTCGGCGATGTATGCCGCCGGTGCGCAACGATTCTTCGACGCACTTGCCATGCACCCCTATGTGTTCCCGGGCGGCATCGCCGCCACACCCAACGGGTGGACCGAGGTCGGCGGAATCCGCGCGATCATGGTGCGCCACGGCGACGCCCGCAAGAAGATCTGGCTGACCGAGATCGGCGCACCCACCCTGCCCGCCGGGGGCACCGCGCCGATCGGATTCGGGGTGACCGACATGGTGACGCAGCGTGCGCAGGCCCGCCAGATCACCGACGTGTTGGCCGCGGCTGCCCGAACCGGTTATTGCGGACCGGCTTTCATCTATTCGGTGCGTGACACCGGTACCTCCCCGGCCAATCGTGAGGATCACTTCGGTGCCCTGCTCACGGTCGATTGGAAGCCCAAGTATGCGGCGACGGTGCTGCGACGCTGACATGTCGCGACGTTCCTCGCCCGTCTCCACGGCATCGCGGAGCGTCGCCGCATTGACGGCGGCGGCGGCCGTGGCTCTGGCCGTGGCGTCGTGTTCGGCGCCGACGAGGGCCGACGATGCCTCCGACACAGCCATTTCCACGATCGCGGTCGGCACGCCCACGACCTGTAACCCGCTACACGGCGATCCCGCAGGGCATGTGGTCGTCGCCGATGGTGTGACGTGCGACGAGGCCAACCGATTGATGGACGGGGTCTTCGCGGCCGCACTTCGCGGCGACGGCGATCACCGACACAAAACGGGTTCGTGGCTGTGCTTCAGTGGTCCGATCCACGGCACCGCGAATCAGCGGACGATGACCTCGGCCCTGTGCACGAACAGCGAACCGTCGGCGATCGTCACCGTCGCCGCGCCCGCCCGCTGAACCGGGTCATCGCCCGACGACGGACACCCGCCTGCTGACGCGCGCCCGCCGCCGACGCGCCCCTACGACGCGCTCGACGCGGTGGGCACGGCCGCCGAACCTCCTGTGGGTGAGGTCGTTTCGCCTGTAACGGAGGTCTTGTCGGCGGCCGAGGGGGCCGCGTCGACAGCCGGGGTCGAGGTATCCGGCGCCGAGCTGTCCGGAGCCGAGGTCTCGGGAACGGTGGTCTCCGGCGCAGTCGTCTCGGGAACGGTCGTCTCCGGAGTGGCGGCCTCGGTCGTCGTGGCCGGCGCCGAGCTCGTGGTCGTGGGCGCCGATGAAGCCGCCGACGATTCGCCGGCGGCCGGTGCAGAACTCTCGGTCGTCGATGCCACAGTCGATGCCGCAGTGGATGCCTCGGACGTCGCTGTCGGGGCCGCAGACGCCGTCGTGGCGGACGTCCGCGCCACCGCAGCATCGGTTGCGGTGGCTCCGGCCGTGGTGCTCAGGGCGGCGGCGGTGGCCACCGCCTGGGTCGTGGTCGTCGCGGAGACACCGAACATCGACTGGAGTGCACTGGTCAGGTCCTGCCACAGCTGCTGTATCGCGGCGAGCTGTGCCTGTGCGAGCTGGGTGACCCACTGTTGCAGCGCGGTCGCCAGCGCTTGTCCGAGATTCAGGGTGGGCGAACCATTTCCGGAGTATTGGGCGATCAGATCAGCGAGTACCTGGGCGGCAGGTTTGGGGGTCCAATCGGTCTCGAACAACCCGAAGTTGTCCTCGATGTTCGACGAGCCGGTATCCGCGTCGCGCGTGGTGTAGATGTAGATCGGTCCGGCACCGGTCTGGTTCTGCCAGGCCTCGATGAAGTCCTGGATGAAGGCCGCCTGCTGGGCCTGGGTGTAGCTCCCGGTGGTCGGCTGACCGTACTCGGTGATCCAGATCTTCTTCGCCGCATCGCCGTACTGGGCCATCAGCGCCTGGATGGCGGTCACCTGGCTGGCGGGGGAGTCTGCGTGATCGTTCTCGCTGTACTCCTCGGAGAACTGGTATGGGTGAAACGACAACGCGTCGAAGTAGCCCGCGGCCCCGGCCGCATACATCTCCTGGACGAATGTCACGGGATCGAGTGAGGCGCCGGTGGTGGTCGTCGAACCGAGAACTCCCGCGATCACGAGGGCCTTCGGGTCGGCGGCTTTGATCGCGGTGTAGGCCTCTTTGAGGAATTCGGTGTAGGACGTCGGGTCGATCGGATTGTAGAACAGAGCAGCATTCGGCTCATTCCAGATCTCGTAGCCGCTGATCTCATTCTTGTACCGGGTGGCCACCGCACTCACGAAATCGGCGTACTCGTCCGGGTCGAAATGACCACTGATGATATTTCCCGCCCACGCCGGCGTTCCGGTGAGGGTGGCGACAATACTGATTCCGCGCGATTGTGCCGCCGATACGAGCGCATCGAGCTGCGTCCATTCGTAGGTCCCCTCCCTGGCCTCCACGCTCATCCACGGAATCGCCACCCGGACGCTGGTCACCCCGAGTGACGCGATGTGGTCCAGCGTGGTGTTCAACGTGGACGAGTCGAGGCCGTACAGCGAGGAATCGGCGACGCCGATGGTCGTCGAACTCTGATCGATCACCGCCACCAGGTGAATCGGTACCGGTGACGCCTGGGTGATCACCGACGCCGCGGGTGGGATCGTGAGGAAGGGCGCGCTCGACGCGGCTCCGAGGCCGAGAATTGCGGTCGCGCACAATGCGGCAACACGTGTCGATGACATGACTGGACTACGATTCCGCATGGACTGTCCTCAAATGAATGGACCGTTCGTGGACTGACGGTCCGCCTCTGATGTCAATTGATATCAAATGGCGTCGGAATGTGCCACACGGATTGCTGCGAATTGATGTGCGGTATCGAGAGCCGCCCATTGCTGTTGTTTTTCGTGAACAGGAAATGAATGCCGGTGCGCCCCAACCGGTGGGATCAGTGGGCCACCGAAGCCGTGGGGACCGACGCGGAGTCGGCGCCGGGTGCGGCGGTCGGAGCGACGGTCGGTACCGAGGGTGTCGTCGATGTCTGTCTCGCCGTGGTCGATACGGCCGACTCCGACGGCTCCGACTGTTCCGACGACTCCGAGGTCACCGCTGGGCTGGTGTCGTCGGTCGACGCCCGGCTCCCCGTGGTACCGGTCCCCGCGGAACTGTTCGCTTCACCGGTCTGCACGGTGGTCTCGGCCGTGGTGCTCACGATCGCCGCGATGCCCGCAGTTGATGTCCGGGACGACGTACCCGGCGATTTCGGTGAATCCGCCGCGGCCAGAGCGGACTCCACCGCCGTCGCATCGGCCCCGGCGTTCGCCGACCACTGGGTCCAGCTGTGCAGCCCGACGTGGTAGGAGAAGTCGACGGGTAGCCCGTAGATGACGGCCTGGGCGTTGAGGGCCAGCGTGGAGGCGAGCGACCCGAGTTCGATGGCCACGCCGCTGACGAAGGCCACGGGATTGCCGGTGATGGCCATGATCAGAAAGTCTTGCGGCAGGGGCACTCCAATTCCGGTGCTGATGAGTATCCGTTGACCCGAGGCCGTGATCTCGCCGATTCGGGCCGAGACGTCGTGCGCCGACCACGTGCTCGTCGGGCCGAGCGGATCACCCCACATCGCGGTGTTGCCGTTGGCGATGCCGGTGACGAAACTCTGGATGGCCGGGATCACGAACCACCCGATGGGATTATCGGTTTGGTAGAAACCGGAAAGTGACTGCGCGACAGTGAAGATCTCGGGGTGATCGAGTGCGAGGGTGAGCGCGGGCCCACCCGACATCGACAGGCCGACGATCGCATTGCCGCCGGGCTCGACGGAGAAGTCGTCGGCGAGGTAGGCGGGTAATTCGGTCGACAGGAAGGTCTCCCACTCGGCCGACGCCCCCGGGGTGCCGCCCGTGCCCTCCGGTGTGCTCTGCCAGTCGGTCATCCACGTTCCGGCCCCGCCGGCGGGCATCACCAGGTTGTAGGTGCTGCTGTAGGCGGCCAGTGCGCCGCTGTCGGCGTCGGCCCAGGTGCTGCGGGTATCGGGCGCACTGATGCCGTCGAGCAGGTAGACGGCGTGCTCGGCGGACCCGGCCGCCAGCGCCGACGGCCGTATCTGCACCAGGATGATCCGGTTCATCGCTGCCGAGTACACCGCGCAGGTCTGTACGGTGGCGGCCTCGTCGGCGGCGCTCGCCCAGGTGCAGTTGGGGCGCAACTGATCCGGGCTGACCGCCGCGGCCGGGGGTGCCGCCGCGAACGCCGCGGCGCCGCAGACCGCGATGGCGGTGCCGGCCCGGAGCACTCGTCGGGACACGCTGGATGTGCGTCGTCGTCGCATGACTGATCCCCTTGCTCGTGATCTCACCACTCGTGATGGGTGTGGGTGTGATTTCACCGATCGCACCCGACGGCCGCAGCCTTCGCCAGACCCGCGTATTGATACGCGAAATTGGCACCCCAGTACAGGACCGACGACGGATAATCGCGGGGCACCGCCCGCATCACCACCCCGTCGGCACGGCACTGGTCGAAGATCATCCGGGCGCGCACGAGGTGGAAGCGCCAGCTGATGACGATCATCGAATGCCATCGGCGCTCGCGCGCCATGCGGGTCGCGAACATGGCCTCACCGACGGTGGTGCCCGGCTGGGGAACGAAACAGATCACCTGCACCGCAGCGGTACTCGAGGCACACGCGCGATCCATGACCGGGTCGGGGACCTTCCCGTCGAAGCGGTTGTACGGGTCCGAGAGCAGCACCACCGGTGCGTAGCCGCGTCGGGCGAGGTCGATGCCGTACTGTTCGCGCCCGTCGTGCTCGCCGCCGAGGACGACGATGGCGTCGGCGCGGCGCAGGGCGTCCTCGTGGGACCGGTAGAACAGGAAATACCCGACCACCCAGAACGCCGACCCGAGCAGGAGCGCGGTCACCACACCGACGATCAACGCCCGACGCAGGGTGCGATGCCGCCGCAGGTATGCGCGCATTCGGCCCTAGCCGGCGCCGACCGGGGCCGGCCGGACCGTCGCGTGCGCCGAGGCGGGCTCATCGGACGCCGAAAACCGCTGGGCGAACACGAGAAACGCGATCATCACCGACAAATCGGTCACCGACACCGGGATGGTGACGGTACTGAAGTCGAGTTGCATGCCCAGGACGAAGAACCCGATGAAACATCCGCCGAAGAAGGCCGGCTCCCAGCGGGTGTGTCGCAGACAGCGATACGCCAGCCAGCAGCAGTACAGCATGACGACGGTGAAGGCGACCCCGACGAACAGACCGCCACGATAGATCGCGAGCAGTGGTGCGTTGGCGACGTAGTTGATGGTGAACGCCAACGAGGGATCCTTGAACTCCGGTATGCCCCATCCGTGCCCGAGGAGCCAGTGGCCGGCCATGTTGGCCGGGTAGTCGCGCAGCGCGTCGCCACGTGCCGACGATCCGGTGTCACCGGAACCGAACGACGAGAAGATCCGGTGCCGCGAGGCCGGGACGGCGGCGAGAACCACCATTCCCGCGACCATCGATCCGGCGATGTATCCGCGGGCGCGCCCGGTCATGGTGTGGAACAACAGCATCAGGATGACCCCGAGCACCACCGAGAACAACGCCGCCCGGCTCAGGGTGCCGGCGATGCACACCAGCAGGAACAGTCCCAACAGCCAGCGGGTGCGTCCGCGAAACACCAGTGGGCAGATCATCAGTGCCGCGAGCAGTCCGATGCCCGCGGCGTTCGGGTCGATGAACGTCCCCGACAGGCGCGGGATCGCGGTGGCGCCGGTGTAGACGAAACGTCCCGCCGATGCCGGGGTGTACCCGAACGGTGAGAGCAGGCTGAAGGTCTTGCCGCCGCTGTCGACGGTCAGCATGACGAGGCCGATCAGGCCGGACACAGCTGTGGCGCCGACGAACACCCGCCCGAAGGTGGCCAGTTGCGATCCGGTGAGCCGACGCAGGGCGACGATCAACAACACCGCCGTCGCCCATTTCGCGTACTCGACGATGTCGGCGAGGCCGGTCATGGTCAACACCACCGACGGAATCGCGATCAGCGCGAACAGGATCAGCAACCGGTCCAGCGGCTGCAGCGAACTGCGGTAGCGCGCAACGGAAGACCCGGCTGTGGACGACCGAGCTGGGGACGGCCCTGCTGGGGGGTGGATGACGGTGGCGAGCAACACCGCCGAGGTCATGGCGAAGATGAGGGGCAGATGCACGCCGGGCACATACCCGGCGGGTAGGCAGGCGATCACGGCGGCCAGCGTCCACAACAGCCAGGTGGGATGCGCCAGCCCGATGTAGGTGCCCGCGATGACGATGGCGAGCAGCATCACCAGTTGGGTCGGCGTCGGCCCGGCAAAGATGGCGGCAAAAGTGATCGCCGACACCGCACCCACGATTGTCGCTGCGCGCACTGTTCCCACGGTGAGCATCTTTACATGACCGGGCCCGGGTCACACGCCGAAGAATGCCGAACCAATGGCGCCCGGCGCATCGGTGAGTGCGTTTTCTTGGGCATTCAACTCTCCGAGTGCGTTGGCGGCGGTTGTCGACTATGGTCTGCGAAAGTGCCATCAGGGTCGGCGAATGTCTGAGTTCACCGGATAGGCCCGAAAAGGTCACTGCGGCTGAGGCTTAGAGGTGGGTCCGGCCGACTGAAAGGAGTTTGCCCGGTGGCTGTTCGGGAATACGTCCACATTCTCGTGAAGTTCTGGTGGGTGCTGATTGCCGGAATGGTGATTCTCGCCACTGCCGGATTTGTTTACGGAATGTTCATCCAGCCTGTCAAATATGTGTCGACGGCAAAGCTCTTCGTGTCCGCGGAGGGCGGCACATCGGTCGGGGAGTCCTACCAGAACAACCTCTTCGCCGAGGCGCGGGTCAATTCCTACGCCCAGGTCGCCACCAGTGACCAGGTCGCCGAACGCGCCTCCCGTGCCCTCAACGGTCAGGTGAGTGCTGCCGACCTGAAGGCCTCGACGACGGCCACCCCGGTCGACAAGACCGTCATCCTCGACATCTCGGTGAGCGCCGGCTCGGCCGCCCGTGCCCAGTCGGAGGCTGCGGCGGTGACCCGCGAGACGGTCGCCGTCGTGCAGGAACTCGAGACCTCGCGGCGCGGTGGTGAACCCGCGGCCACCGCCATCGTCTACGACGAGGCGTCGCTTCCCGGTGCCCCCTCCGGGCCGGCGTGGTGGTTGCTGACCGCCCTCGGTGCCGTGGTGGGTCTGATCGTCGGTGTCGTCGTCGCACTGCTCCTCGGATTGCGGGCGCGCCGACGTGTCAATGATCCACTCGCACTTGCTGATACCACAGATCTTCCGGTGCTCGCGGTGATCGCCGACGAACCTGCCCGAGCCGAGGCCGTTCTCATCACCGACCTCGCGCACGATCCGCAGGGCGACGGCTACCGCGACCTGCGTAACAATGTCAGATTCATCGGCGCGAAACGTACTCCCGACGGCACGGCACCGCGGCTCGTCGCGGTGGTCGGCGCCGGTTCCGAGGTCGGCACGTCGACTGTTGCCGCCAATCTCGCCGCCGAGATCGGCGGGTCGCGCCAATCGGTGGTGCTCGTCGACGGCGACCTGCGCGACCCGTCCCTCACGGCGCGCCTCGGCGGTGGTGCGAGCGCGGGCCTCTCGACCATCCTGACCGGGGAGTCCGACCTGCTCGGGCAGGTCCAGACCACCACGACGCCGGCCTTCCTGCCGGCCGGCCCCGTCCCGCCGGCACCCGGCGAACTCCTGGGGTCACGTCGGCTGGAAATGGTTCTCGCACAAGCACGTCAGCACTTCGACGTGGTGGTCGTCGACGCCGGGGCGCTCGGGCCGGACGCGCGCGCCATCGCCGGTCTGGCCGACGGTGTCGTCGTCGTCGCCCGTCGTGGCCGCACCACGCGCTCCGCGCTGCGCACCGCGGTGGAGTCCGTCGGCACCGTCGGCACGGTGATCGGCACGGTTCTGACCTTCGGCGCCCCGGCCCGCCGTGCGTCGTCCGCGGACGCCGGCACCCCGGCGAGGACCGACGCCGCCCGATCGTCCGCGGACTCCGAGGAGCCGACGCCCGCGGGCACGGCATCCGGGTCGGTGGTATCCGGTTCGGGGGAAACCGGGTCGGGTCTGCCCGAACCCGCGCTGCGTGAGTCGCGGTGAAACAGCACCGGCCGCACAGCACCTCGGGCGGGCCGCGACGTCGATGGAGGACGGTGATCGTCCTGGCGGCCACCATGATTCTCGGTGCGTCGGCGTGCGCCGCCCATGACGACCAACCCGGGGCGATCGCCCTGGCCCCCGACGTTTCCGGGTCGCCACTGGTGACCCCGTTGCCCGCCCCGAGTGTTGATCGTGCGGCCGGCGGATCGGCACCGGGCTCGGTGCTGACCGTGGGCATGGCGGGCTCCGAGGAGATCGCACCCATCACCGAACTCGGTGCCGTCGTACATCGCGTCGAATACCGCTCCACCTCCGGGATCACCGGCCGGCCGACCGTCGTGTCCGGGGTCGTCGCGGTTCCCGGCGGCCGACCCCCCGCCGGGGGATGGGTGACCGTCGCACTGGGCCACGGTAACTCCGGCGTCCGCCACAAATGCGCTCCGTCGCTCTACACCAACCTGTTGGGTAACGACGTGATCATCGCGGCGTTGCTGTACAACGGTTTCGCCGTTGCCATGTCCGACTATCAGGGTCTCGGCATGAACGACGTCGACAACCCGTTCCTCGATGCGCGCACCTACGGGTACAACATGATCGACGCGGTCCGCGCGGCCCGCGCCACCTACCCGTCGCTGTCGGACAAGTGGATCTCCTACGGGGTGTCACTCGGTGGGATGGCCGCCTGGGCCGCAGGCGATCTCGCCGACTCCTACGGCGGCGGCCTGGACCTGTTGGGTACGGTCGGGCTGGTTCCGGTGTCGAACATGCGGGATCTGGTCACCAAGGCCGAGGCGGGCACCCTCACCCGCGACCAGTACCCGCTGCTCGCGTACCTCATCGACGCGCTGTCGCGGGTGCTCCCCGACGAGTTCAACGCCGACGACTACCGCTCGCCGTACGCCAAGTCGGTGTGGGAAGACGTGTTGAATTGCATCCCCGCAGGTGATTTCGAGGGTCAGCTCCGCGCCACCGCATCGCTGGGACCGCAGGATCTGCGACCCAGGACCGCCGCCGCCGGGCAACGCCTCTACGACTGGCTCGATCGCACCGGCCTCCCGCTGGGCACCGGGAACTTCGGCGGCAAACCGTTTTTCATCATGTACGGCTCCGACGACCCGCTGATCGACTGGCCGTGGACCGCCCGCGTGATCGCGCAGTCCTGCCGGCAGGGCGGTCACGTACAGGCCATCAAACGTATCGGTGAATCCCACTCCACCCTGGATTCCAGCCAGTCGGTCGCCTGGATGCGCAGTCTCGCGAACGGCGGACCCACCCCACCGGAGAATTGCGGTGACCTTCCATGAGGTCACCCAGCGACCGCACACCCGCCGACTACGCCGCACTATGGGTCCGGGGTCTGCCGGTGATCGCCGCCGCCGCCCTCGGGGCGATCGTGGCCGGACTCGTGGCCTTCATCTTCCTGCCGCACGCCTACGAGTCGCAGGCACGGCTGCTGGTCACCGCGACCGGCCCGGCGACGGTGTCGGCGGCACAGGCCTCCGATCTGGCCGGGCGACTGCGTATCTCGAGTTACAGCGACCTCGCCGTCTCCGACCAGGTACTGGGACGCACGAGCCTCGCCGATGCCACCGGCGCCCTCGGCGGCGCCGACATCGCCGCGCTGCGCAGCCGGATCACGGTGCTGCCGTACGGCGACGGCGCCGTGATCACGATCGTCGCCAAGGGCCCGACCGCCGACGCGGCGCAGACGCTGGCCCGCGGGGTCGGCACGAACCTCGCCGCGTTGGTCACCGAACTCGAATGGAGCCGCACCGACGGCATGCCGCAGTATGACGCCGAGGTCATCGACGCCGGTTCGTCGGTGGCATCGGTGTCTCCCGGGATCTCGACGACGCTGCTGACCGCGCTCGTGCTCGGCGTGGTGCTCTCGAGCGTGTGCGTCGTGGGTGTCGGGATCTCCCGCGACGTCATCGAGACGCCGCGGGAAGCAGTTGTCCGCGTGCGTGAACCGGCGATGGGGGCCGACCGATGACAGACACTCACGAACCGACTCCTCGGATGGCGGCCGAGGCACCACCATCGCGCCGACGTGCGGGATGGTGGCTGGCGATCCTGGTGATCGTCGCCGTCGTCGCCACCGGATGTTCGTCGAAACCGGACTCCGCTCCCACCGGCTCCGACGACCTCGGTGTGGCCTACGACGTCAACACCAGTGGCACCGGACCGGGCGCACTGCGCGCCGCCCAGACCATGCCGTACCTCGACCGCCGCGTGACCGCACAGGCGAGCACCGCCCTGCGCATCCGGTATGTGTCCACCGACGGCCGCACCGGAGCCCCGACGACGGTGTGGGGCGCGGTGTTCGTCCCGTCCTCGGCCCGACCGGCCGACGGGTGGGATACCGTCGTTCTCGCCCACGGGACCACCGGACTCCTCGGCGAATGCGGCGTGACCCTCGACCCGGCTCTCGGCGACCTCGCCGCCACCGCCGCGGCGTGGCTCGAGCAGGGCTACGTGGTGGTCGTGCCGGAGTATCAGGGTCTCGGCTACCCCGGCAGCAGCGATCCCACCCACCCCTATCTCGACGCGCGGACCGAGGGGATGAACGTCATCGACGCAGTCCGGGCAGCCCGGGCACTGGTGCCAGGGGTTTCCACCCGCTGGGCCGCACTCGGCGGTTCCCAAGGCGGACAAGCGGTATGGGCGGCCAACACGCTGGCCGGCACCTACGGAACGGGACTCGATCTGCGGGGGACAGCGAGCCTGTCACCGGCCGCGCAGTTCTCCGGTCTGGTCGATCTCGCGACCCGCCGACAACTGACCCTCGACCAGTACGGCCTCTACACGTGGCTGATCCTCGCCGTGCAACAGGAGAACCCCGGATTCGACATCGGCAAATACGTACGCGGCGCGGCCCAGAGCCATTGGAATGAACTGGCCCAATGCCTTCCGGCGCACGCACAAGCGCGTGCGAGCATCCTGCGATCGTTGAGTCCCGACGATCTGACACCGGACTCACCGGCTGACGCCGCCTCGCTCACCGCGTTGCTGGCCCGTCGCGGGGTGCCCGACCAGCGCCCGGCCGCACCGATGCTGGTGCTCTACGGCGGGCGCGATCAGTTGATCGACTCCCGGTGGACCGCCGCGGCCATCGGATCGGCGTGTGCCGGCGGCGCCACACTGCAATCGCAATTCCAGCCGAACGCCGACCACGGCGGCGTCAGTGGCGACATCGTCGTCGGCTGGATGCTCAACAGGTTCGACGACGAGCCGGCGTTCTCCACATGCGGTACCGCCCCCCGGGAGTGAGCAACGATGACCGAAGAACTCGCCGACCGACGGCAACCACCAGTCACGCCCGCCGCGACACCGGCGGACCCGACCCCCACGAGCCCCCCGGCCTACAAGGCCGGCCGCATCCGCGGGCTCGACGGACCACGCGGTGTGGCGTGCTGGGCGGTGCTCATCGTGCACGTGGCCAATCAGTGCTCCCCGGACACGATGGCCAAGGGCGGTCTGGCGTTGCTCGGTCAGGCACTGATCTTCTTCTTCGCACTCTCGGGTTTCCTGCTGTACCTGCCGTATGTGCGAGCCCTGCTGCAGCACAAGCAGACCCAGCCCGACACCCGCGCCTACGTCATCCATCGGCTGCTGCGGGTGTTCCCCGGCTATCTCGTCATCTTCCTCATCGTGAACTTCGCGCTGCAGGCCTCGTTCCTGCACAACGAGTGGGCGTCGAGCCACACCGGCACCGACGCGGGCACCGGCATGATCACCGATCCCGGGCAACTCGCCACCAACCTGACCCTGTTGCAGTCCTACTTCCCGCACTACCTGCAAACCGGTATCAGCCCGTCCTGGTCGCTGACCCTCGAACTCGTCTTCTACGCCTGCCTTCCGGTGTTCGGCGCGGCAATGTGGTTCCTGCGGCGGCGATTCGGCACCAACCTCGCCGCGCTCGTCCTCGCACCACCGGCGATCCTCATCGTGCTCGGGATCGCCGGTAAGGTCCTGGCCGCCTGGCTCACCGAACGCGCGGGCATCACCACCACCATCGAGGCCAACTGGGGACCGAACTGGGCGGCGGTGGTTCTGCGCAGCTTTGTGGCCTCGAGTGACAATTTCGCCTTCGGGATGCTGGCGACGGTGGTGTTCGTGGCCGTCGGCGTCGGGATGATCGACGCCCGCCGGGTGCGACCGATCCGGGTCGCGGCGATCATCGCCATCGTTCCGAGCCTGCTGATCATGCTGGTACTCATCGCCGCCGGCTCCAACTTTCAGTCCACGTTCACCGCACTCGCCTCCGGTCTGCTCATCCTGATCATCGTGTTGCCGATGGCGGCGGGCGGCGACAGCGTCTTCGCCCGCGCCCTGGACTGGCGACCCCTGGAGTATCTGGGAAGGATCTCGCTGAGCATCTACCTGTGGCATTTCCCGGTGATCATCGTGCTGATCAGACTGGGTGTGCTGCAGGGGGATTCCTGGGCCGGACTGGCGGTCAACATCGTGGCATGCAGTGCGGTGAGCTTCGCCCTGGCCAGTGTGACCTTCCATTTCGTGGAGAAACCCGCCATGACCTATGCGCGCCGGTTCAAGGTGCGATGACGGGAGTGATCCGTGGTCGCCGGACGGGAGTCATCCGTCGGCACCGGGTGCTGTTCGGTCTGCTCGCGTTCGCGGTGATCGTGCTCCTCGTGCTGGTGGTGGTGATCTCGGTGCGTCTGGCCGCCGTCCTCGTCGTCGGTAAGGAGGCGGTGGGATTCCGGCCCGGGCAGGGTCCGGGATCGGTGGTGTCGGCCGAGACGTTCAACGGTCTGCCGATCTCGACGAAACTCGCCGGGGTCAAGGCCTTTCGCGTGACCTACCGCTCCACCGACGCCACCACGAACGCGCCCACGGTGGTCAGCGCCGTCGTCGTGGCCGGTACCGGTGACGCACCGCGCGGGGGCCGGCCGGTGATCGCCTTCGCCCACGGCACCACCGGGATCAACACGCCGTGTGCCCCGTCGGTCGCCACCGGCATGTACGGTCTCGGGGCGCTCGCCGGCAATCTCGCCCGACAGGGATATGTGGTGACGCTGCCCGACTATCAGGGTCTCGGAGCGCCGGGGGTACACCCGTATCTCGACGCGCCGACGGCCGGCTTCAACGTCATCGACAGTGTGCGTGCCGCGCGCGCGGTACTCGCCGACACCTCGTCACGGTTCGTCGCCTACGGCGGCTCCCAGGGTGGCGGGGCCGTGGTCGCCGCCGCCACCGAATTCCCCACCTACGGTGCGGGGCTCGAGATGCTCGGTGCCGCCGCGCTCGCCCCGGCCGCCGACGTCGTCGGTGTCGTGGGCAAGGCGCGTGCCGGGACCGCCACCCCCGATCAGCGACTGATGCTGCAGTGGGTGATCGAATCGTGGGCGCGTGCCGACCACAGTGTTGCCCTCGACGACTACCGTGCCGGCGCCGCCGTGGCGGGCTGGGATGCGTTGTCGCAGTGTGCCCCCTCGGCCGGTGCCCGCCGCGAGGCGGTGGCCGCACAGCTGCGCTCCACCGACATCGCGCCACGCACCACCGACGCGCAGAACCGTCTCGTCGCCCGCCTGATGCGTTCCCGCGTGCCTGTCACCCGCACACCGGTGCCGATGCTCATCGCCTACGGCGGCAAGGACACCTTCATCGATCCGGACTGGACCCGCGCCTACATCGGTGAATTGTGCGCCGCCGGCACCGTCGTCGACGCCGACTTCCAGCCCGACAAGGGGCACGGCGACCTCAACGGTGATGCCGTACTGGGATGGATCGGCCAGAGATTCACGGGCGCAACCGCTCCCGATACCTGCGCAGGAGGATGACCACATGACCGATCAGACCGAGTGGGCGCCGTCGGCCGCCGAGTTGCGGATCCACGGTGACGCCGCGAAAGCCGTGCAGTGGCGTATCCGGGCGAAGGACATCGTCAAACGGGCGCTGGCGTCCGGAACACCGGTCACCCCGACCCCGCCCTATCAGGTCGTTGCCGTCCTCGGCCAGTCCAACGCCCATGGTGCGGGTCGGCTCGTCGACGCCGCGGCCGCACCCGTCGTCGATCCGCGAGTGCATCAGTGGCCCGGATGCGGACGTCGCCGTGGACGGATTCTGCTCGCCGAGGATCCGCTCCTGCACGGAATTCCCGGTGCGGGAGTCGGATTCGGGACCACCTTCGGTCGGCTGCTCGCCGAGGACACCGGCAGCGCGGTCCTGCTCGTCCCCGCGGCGCGCGGCGACACGAGTTTCCACCCGAAGAACGGGTTCAGTTGGGACCCCGACGAGCGCTCGGTGCGCGTCAACCTCTTCGACCGGGCCGTCACCCAGATCGCGGGCGCGCTCCGGGCCGCCGGTCCCGAATCCGAACTCGTTGCGGTGCTGTGGCATCAGGGGGAGAGCGATGTACCGCTGACGGCACCGGAGGTCTATCGGGACCGCCTCGACACCCTGATTCGGCGCCTGCGTGACCGATTCGGCACCGTGCCGTTCCTCCTCGGGCAGATGGTGCCCGAGGAGATCACGACCGGTCACGACCGCTATCCCGGAATCGATGCGGTACACCGCGATACACCGTCCCGGCATGAGATGTGCGCCTTCGTCGAGGGCCCCGAGGGGATGCACATTCCCGGTGAGGCCATCCACTACGACGCGGCCGGCGCCCAGGTGTTGGGGGAGCGGATGTTCCGTGCCTACGCCACGGTCCGGCTCGACCCGGCGGGCTGAGCCGTGGCGACGTCATGGTCGACCGACGCCATGTCGTGCTCGACCATCGCCGCCACCACCTCGCTGAAGGTCTTGGTGGGGCGCCAGCCCAGCGTGGTCCGCAAGCGGGTGCTGTCACCCACGAGGTCGATGCTGTCGGCGGGCCGGAACAACGACTTGTCGGTGCGGACGTGATGATGCCAGTCGGTGATGCCCGCGGCCGCGAACGCTGCGCCGGCGAAGTCGGCGACGCTGTGCGAGACGCCGGTGGCGACGACGAAATCGTCGTCGACCCGCGCGGTGGCCATCGAGATCATCGCCTCCACATAGTCCGGCGCCCAGCCCCAGTCCCGTCGGGCGGCGAGATTGCCCAGCGCGAGTTCGGTTCTCGTGCCGGCCGCGATCTCGGCGACCGCCCGGGTGATCTTGCGGGTGACGAAGTGCGGGGCCCGCAGCGGCGACTCGTGCGGATAGAGGATCGCGTTAGACACGCCCACCCCCTGTGCACGAAACGCCGCGGCAAGCAGATGGCCGTAGGCCTTGGACACCCCGTACGGCGATGTCGGGCAGAGCGGGGTGGTCTCGTCCTGCGGTGCAGTGCACGTGCCGGCGAAGATCTCTCCGCTGGAGGCGTTGACCACATGCACCGGGTGGCCGTCACGCACCAGATCCCTGGCCGCGGTGAGCAATGCGGCCGTCGCCTGGGCGTTGATCTGACCGGTGTGCACCGGGTCCTGCCAGCTCTGGCCGACCGATGACACGGCGGCGAGATGGAAGATGACGTCGGGTCGCACCATCTCGACCACCGATGCGCACGCATCGACATCGCCGAGGTCGACCGTCACCAGCTCGGCGTCTGCGTGCAGGTCGGTGTCGCGCACCGGACTGCGGCCCGGCCCGATGACGCCGGTGGTCGACCATCCGCGTTCGGTGAGTGCCGCGATGAGCAGCCGACCGTCCTGGCCACTCGCGCCGGTGATGAGCGCGCGGTGGGGCATCACGCCACTTCGCGTGTCACGGAACCGGATTCGGCCGCGACATCCGACCGCACCATCATCCGGACGAGGGCGTCGAAGTCGACCTCCGGCTTCCAGCCGAGTTGTGCACGTGCCTTGCTGGAGTCGCCGATCAGCAGGTCCACCTCGGCCGGCCGGAAGAAGCGCGGATCGATGTGCACGAAGCGCTCCCAGTCGCTGATGCCCACCTCGTCGAAGGCCACGTCGAGGAGTTCTCGGATGGAGTGGGTCTCGCCGGTGGAGATCACGTAGTCGTCGGCGTCGGGTTGCTGCAGCATCAGCCACATCGCACGCACGTAGTCGCCGGCGAAACCCCAATCGCGTTTGGCGTCGAGGTTGCCCAGCGCCAGCGAATCCTGGATGCCGAGATGGATGCGTGCGACCGCGCGACTGACCTTGCGGGTGACGAATTCCGGTCCGCGACGCGGTGATTCATGATTGAACAGCACGCCGGAACTGGCGTGCATTCCGTAGGACTCGCGGTAATTGATGGTCATGTAGTGACCGAAGACCTTGGCCACCCCGTACGGCGATCGCGGCCACAGCAGCGTCGATTCGCGTTGCGGAACCTCCTGCACTTTGCCGAACATCTCCGAGCTCGAGGCCTGGTAGAAGCGGATCTGTTTGCCGGTGGTGTCCTGGTGCAGGCGCACGGCTTCGAGCACGTTGAGCACGCCCGTACCGGTCACGTCGCTGGTCAGGCGGGCGTTCTGCCACGAGTACGCGACAAAGGAGACCGCGCCGAGGTTGTACACCTCGTCGGGATCGGCGAAGGCCATCGCTCGCATCAGGCTCGACAAATCGAGCAGATTCCCGGAAACGATCTCCACGAAGGGATGTGAGATGGCCAGCGCGTCGGCCTTCGGGTTGTTCTGCCCCCGAACCAGTCCCACGACTCGGTAGCCCTTGGAATGCAGCAGTTCGGACAGATAGAGGCCGTCCTGACCGGTGATACCGGTGATGAGCGCGGTTTTCATGCCAACCCCGTTTTCTGATGAGAGTGGATGCCGTGGACGCAGCATCGTCGGCGAGCCCGTGCCTCGGGTCCGACAAAGAGATGTTCGCATGGGCCGCGAGAATTGGCGCGTCGAGACACCTGAATTGGACATCATTGGGGCGATTGTCACGCAATTCACACGCATTTCATCTCCGAGGGAGAATATGTAAGAAGCTCTGGTTACGATGCGTGCATGAAACATGTCTTGCCGAGCGCGGTGTGCCGTTTGCGGGTGTTCTCGATCGTTCTCGTCGTGTTCGCTGTTCTCGGTGTGGGAATGGTCGGCGCCGAACCGGGCCGCGCGAGCGCCGAGGTGTCCATGCCGCCGGACGGCTACGGGTTCGCCGGCGGCAGCGACCTGTTGTGGCTGTCGCAGGCCGACCTGAACCGCGAGCTCGACGGCGTCGTCAAGACCAAGGCGAGTTGGCTGCGAGTGGTCATCGACTGGAACTCCATCGAGCCGACCGAGGGCACCTACAACTGGTCGACGCCGGACCGACTGATCAACTCGGCCCGGGCGCACGGTCTGAAAGTGCTGGCCACGGTGGTGTCGTCGCCGGCGTGGTCGCGTCCGGCGGGTAGCTTCTTCACCGCGCCGCCCACCGACAACGGTGACCTCTCGACCTTCCTGCGCGCCCTGATCGCTCGGTACAAGGCCAACGTGTCGAACTATCAGATCTGGAATGAGGTGAACCTGCCGCTGTTCTTCGGCGGCAGTGTCGACGCCGCGCGGTATACCTCGCTGCTGAAGTCCGCATACACGGCGGTCAAGGCGGCCCAGCCCGGCGCGACCGTCATCAGCGCGGGTCTGGCGCGCTCGGTCGGTCCGTACTCGCCGCTCTCGTACTACACCGCGATGTACAACAATGGCGCGCAGGGCTACTTCGACGCGGCCGCGATGCACCCGTATGTCTTTCCCGGCGGAATCACGACCAACCCGGAGAATGTCATCAGCGACACCGTCGGCCTGCGCAATCTGATGATCGCCCGGGGTGACGGCGCCAAGAAGATCTGGTTCACCGAGATCGGTGCACCCACCGCGTCCGCCTCCCCCGACGGGGTGAGCCAGGTCGAGCAGGCCAAACAGATCACCGACATGCTCTGGTACGCCGCCAACTGCGGGTTCGCCGGTCCGACGCTGATCTACACGATCCGCGACTCGGGGACCAGCACCACCGACCGCGAGCAGAACTTCGGGGCGCTGTTCACCTACGACTGGGCACCGAAATACGCCGCCTCGGTTCTCGCGGGGTGACCGTCGGATTCTTCCGACTCCGTATGCGAAACAAAGAATGGTTTTCGATCATCGTGTAAGCAGTGTTACAGAATGCGCGCGAGATCCCGGTCACAATGCACTCGAGATGCCGATTTCAGGAAGCGGTGTTAGCGTTTCCCTGTCCCAGGGATGCGGTGGCATTCCCAGCACGCTCTGACTGATTCCGTGGTGAGAATTGTGCACGTGGCCGTAGGTGGCGGTCGTGTGCCTCTGTCTGGTCTTGCCGCGGCGATCTTCGGGCTGCGTACTCACAGAGAATGGATGGACCCGTGGTTACTGATGACGCTCCACGTCCAAGGATCGCCATTGCGCACGACTATCTGACCCAACGCGGTGGAGCAGAGAAGGTGGTGCTGTCGCTGAGCCGGGCCTTCCCGGAGGCGGTGATCCACACACTGCTCTTCGAACCCGATCAGACCTATCCGGAGTTCGCCGAGAAGACCGTCGTGACCTCGCCGGTGAACCGGGTCGGATTCCTGCGCAAGAACCACCGGGCCGCGTTGCCGCTCTTGCCCTTTGCTGCATCACGGATGGTCATCGACGCCGACATCGTGCTCACCAGCACCAGCGGGTGGGCGCACGGCTTCTCCACGACCGGAACCAAGATAGTCTACTGCTATTCGCCTGCGCGATGGCTCTACCAGACCGACGTGTACCTTGGGGAGTCGCCGAGCGGACTCAAACGGTTTGCCATGGCGGCGATGGGACCGGGACTCAAGCGGTGGGACCGTCGGGCCGCCTACGACTGCGATCGGTACCTGGCGATCTCCAACGCGGTCCGTGACCGCATCCGCACCACCTACGGACTCAGCTCCACCGTGGTCTCCGCACCGGTGACCGCACCCGCCCCGGTCGAGGGCGCGGTATCGCCGGACGCGTCGCTGACCGACGCCCCCTTCTTCCTGTGTATCTCCCGGCTGCTGTCCTACAAGAACGTCGACAAGGTCATCGAGGCCTTCCGAGGTAGCGGGCGTCGCCTCGTCGTCGTCGGCCGTGGTCCGGAAAAAGATGCGCTGCAAGCGATCTGCCCCGACAATGTGACCATGCTCCAGGATCTCGCCGACACCGAGATGGCGTGGCTGTATCAGCACTGCACCGCGGTCGTGGCGGCGAGCTACGAGGATTACGGGCTGACCCCGCTCGAGGGTGGCATGTACGGCAAACCGTGTGTGGTGTTGCGATGGGGCGGATTCCTCGACACCGTCGTGGAGGGCATCAACGGTGACTTCTTCGACGAGCCCGAACCCGAGCAGATCCGTGATGCGGTGGACCGGGTGGTGGCGATGGACTGGGATACCGACGTCATCCGCCATCACGTACACAAGTTCGACGAGAGCGCGTTCATCGGCGAGATCCGACGGGTGATCGACGAGAGTGCGCCAGGTTACAGATCGGCAGCACCCGGAACGACCGACCTAGGACCGGCGGCATCGGCAAAGGAGATGGTGTGAGCGACAACGAGACCGTGGCCGCCCCGGCGAGCGTCACCGTCCCCGAACGGGACGATTTCACGCCGAGGTATTCGTTCAACGACATCTCCACGATCGCCAAGACGCGCAATCGCGTCGGAATCCTGCTGTACAACAACCTCATCACCTTCATCCCGTCGCATACGATCCGGCAGGGCTTCCTGCGGTTGTTCGGAGCCAAGATCGGCAAGGACACCTCGATCCTGCGGGGCTGCCAGGTCTTCGACATCGATCAGATCCGGATCGGTGAGGCCTGCTCCATCGGATTCCGGGTGCTCTTCGACGCCCGGTCGGGGATCTGCATCGGTGACAATGTGGTGATCGCCAGTGACACCCAGATCATCGCCGGCAAACACGACCCGGCCAGCCCGGAGTTCGTGCCCGTCATCGAGCCGGTCTACATCGGCGACTACGTGTGGATCGCCAGTCGCGCAACCATTGTCAGTGGTGTCAGCATCGGACGCGGTGCGGTGGTCGCCGCGTGTGCCATGGTCGGCAAGGATGTCGCCGATCTCGACATCGTCGGCGGGGTGCCCGCTCGCGTCATCTCCAAACGTCCCGAGACCGCACTCCGATACCGGCCGAAGTACCGGCCGCTGTTCTACTGACGCCGACAGTGATGGCAGAGTTGGCGGATCTACGGGTGATCCACGTGGGCCCGCGCGCCGAATGTGGCGGGGTGGGCTCCTATTCGGTGCGTTTTGCTGAGACGTTACGTGGCCATGTGGCCGAGGTGATCGAGGTTCGACACGGGAGCCCCGGGTCCGACACGGTGGCCGACCTGCGTCGGCGGCGTCGACACCTGACCGAGTTGATCGCGGCGTCCGACCGGCCGACCGTGCTGCACGCCGAGTTCTCCGGCGGATCGGTGGAATCCTTCTGGCCCACAGCCGGTCTCGTGGCATCGGACAAGCTTGCGATCTCCGCGACGGTGCACGATCCGCCCGGACTGGTGTGGTGGCCCGCGCGCACGCGATTCCTGCAGCGTCGGCGGTTACTCAATCACGGCCTGCACTTCCCGATGCGTGCGGTCTCCCGCCGCGTCGAGCGGGGGGTGTTCGGTGATCGGATTCTGTTCGGCACCAGCGTGATCGGCGCACAATCGCTGCGGGAGCGCTATCCGGACGCCACGGTGCACGTTGCGCCCCTGACGGTGCGGGCGATGCCGGAGATGCCGCCGGCCCCCGACCGTCCGCGAGCCGTCGGGCTTTTCGGACTCGTATACCGGGGCAAGGGTTTCGAGCATGTCGAACGACTGCGCGACGAACTACCCGACGACATCGCCATTCGGATCGCCGGCCGCGGCACCGAGAACCTGCCGAGCCGTGACGGCATCGAGATCCTCGGCGGGCTGGCCGAGGAGGAGATGGCCGGGTACTTCGCCTCGATTCGGGCGCTGGTGGTGCCCTACGGCGATCGCAGCCCGTACGGCACCGCCTATCCGTCCTCGGGTGTGGTCGCCGATGCCATCAGTCATCTGACGCCGATCGTCACCACCGGTCACGGTGCGCTGCGCGAGTTGGGGGCCGAGGGTGGGGCCGTGGCGATCGACGACGGCGTCAGTCCCGAGCAGACACCGGCCGCGCTCGCCGGCACGATCGTCGAGATCGTCGATGACACGGAGCGTTTGGCGATGATGGCCGCGAGCGTGGAAGGTATGCGCAAGCTGCGCGAACCCGACACCGTGATCGGGGGCTATGTCTCGGTGTGGTCGTCGGTGTTGGGGACGTCGTCGGTGTCAGAGAGTTCAACGAAGCCTGCGGGGTCGCGGTGACGGTGACCGACGCCCCGACTCCCGTCGATGGTCGCCGCAATGTGATCAAAGCGGTGGTCGCCGCCGGCTGGGCCTACGGCGGCCGCGCCTCCGGGTTGCTGTGGACCATCGTGGTCGTCGCCCATCTCGGCGTCGGGTCCTACGGGCAGTACGCGATGGGCTTCGCGTTGGGCGCGATCATCGCTGCTCCACTGGACAATCCGTTCAACGTCCGCGCGATCCGCGAGTCCAGGGAACGTTTCCTCACCGAGCGCGCCTCCCGAGCCCTGCTCGGTATCGGATTGATGATCGCCGGCGCGGCGTGCTCGCCGTTCTCCTATCTCGCATGGTTCGCGCTGGTCGTCGGTGGCGGCGAGATCGTGTTCAACGCGGTCAAGAGCGCCCCGCTGCGCGACGGACACCCCGATCGGGTGATGCGGATGGACACCATCCGCCAGTTCTCCAGCATCGTCCTCGGCGCCGGATACCTTCTGGTGGCACCGCATCCGAACCTGACCGCTGCCAGTGTGCTCTACGCCCTGCCGTACGTGGTGGTCGCCGCGCGTGGGCTGATGCTGGTGCCGGGCAACCGTCCCGGCATTCCCGGCCATCCCCGGCTGATCGCGGTGCTGTTCGCCGAGCACCTGGCCAATGCCGCGTACATGCAGGGCGACATCCTGCTGCTCGGTGCCCTCACCGATTCCGACATCGCCGGGTATTACGCGATCGCGAGCACCGTCGGTTGGGCCGCAGCCCAACTCGGGATGGCGTTGGGCAACACCTATCACGAGCCGCTCCGTGCAGCCGGTGGTGCGCTGAGTGCCGGCCCACCCACCAAACACATTGCTGCCGTGGCGGTGACGACGTCCGGATCGGTGATCGCCGCCGGGCTGATCATGCTCGCCACACCGTTCTCGACGCAGCTGGCGTGGTCGTTGGTGATCATCGGGGTGTTCGTGGCCATGCGGGTGGTCAACTTCGTTCTGATGACGGTGTTGTACGTGCAGCGCCGCGATATCGTCCGCAGCGTCGCCGCCGGCGTGCTCGCCCCGATCAAGCTGCTGTTGGTGTTCGCGCTGGCGCATTGGGGATCGATCGGTGCGTGTATCGCGTCGGTGGTGACCGATGCGCTGCTGCTGGTCATCTATCTCGTCGCGGTGCGCCGTCCGATTCCCGCGGTGGAAGCCGAGCAGGCTGCGATGGTTCCGGAACAGACTGTCAGAGAGGGTGAATGAGATGACGTCGGTGACGTTCTTGCTGTCGAAGGACCCCGAGCACGAGCACGGCGGAGACATCGCCCTGTCGCGGGTCGTGATGGACATCGCACGGGAGAACTTCGATGTGCGTGCGGTGTGCCTGTCGGGCAACGGGGTTGGCCCGAACGCCGACGGCAGCGTCGTGCGGGTACCCAAGCCGGCAGTGAAAGGGCCGTCGCTGGCGTGGCGAAGTGTGACGACGCGTCGCAGTCTGTGCCACGTCCGCTACGACGTCGACGAGTTGGTCGACGCCATCGACACCACCTGCAGTGACGTCTATGTCGCCGAGCATTCCTATATGGCAGAAGCATTTCTGCGTTCGCGACACAGTGTGTCGGCACCGTTCGTCATCAGCACCGTCAACCCGGAGTCGTCGGTGTGGAAGCTGACCCGCGGCACCATCGGCAGGCTCGAGGCGCCGCGCATCACCGCCGACGAGTTGCGGGTTGCCCGCAAGGCCGACGCCCTCGGCGGCTACGACCTCGAGGAAGCGCAGTACTACCGCGACAACGGCGTACCCAACGCGCGATGGATCGATCTCACCCTGCCGCCCGGTGTTCCCGCTCATCGTGACATCGCGCCCCCACGACTGGCATTCATGGGTACTCGAGGATGGCCGCCGAACCAGGAGGCCTTCCTCGAGGCGCTGCGTCTGTGGCCGGAGATCTCGAAGGGCATCGACGGCGCAGAACTCTGCGTCATCGGCGCCCCGAAAGCCGGCGCGAAACAACCGCCGCTGCCCGACGGCGTCCGCGACCTCGGCTTCGTCGACGACATCACCGCGTTCTTGAGCACGTGTCGTGCGCTCGTCGCCCCCGTGCGCACCGGCGGTGGAGTGCGGGTGAAGCTGCTCGATTCCGCCAGCATCGGTCTGCCCGTCGTCGGAACCTCGGCCGCCATCGGCTCCCTGGGCCCGGTTTTCGGACTCACCCCGTACGACGACGATGCCGAATTCGTGGCCCGCTGCCGCGAATACCTCCTCGACGCCGAGATGGCTCGCAAAGAGGGCGAACGCCTCTACGACACCAACGCCGCCCGATGGCACGACCGCGTCCCTCATGAGGCCGTCGAATCCCTCATCCTCCGTCGCCCCCCGACCCCCGGTCACTGACCCCGTCCCCTATAATCGGTCGTCGATCCTCGAGACCTATTGTGCCACTGCTGGTTCCGTACTCCCGCTGTCGCGCCGTATGGTTGCCGCGTCTTCCTCTCGCTGGTCGAGGTGTGAGGCGCGCCAGCGCCGAGCCTCGAGACCTCCTGTGCCGCTGCTGGTTCCGTACTCCCGTTGTCGTGTCGCCGGGTCTCGAGGCCCTCGCCCTTGCGGGCTCGGGCACCTCGACCATCGGCGGAAAAGCTCTGCCTCTCATCGGCGAGACACCGGGGAATCTCGATGTGGTGGAGAGCGTGATCCAGGTGGTAATGGGAATCGACCCACCCACCGCGATGCTCGGAACATTGCGTTCGGCGCCATCGGCCGCGCTGAGCGCGTGCGTGTGGCTCGGTCGACTCGGCGCAATGGATGCGCAGACGTGTCTGATCGTAGCCACCGACGATCAACCTGCACGATGCCGGAGCTTGTGCACGGGCCTACACTGGGTCGCATCTGCGACGATTGTCGGGAGTGTGATCACGATGTCGAGTACAGAGCGTGTCCACGCGCTCGTTGACGATCGACTTGCGCTTACGGTCGGACTCGGTGCTCTGCTGTTCTTGGCTGTCGGCGTGGCACAGTTTCTGTTTGACACGGCACCGAATGTCTGGGCACCGTCGTGGGTCGCGATCTTCACCGCTGCCGTGTTGGGTGCCGAAGGTTTGCTGCTGTGGCGCCGCCGTGACGTGATCAAACGTGTCAGCGCACCGATTGTGGTGACCGCGACCGCTGTCGTGGTGGCAATCAACCCGCTCGTGTACATCGCGTTCACTGGTATCGCTTACCCCGCAATCGGTACGTTGCTGGTGATCGTCGCCTTGGGTGCGTTGGTTCCCTATCCGCGCATCGCCGTGGTCCTCATCGCGCTGGTCAATGTCGCCGCCGCTGCATACGCCATCCACTTCACCACCGATGTCAGTTTCGGCTCGGTCATTCTGCAACTCGTGAAGGCCGATGTACTCGCGCTTATCATCGCGCTGACGTGGCAGCGGACCGAGCGTCGACTGCACCGTGCCAATGAGACCATTCGGGCCCTGGCCATCACCGACGACCTCACCGGATTGCTGAACCGCCGCGGACTGACGACCCGCGGCCACGTTCTGCTCGATGAAGCACTCACCCGCGCTCGACCGGTCGTCGTCGGCAGCATCGACATCGACGGACTCAAGCACCTCAATGACACTCGCGGTCACGCCGAGGGCGACAGGATGATCCAGGCCGCCGGCGGGTCGCTGCGGTGGCTGCTCGACGCCGGTCAGCTCGCCGCTCGCATCGGGGGTGACGAGTTCGTCGTCCTGATCGTCAGCGACAGTGACACAGGCGTCCGGCAGTTGCAGAATCGGGTCGTGGAATCGATTTCCGCGCTACCGCAGTCGGCGTCGATCGGGTGGGCTGCGCCGGAGCCGGGTGCCACGACCACGTTGACGCGTCTGCTTGCCGAATCGGACCGCGAAATGTTGTCCCAGAAGCGTCGACGCCGTGATGGTCGCAAGGATGCGGGTTGAACGTTGCCATTGCGGCAGCGACTATCCTCGAGACATCCTGTGCCGCTGCTGTTTCCGCATCATGAGCGTCATTCGGTTGTCTGACTTCTACTTGTCTGCCGGGCCCTTCTTCTCGCTGGTCGAGGTGTGAGGCGCGCTGGCGCCGAGCCTCGAGACCGCTTGTGTCAGGGCTGGTTTGGACCGTCGCTGCCGTCCGGAGAGATCGACGGGCGACACGCGAGAAACCAAATCGAGAATACGCCCGCGCGAAATGGCGCTACTGTGACCACACGCGTCGATGAAGGAGAGGCCCCGTGATCCGGCGACTCAGTGTCATGGCCGTGATAGTCGCGGCTGTCGTGCTGGTGGCGGGCTGTCACAGCTCGCAAGGGGCCGAGCCATCAACGATCACTCGCACTGCGACGGCAACCGCCACCGCGTCGTCGAGCACGTCGTGTGCGCCCACACCGAGTTGGCTGGCCGGCAGCGTGGTGCCCACCGGCGGGCCGTCTCCGGACACATGGGGCCATCTCGACACCCATCCGAAGGCCACCAACTTCGATGCCTGCCAAAAGGGATTGGGTTACGCCATCCTGGCCGGCCAGAACGGTGACCGGGACCGGCCCGCAGGTACCGGCTCGAGCCTGTTCGAGGCACTCGCGATCTTCGTCGACGGCAAACTGTCGACGATCCGCCCGTACGAGTTCCGCGAGATCCGGATCTCGTCGGCCACCCCTGATCGCATCGTCGCGTCGGTCGACACCCGATCCAGCGGTGTCGAGCAACCCGCGTGGAAGTCCGCCACGTTCACCGTCTCGGGCGGAACTGTCACGGCCACTCCGGATCTCGATACCATCGCCGACGGTAGGCTCTGGCTGGAACTGAGCCCACAGACACCAGCCACCACGACAACCACCGCAGCCGGTCCGGTGTTCGATCGAGGCAGCTACCGAATGCTGCCCGCATCCCAGTTCGCCGACGGCGGACCGGGTTCGACGTTCGGCTTCGCCCTGCCGTCGGGAAACGTCATCTGCTCCGGCACATCGACGAGTCTGCTGTGTGAGACCAAGTTCAGCGTGCCGGTACCCCTCGATGACACCTGCGGTGTGTACGACCGACAGGACGAGACGAATGCGACGATGTTCGGCTGGGCGGACTTCGACAAACCGGTGTGCGCGTCGTTATTGCAGGGCGCCTATCGCCAGGTCGGAGCGACGTTGCCCTATGGCACCGCCGTCACCTGGCAGCCCCGCCCCAACCTGACGATCGTCTGCTACTCGCGGTCGGCCGGTCTCGCCTGCGAGAACCCGAACGGCTACGGCTTCACCCTGGCCCGGGAAGGCTTCACGCGGTATCGGGTGGGCTGACCGTCATGCTGCCGTGAACGATCACCGGCGCAGCGTCAAAAGATCGTATGGAACGCGGTATCGCTCGCTTGGCGGACGTAGAACGGCACAGTGCTGAACATCGCGACCCGCACCGCCCCGACGGATTCCGGACCGACACCGGAGACCCCGGAACCGCCCGACCCTGCCGAGAAACGGCGTCTGACCGCGACCACCGGGCTCGCCGCATTATCGCTGGATGCGATGGCGTCAGTGGCCTACGGCCCGGAGGCGATCGTCGTTGTCCTGGCCGCCGCGGGTAGCCACGCCCTCGGGCTGACGCTGCCGGTCAGCGCGGCCATCGTTGCGCTGCTGGCCATCCTGATCGCATCGTATCGGCAGCTGATCGCAGTCTTCCCCGACGGGGGAGGGGCGTATGCGTCGTCGAAGCGCTATCTCGGCCGGCGTCCGGCGCTGGTGGCGGCGGCGTCCCTGGTCATCGACTACGTGCTCAACGTCGCTGTGTCGGTGGCGGCCGGGACCGCTGCGCTGACGTCGGCGATCCCCGCGGCACGGCCGTACACGGTGTGGATCGGTCTGGGCGTTCTGGTGCTCATCACCGCGGTCAATCTCCGCGGCATCGTCAGCAGCGCAATGGTGTTCATGGCGCCGACGGTTATCTTCATCGTGTCGATCCTCTCGCTCATCGTCGTCGGACTGATCACCGGTGGGCACCCCACCCACTCCTCGGTCGAGCACACCACCGGCACCCTCACCACCGTGGGACTCCTGTTGGTGCTCAAGGCATTCGCCAACGGATGCGCCGCATTGACCGGTGTCGAGGCCATCGCCAACGCCACCCCGCAGTTCCGGCAGAACCGGGTTCGACGTGCCCAGCATGCCGAGGTGGCACTCGGTGTGCTGCTGGGTGCCATGATGCTCGGGGTGGCCGCGCTGGTGGAGGTGCTGCACATCGAACCGCGCGACGGGGTGACCGTGCTCTCGCAGATCACCGAGGGCGTCTTCGGGCGTGGTGCACTGTATTACGTCATTCAGGCGGCGACGGTCATCCTGCTCGCGTTGGCCGCCAACACCAGTTTCGGTGGACTGCCGCAGCTGATGAAGGTGGTCGCCGCCGACGACTACCTGCCGCATCGGCTCACCCGCGCCACCCATGGTGTCTACCGCGAGGGCGTGCTCGTACTCGCTGTTGCCGCCGGCATCCTGATCGCGGTGACCGAGGGCAACGTCAATCTGCTCGTGCCGTTGTTCGCGATCTGCGTGTTCATCGGATTCACGCTCGCCCAACTGGGTTTGGTGCGGCACTGGTGGTCAGCGCGCACTCGCGGGTGGCGATGGCGTCTGGCGCTCAACGCGATCGGCGCCACAGCGACCGGCCTGGCCACCGTGGTGGTGACCGTGATGAAGGCCGACGAGGGGTCGCTGTGGGTCATCGTGGTGCTCGTCGTGCTGGTTGCGTCGATGTCGGCGGTCTCGCGTGCATACCGTAAGCGCCGGATCGCCGCGGCTGCCGCCGACCATCACGCCGATCTCGTACGAAAGACGCTCACCCACCGCTCCTTTGCCGGGCAGGGGATCGCCGTGGTGCCGGTATCGCAGCCGTGCATCGCGGTCGAGGACGCGCTGCGCCGGGCCCGATCCTTCGGGCGGGAGGTCCGGGTGGTGCACGTCGAGGTCGCGGTGTCCCCTGAGGAAGGTTTCGCGACGTGCTGGCGCGAGCGGCATCCGATGGTGCCGCTGGAAACCCTGTACGCCGTCGACGAGGACTCGATCGTCGAGGCCATCACCGACTACGTCGAAGGCCTCACCGCCACCGACGACGTGCTCGTCGTCATCCCCGATCCCGACGCCACAGCCCGCTCACGTCTCCTCTCCGCCGGACGCGCCGATGATCTCGAAGATGTCTTGCGGCGCGACACCGCAGCGCTCGTCACGCGGGTGTGCGCGCGGCCGATGGCCTGAAACCAGCGTCGGCACAAGCGGTCGCGAGGCTCGCCGCACGCGGCTAGCACCTCGACCATCGGATAACGGCCCCCGATCACGGGGCTGCCCTTCCGCTTTGCCGTGGGCCGGCCTTTCCCCCGATGGTCGAGGTGCCCGAGCCCGCTAGGGCGAGGGCCTCGAGACCCGGTGAGATGAGAGGTATCGTATCCACCGCGGGACTGACGAAACCAGCATCGGCGCAGGCGGTCTCGAGGCTCGCCGCACGCGGCTCGCACCTCGACCATCGGATGATGCCCCCCGATTGCGGGGCCGTCCTTGCCCCTTGCCCCTTGCCCCTTGCCCCTTGCCCCTTGCCCCTTGCCCCTTGCCCCTTGCCGTGGGCCGGCTCTTTCCCCCGATGGTCGAGGTGCCCGAGCCCGCCAGGGCGAGGGCCTCGAGACCCGGTGAGACGATGGGAATCGGAACCACGTCAACTCCGGCGAATCCAGCGTGCTTCGTTCGGCATCAACGTCAGACGTCACGTGATGCGTGAGCCGCGCCGCCCTCGATCAATTCATCGAGATGTGCCCTGGACCAGGCGCACATGGTGTGTAGAAGGGCGAGCAGCTCTGCGCCGGCGGGGGTGAGCGAGTAGTCGACGTGCGGACTGGCACGTCCATGATCCCGCCGCGCGACCAGGCCGGAGTGCTCAAGCGTGCGCAGAGTCTGAGTCATCACCTTGTGGCTGACCGGACCGACCGATCGGCATACATCGGCGAAGCGTTTGGGCGCGCCGTCGAGGTATTCGAGGGTTCGCAGGCCCCATTTGGTGGAGACGGCGGCGAACACCTCGCGGGCAATCGTCTGGGCGGCGAGCACGTCGGGGTTGCTCTCGACGTCTGTAAGTGTGGTTACTTTCAAGTGCGTACTTCCCGGTGGGTGGCCGTGTTCCTAACCTCAGAGTATGTCGATTCGGAAAACCTATGCACGATGCTTCGTTGACGATCTGGACTCGGCGCTTTCGTTGTACGAGACGCTCGTCGGGCAGACCGCCGACCTTCGCTTTGAGTTCGAGGGAGCGTCGCTCGCCGCCGTGGGAGATCTCCTGCTGATCGGCGGTCCGCCTGAGGTGACGGATCGCTTCCGCGATACGGTCGGTCCGCTGGTTGTTGATGACCTGACCGAGACGATGGATCGCCTGCGAGACTTGGGCTCGCAAGTGGTAGGCGGACCGTCGCGGAGCGCGACGGGCACGTTCGCTTATGTTCGTCACCCCGACGGAGCCGTGATCGAGTACGTGCAGTGGGATGCGGAAATCCTGCACAAGGTCAGGCTCAACGAGCGCGTCTGTCGGTAGAGAAACCGCAATCTGACGAAACTAGCATCGGCGCAAGGGGTCTCGAGGCTCGCCCTGGCGGGCCCGCACCTCGACCATCGGATGATGGTCCCCGATCGCGGTGCCGATCTCTCCCCCCCGATGGTCGAGGTGCGCGAGCCCGCCAGGGCGAGGGCCTCGAGACCCGGTGAGATAGCCAGTGTCGTCTCGCACTCAGGCAACGATCGTCGTGCACGACGACATGTGCCAGATGATCGGACGGATGCTGTGGTCTCTGCCGACGCTGACGATCCGCAGCACGACGATGTCGTGGTCCCCGGCGCGGTGAATGTTCTCGATGGTGCACTCGAAGTGCACTGGTGTTGCATCGAGAAGGATTGCGCCGGTGGGCAACACGCGAGTGCTCACGCCGGCGAGGCGAGCCGCCTTGTCCTTCGATGACAACTGCCGAATCGCGTCGGCCTGCTGCTCGCCGAGCACCGACACACCCAGCGCCGGCGCCTCGCGCAGAACGGGCCAGGTGGTCGAGGAGTGCTGCACGGCGAACATGACCAGCGGCGGGTCCTGGGAGACGCCGACGGCGAACGAGGATGCCACCAGAACGGTGGGTTCGCCGTCGACGGTTCCGGCCAGTGCGACCACTCCGGTGGGGAAGGCCGAGAACGCTTTTCGTAGTTCGGTGGGGTCGAGGTCGGTGGTGGGGATCATGGTCATCGTCCTTCCGTGGCGAGGGTGGTGGCAGAGCGCAGGACGACCTGGCCCCAGCGTTCGATCCAGGTGGCAAACGCGTCGGGCTGGTCGTAGGACTTGTCCATCACGTAAAGCCCGGCCGCGGGGGTGATGGCACCCAATTGCACGAGAACGGGTTTGAGCAGCAGTTCCGGTGCCATGAAGTGCGCCGGTCCGGCGCCGAGCATCAGCGGGATGGCGGTGACCCCGCGCAGGCCGTCGTCGGTGGAGAACTGGTCGAGGAACAGCTTCAACAGCCCGGTGTAGGTGGCCTTGAATGTCGGGGACGCGATCACCACCAGATCGCTGGAGGCGACGGTGCTCACCGCCTCGGCGACAGCGGGATCACCCCACCCGAGCAACCCCGGCCCCAGGTCCACCACGTCGATGACGTGGTCCGGCTGTTGCCCGGTGAGCTCGGTGGCCAGTCGAGTGGCCGCATGCAGGGTGCGCGAGGCCGGTTTCGGATTCCCCGCGACTACGGTGACGATCACGTGACACCTCTCCAATCTTCGTGACGGACAACTACTCCGAGACGAAGGGTGCGAGCCGACGATTAACCGTCGGTCACCTGATCGTTACGCCCCCATTGCGCGACTTCGCGCCGACGACACCTCCACCGACACCGATGACGGCGCTGGTCACCGCGTCATCGACGTCGGCGCGGACCCGATTGCGCCGCGGACGATCACGCCAGACCCCGATGATCGTGGCGGGTCTCGAACCGTACGAAGTCCGCGCGGAATCGATCGAACACGATCTGGAACGGGGCGCCGTCACTGGTGGTGTAGGTGATCTCGCGCATGAGCAGTGTGCTGCCGGCCGGAACACCGAGAATCTGTCCGGTCCGCTCGTCGCAGCGCTCCGCGCCGATCGACACCCAGGCGTCGCCGGGATCGGTGCCGAAGAACTCTGCCGCGGTCCGTTCCATGGTCAGCGGTATGCCGGCCAGTTCGGTGGGGTCGGCATCATAGGACGCCGAGAAATAGGCGCTGCGCAAACCGATGGTTTCACCAAATGCGTGAAATGTGTTCTCCACCAGCCGAACGTGGTCGTCGTGGATGTTCAGTCGGGTCCGGACCAGGGGGAGGTTGGGGACCAGTCGTTGTTCGCGGATCACGATCTCCACCGATTCTCCGCCGATCCCGGAGATCGCGGTGAGCTCCAGGCCCAGGTCACGACGATGAACCCGCGTGCCGAGCCGCGGCCTGCGTACCAGGAATCCGGCGTCGCTCAATTCGTTGAGGGCGTCACGGACGGCTGCGCGACTGGAATTGAACATCCGGATGAGGTCCTCCTCGACGAGTTGGGTGTCGAGATCGAGGCTGCCCTCGCGAATCGACGCCAAGATGAGGTCGCGCACACGCCGGGACGACACCTGCCGACCTCGGGCGGACCCGCCGCGTGCGCGTGGATGGTATTCGGTCGATCGTGTCATGACAGTCCCTCGAAAGCTCTGGACTCCGGTCCGGTTGTGCTGGCCCCTTGCAGGGAGTTTAGGGCCGAACCCGAGTCCTTGCGTTGTCAAGTAGTCGGGGTCACAGTCGGCGGAATTGCGTTCAGGTTTCCCACAGAAACACTCTGAACTGCACCGATGCACGCCGACGCCGGTGTGTCAGCGGCGCAATAGCCGAGTCACGAAAGCGCGCAGGAACCGAAACAAAGCGCCCCGAAGATCGTCGCATCGTCCTTGGCAACATCAATCGGGAGGGTGCCGGTGACCGCCGAAACCACCATCGTCATCACTGAGACGCACGAGAATGCGCCGTCGCGCGACGTCTCCGGGGCAGTGATCGCACGCCTGCGCTCCAACCTGTGGATCGCACGTGCGGCGGGCACGGCGATCGTCAACTTCCTCATCTTCGTCGTCCTCGCGTTCTTTCTCGTCAAGATGATCCCGGGCGATCCGCTCGTGTCCGCCTCGGGTGGTCAGCTGTCCGGGGCGGCACTGGAGGCCGCACGAGACAGCTACGGCCTCAACGATTCCTGGATCTCGCAGTTCGGGACCTACCTGCACGGACTCGCCACCTTCGATCTCGGAAGCTCGATCGCCACCGGCCGGCCGGTCGCCGACGACATGGCCACCCGCGTACCGGCGACCATCGAACTCGTCGGATCAGGCTTGTTCTTCGGCGCGCTGGTGAGCCTTGTACTCTCGTATTTCGTTGTCACACGGCCCAAGAACCTCATCGCCGGCGCCGTGCGGGGCTACGCCCGAGCTGCCGGAGCCGTCCCCGAGTACGTCATCGGCATCGCATTCCTGTTCATCTTCTTCGCGACGCTGCACTGGGTGCCTGCGCCGTCGGGACGGCTCGACCCGCTGTTGATGCCACCGCCGCAGGTCACCGGCTTCCCGATCCTCGACGCACTCATCGCCGGTGACATGCCGGCCGCGAGTTCCTATGTGGCCCACCTTTTCCTACCGGTCGTCGTGATGGTCGTGGCGCACTCGGCGATCCTCGTCAAGACCCTGATCCTGTCCCTGGACAAGGAGATCGACAGCCCGGCAACACGTTTCCGCATCGCCTCCGGCGCCCCACGTCGAACGGTACTGCTCAGCATCTATCGTCGCGCCCTGCCGACCGCGGTCGCCATGCTGGGCATGGTCTTCGGGCTCCTGCTCGGCGGGGCGGTGGTGCTCGAATCGCTGTTCGGCCTCGGTGGCCTCGGCCAATACGCCGTCGACGCGGTCAAGGCCTCCGACGTCTACGCCCTGCGCTCGTTCCTCGTCGTCACCGCAGGGCTGTGTCTGGCCGCCTACTTCCTCACCGACATCGCCACCGGCCTCCTCGACCCGCGACGCCGTTCCGCCCGAAACCAGGAGATCTGATGACCGCCGCCGACCCCACTGTCACACCCACGACCGGCACCCACGCCACCGCCGATCTCGTCATCCCGGCCGCCACCGAGAGTCGACGTACCACCGCGGCCGCCACGGGAATCCTGCGTCGCTACTGGGGATTTCTGCCCTTCGGCGTGCTCGTGCTGTTGGCGGTGATCGGACCGCTGCTCGCGCCGCAATCGGCGACGATGGTCGTCGGCCCACCGTCGGTCGGTCCGTCGGGAGCGCACCTGTTCGGCACCGACTCCAACGGTTTCGACGTGTTCTCCCGCACCCTGACCGGCTTCCGCCTCGACGTCATGATCGCCATCGCGGTCACCGTCCTCGCGACCGCGGTGGCGGTGCTCATCGGCACCTTCTCGGGGATGTACGCGACCTCGACGGGCGTCCGCGGGTTCCTCGCCTCGACGGTCGGACGTCTCATCGATCTCATCCAGGCGCTGCCGGTGATGATCGCGGGACTGGTGATCGTGTCGTTCTTCGGCCGCAACGCCGTCGTCATCACGATCGCACTGAGCATCGTGGTGATGCCGTTCCAGGCGCGGCTCATGCGCACCGAGGTGATGCGCACCCGCACCGACGGTTATGTCACCGCCGCCCGCATGAGCGGCGAATCCGAACTGCGCGTCGTGCTTCGACACGTGATCCCCAACTCGTGGGGGCCGATGCTGGAGAACAGTTCGGCGATCTTCGGCATGGCGATCATCTTCTGCGCCGGGCTCGGCTTCCTCGGCGTCGGTATCCCACTCCCCGAAGCGGAATGGGGCAACATGCTCTCCTCCGGCGCACCCGACGCCGCCGTCGGCCGCTGGTGGCCCGCCCTGTTCCCGGCGCTGGCCCTCGCCTACGCCGTCTGGGCCGCCTCGACGTTCACCACCGCGGCAGGCGCCCTTCGCCGCCGCTGACCTCCCACACCGACCAGAGTCCACGAATCACGTTGCGTCATATCCCTGTTGAGAGAAAACGGAGTAGTTCTGAGATGAAGATTCCCAAGAAGGTGGTACTCGGCCTGACCGCCATGCTCGCCTCGGCGATGGTGCTCACCGCATGCGGCGGTGGGTCCTCGGAGGAGAGCGGCCTGGTCCTGGTGACGGCCGCTCAGCCGCAGAGCTTCAGCTACGAGACCAGTGCCACCGGGTATGAGTCGGCGGAGTTCTTCATGAACACCGGTGCCACGCTGATCCGCAACCCCTACGTCGCCGGCGACAACGGGATGGCCGCCCACCAGCAGCTGTTCGAATTCGAGCCGGAGCTGGCCAAGAGCTACGACGTCAGCGCCGACAAGAAGGTCTACACCTTCCATCTCAACACCGCGGCAAAGAGCGTGGCGGGCAGTGCCCTCGACGCCGACGACGTCATCTTCTCCTTGCAGCGCAAGTTCAAGGTCGACACCAGCATCATCCCGTTCATCAGCAAACCCGTCCTCACCGACCCCGACACCCAGGTCCGCAAGATCGACGACGCCACTGTCGAGATCTCGATCGCCGACCCCGGTTTCGGTTTCACGCTGCTCTCGCTCCTCGCGAACACGCCGTACACCATCTACGACGCCAAGGTCCTCAAGTCCCACGCCACCGCCGCCGACCCGTACGGCGTCGAATGGTCGAAGACCAACGCCGGCTTCGGGTTCGGTGCCTACAAGCTCACCGACTACACCCCCGGCCAGCAGATGGTCTATGAAGCCAATCCGGGATTCGCGCTCGGCGCACCCAAGGTCAAGCGCATCGTGCAACGCGTCGTCGCCGACCCCGGCCAGCGCAGCAACCTCGTCAAGAGCGGCGGCGCGTCCATCGCGACGCAGCTGCGGCCGGCCGATCAGGTCGCGCTCCAGCAGGCCAACGCCGCGCAGGTGTTCACCGTGCCCACCAACGCCTACGTCTATATCCCGCTGCTGACCACCAAGGCGCCGTTCGACAATCCGGCGGTGCGGCGGGCGTTCGCCTCGGCGGTGCCGTACGAGTCGATCATGAAGAACGTCTATCACGGTCGCCTGGGCCCGCTGACGTCGATCCTCAACGGCACGCTGCCCGGCTACAACGCGTCCGGATTGCAGCCCAACAGCACCGACCCGCAACGGTCCCTGCAACTGTTGCGGGACGCGGGAATCAGCACACCGGTCAAGTTCGCACTGACCGTCAACAACGCCGTGCCCGACCTGGAGGAGACCGCGGTCCAGATTCAAACCGCAGCCGCCAGTGCAGGATTCGAGGTCACCATCAACGAGGTCAACTCCGCGGTGTTCCAGGAGGGCTTGGCCAACAAGACCTTCCAGGCGTCCATGGGCCGTGACTACGCCGTCGTCCAGTCGCCGCCGTATGTGCTGTCGCTGTTCTACACCCCCGGATCGCCCATCAACTGGCCCGACTTCGACTACGCACCGCTCAACGACGCCATCGCCGCCGGCAACGCCGCCGGGGATCCGCTCTCGACGGCGGCGTGGACCCAATGGAACAACGCCACCCGCATCCTCGCCGACCAGATGCCGACGGTCTACGTCGGATACGTCCAGCCGCTGAACGCATTCGCCAACAACCTCAAGGGCTATGTGTTCCGCACCGACAACGTCATCGACTACTCGGAGCTCGAACAATGACACTCGATCACGCACCCCGCCTGGCCGCCGACACGCCGCACACCGACTCCGGCACAACGTATATCGCCGAAGCCCGACCCGACATGCCGGTTCTCGAGGTCGCCGACCTCACCGTCGCCTACCACGGTGCGGTCAAGGTGGAGCCGACCAGCTTCACCGTCCGGCGCGGTGAACGCCTCGCGATCGTCGGCGAGTCGGGATCGGGAAAGTCCAGCATCGCCAACGCGATCGGCGGATTCATCAGCCCAGAGGCCGGCACCGTCAGCGCAACCACACTGACCTGCATGGGCCGTTCGCTGCTCGACGCGCCCGCCAAGCGCATTCCGGTACGCCGGGAGGGGATCTCGATGATCTTCCAGGACGCGATGAGCAGCCTCGACCCGGTGTGGAGTGTGGGTAGCCAGCTCCTGGCCGTACTGCCGTCGGCGAGGCACGGGTCGCGGCGAGCGCGGCGCGGCATCGCCGAGGAGCGGCTGCGGCAGGTCGGGATCACTGATCCGAGGCGCGTCATGGGCGCTCTGCCCGAACAACTCTCGGGCGGCATGCGCCAGCGGGTGATGATGGCAATCGCCCTGGCCGGTGAGCCGGAACTGCTCATCGCCGACGAGCCGACCAGTGCGCTCGACGTCACCCTGGCGATCACCGTGATGGAGTTGCTGACCGGTCTGGCCGCCGACGAAGGAGCCGCGCTGGTCTTCATCTCCCACGATCTGCCGCTGTCCCGCAGGTACTGCGACCGGATGCTGGTGATGCGCGCCGGGCGGATCGTCGAACACCTCGATCCCGATCACGTCACCGACGCCACCGACCCGTACACCCGCGGGCTGTTCGCGTGCATGCCGACGCTTCAGTCGTGCGACCGCGACCGGCTGCCCACCGTGGACGACCTCATCCGAGCGGAGATGGTCGCATGAGCACCACCATCGAACTGGTGGGCGTCACCAAACGCTACGGCGGGGTGAGCGCACTCGACGGTGTCGACGCACGGTTCGCCTCCGGTGTCGCCACCGGGATCGTCGGCGAAAGTGGCTCGGGCAAATCCACATTGGGCCGGATGATCGTCGGCCTGTCCGAGCCGAGTGCCGGTCAGGTGCTCGTCGACGGCAACGATCTCGCCGATCTGTTGAAGTGGCGGACGCGACGCACGGAGTATCTGCAGACCGTTCAGCTCGTCGCGCAGGACACCACCACAACGTTCGATCCGCGCCACCGCGTGCGCCACGCAGTCCGGCGGCCCGCCGAATTGCTCGGTGGGATGGACCGACGGGCCGCCGACACCGCGGTGGAGGAGATCGTCGACGAACTCGGCATCGACGCCGAACTCCTGGATCGCTACCCCGATCAGCTCTCCGGTGGTCAGCGCCAACGACTGTCGATCGCGCGGGCACTGGTGGTGCGCCCGGAGATCCTGGTGTGCGACGAGGCCGTCAGTGCACTCGACATCTCCGCGCAGGCGGTGGTGCTGAACCTCCTCAAAGGCTACGTGCGCACCCATTCCCTCGGTCTGGTGTTCATCTCCCACGGCCTGCCGGCGACCGGTTTCCTCACCGAGCAGCTGCTCGTGATGAACGCCGGGACGATCGTCGAATCCGGTTCGACCGCCACGGTTCTGAATCATCCGCAGCACCCGTACACCCAACAACTCGTCGAGTCCTACCGGCGGATCGACATGAGCGCCGCATGATCTCGCTCGTCGCCCCGACCGGGCACCCACCACACACCGCAGAAGTAAAGGAGTAGGCAATGTTTCATCTCGGATGGTTCCTCGGAGACGGATTCGGAATCCACGCATGGAGTCCCGCCAACGGCGACGGCCCGTGGATCGGCTCCAACGCGACCGACTGGATGCGCCCCGACATCTACATCGACATGGCACGCAGCCTCGAACGCGCCGGCTTCGACTACATCCTCATCGAGGACACGTCCATGGTCGAGGACTCCTACAAGCAGTCCGCGGAGACCTCACTGCGCCGCGGGTTCATGGCGCCGAAGAACGACCCGATGCCGTTGGTGCCGTTGATGACCCAGGCCACCCGGCACATCGGGATCATTCCCACCGTGTCGACGATCCAGTACCCGCCGTACCTCGCGGCCCGTGCCTTCACCACCCTCGATCACCTCACCGAGGGCCGCGTCGGCATGAACGTGGTGACCAGCGTGACCGATCGGGTCGCCCAGAACTTCGGATACGAGCGGCATCTCGAGCACGACGAGCGCTACGACATGGCGATGGAGTGGATCGACGTCGTCAAGCAGCTGCAGGAATCGTGGGAGCCCGACGCGGTCATCGCCGACCCGTACGGCGGCGTCTACGCCGATCACACCAAGGTCACGCCGATCGAGTTCGTGGGCAAGTACTTCAAGTGCCGTGGACCGCTGAACACCATTCCCGGCCCGCAGCGCACCACCCCGGTGTGCTCGGCCGGTAGCTCACCCGCCGGCCGCGCGTTGGCCGCAGCCTACGACGACACCCAGATCGCGATCGTCCGTGACGCCGAGGCCGCACGAAAGTATCGAGAGGACATGCGGTCTCGGGTGACGGCACTGGGTCGCAACCCCGACGACGTCAAGTTCTTGTTCATCGCCACACCCACCATCGCCGCCTCTGACGCCGAAGCGCAGGAACAGTATGCGGCGTATCAGGCGGCCCGGGCGTCGGACAAGGCGATCGAATACAACCTGTGGAACATGTCCTACACGTCCGGTGGGCGTATCGATTTCGGTGGGATCGATCCCGACACCAAGATTCGCGACATCGATCTGTCGAAGCAGAACGGGGAGTACACCTCCATCAAGGAACTCTTCGAGGGTCACGAGGACGAGACGCTGCGTGAGGTGGTCGCCAAGAGCCACCAGGTCAAGGACATGGGACTGATCGGCTCTCCGGGGACGGTCGCGGCGAAGATGGGCGAGATCATGGAAGAGGCCGGCGGCGACGGATTCCTGTTCTACCTGCCGACCACCCGCCACAACTTCGCGTTGGTCGCCGACGGTCTCGCACCCGAGCTGCGGCGCCGCGGACTGATCCGGGAGGAATACACCGGCTCCACGCTCAAGGAGAATCTGCGCGCGTTCTGAGCCGGTCGGCGGTGGTCCAGCCGCTGTGAGGAGGGAGAGGGAATGGATGTCGGGCAGAACGCGGTCGTGGTCGTCGCCGACGACGACGCCACCGGCGGCGGTCATCTCGTCGTCGACGCCGGTGAGGTGTCGGCGCAGACGCTGATGGGTGTCGGTGCCGTGGGGACCGGCAGCGTCAGCGTCGTGGTGACCGATGTGCGGTGGCAGCAGATCATGTCCGCCGTGGCCGGCGTCCATTCCCTCGACATCGCCGGCGTCATGATCGATCTCGTGCAGTCGGGGGAGACCGATACCGTGCGAGGCCGGGCCGCGACGATCAGCGCCATCGCCGGCGGTGGGAGCGACGTGCGGTTCTCGACACACGGTTACGTGAGGGTCCGTCACGGCGAGCGCCACGACGGTCCGTGGTCCGACCGTGCCGCCCTGATCGTCGGTCGCCGACGCTGGAAATCCGATGCGGTCGTCGTGAGCAGGCTCGGCAGTCGCAGGTATCCGGGAGAGCCGGCCCGGGGGAGCGAACTCCGCGAGATCGCAGGCGATCTCGGCTGCGACGTGTGCGTTGTCGACGACGATGTTCTGACAGCTGCGGATGACGGCGTGGTGGGAACCGCGGTGCACGTGCGGCTTCCGCTGCCGCACGGCGAGTTCCGCGGCATCGGCTTCACCCTGGGCGCCGACCGTGCCGAACACCTCGCGCTACTCGCCTGCGGTGCGCGTGCAGACAATGCCGGTCCGATGAGGGTGGTGGTGCACCGCGAATGCCCGGTGGCCGATACCTTCGGCGCGCTCGGCTGTGACTGCCGCGACCGGCTCGACGCCGCCTTGATCAGCACGATCGCCGGCGACACCGACGTCGTCCTGTACCTGCGCGACGCTGATTGGCGTTCGCTCACCCACTCCGCTCGACCAACCTGGACTCCCGACCACGTGGCCTCGATCCTGCGTCAGCTGGATATGTCCGCCGAGCACGGCGTGGTCATCACCGAACCGATCAGCCCGCCCGCCTGCCGCTCCGCATAGGCCACACCTTCCCCCGATCGCGCCTTCCCTGCGGATGGCGGTCACGCCTTCCCGTGATCGTCCCCCGATCGCGGCCGCGCCCTTCCCCCGATGGTCGAGGTGCCCGAGCCCGCCAGGGCGAGGGCCTCGAGACCCGGTGAGTCGAATGTTTCCGCAACCACCGCGAACTGACGAAACCAGCTTCGGCGCAGGCGGTCTCGAGGCTCGCCGCACGCGGCTCGCACCTCGACCATCAGATGATGATCCCCCGATCGCAGCCGCGCCCTTCCCCCCGATCGCGGCCGCGTCTTACCCCCCGATGGTCGAGGTGCCCGAGCCCGCCAGGGCGAGGGCCTCGAGACCCGGTGAGTCGAATGTTTCCGCAGCCACGCGGACCGACGAAAACAGCGTCGGTGCAAGCGGTCTCGAGGCTCGCCGCACGCGGCTCGCACCTCGACCATCGGATGATGATCCCCCGATCGCAGCCGCGCCCTTCCCCCGATCGCGGCCGCGTCTTACCCCCCCGATGGTCGAGGTGCCCGAGCCCGCCAGGGCGAGGGCCTCGAGACCCGGTGAGTCGAATGTTTCCGCAGCCACGTTGACCGACGAAAACAGCGTCGGCGCAGGCGGTCTCGAGGCTCGCCGCACGCGGCTCGCACCTCGACCATCGGATGATGATCCCCCGATCGCAGCCGCGCCCTTCCCCCCGATCGCGGCCGCGTCTTACCCCCCGATGGTCGAGGTGCCCGAGCCCGCCAGGGCGAGGGCCTCGAGACCCGGTGAGTCGAATGTTTCCGCAGCCACGCGGACCGACGAAAACAGCGTCGGTGCAAGCGGTCTCGAGGCTCGCCGCACGCGGCTCGCACCTCGACCATCGGATGATGATCCCCCGATCGCAGCCGCGCCCTTCCCCCCGATCGCGGCCGCGTCTTACCCCCCCGATGGTCGAGGTGCCCGAGCCCGCTAGGGCGAGGGCCTCGAGACCCGGTGAGTCGAATGTTTCCGCAGCCACGTTGACCGACGAAAACAGCGTCGGTGCAAGCGGTCTCGAGGCTCGCCGCACGCGGCTCGCACCTCGACCATCGGATGATGATCCCCCGATCGCAGCCGCGCCCTTCCCCCCGATCGCGGCCGCGTCTTACCCCCCGATGGTCGAGGTGCCCGAGCCCGCCAGGGCGAGGGCCTCGAGACCCGGTGAGTCGAATGTTTCCGCAACCACCGCGAACTGACGAAACCAGCTTCGGCGCAGGCGGTCTCGAGGCTCGCCGCACGCGGCTCGCACCTCGACCATCGGATGATGATCCCCCGATCGCAGCCGCGCCCTTCCCCCCGCTGGGGCGAGGGCCTCGAGACCCGGTGAGACGAAAACGCCCCTCACCCCAACACCCTCCCCAGCCCCGCACACAGCCAGTCGACGTCGGCGGACGAGAACACCAGTGGTGGGCGGATTTTGAGTACGTTCGAGTCCGCTCCGCACACCGAGATCAGGATGCCTTCACGACGAAGATCGTTGACGAGGCGTCGGGCGAATACGCGGTCCGGGCTGCGGGTGCGCTCGTCGGCGACGATCTCGACGCCGATGTACAGTCCGCTGCCGCGCACGTCACCCACCCTCTCGTCGTCACGGGTGACGTCGAGGATGCCATCGAGGAGTTCGCCGCCGACGGTGGCTGCGTTCTCGATGAGCTTGTCCTCCTCGATGATGTCGAGCACTGCGGTGGCGGCCGCTGCCGCCACCGGACTCCCACCGAAGGTGTTGAAGTAGGGGACCGCCGTCGCGAAGGGCGCGAGCACTCTCGACGATGCGGCCATTGCCGCCACGGGAATGCCGTTGCCCATGGGTTTGCCCATGGTGACGAGGTCGGGGACCACCGCGTGCCGGTCGAAGCCCCACATTCCTGCGCCGGTCCGTCCGAATCCGGGCTGCACCTCGTCGGCGATGAATACACCTCCGGTGGCACGGACCGCTGCCACCGCGGGTCCGAGCAGACGGGGGTCGACGAAGATCCCGTCGGAGGAGAACAGCGTGTCGACGATCAGCGCGCTCACCCCGAAGCCGGCCCGCTGTAGATCTGCGGCGGCCGCGGCGACGTTTGCGGCAAAGTACTGTGCCGCATCCACCGGTGTGAGCACGTGGGTGTCGGGGATGGGCACGGTCCGGACGTGCTCGCCGACGCCGATGGTCGAGCTCAGTGACGGCGAGATCTCGGTCACCGCAGCGGTGTTGCCGTGGTAGGCATTGGCGGTGATGATCACCCCGCGTGCCCCTGTGTACTGTGCGGCCACCCGCAGGGCGAGGTCGTTGGCCTCGGAACCGGTGCAACAGAACATGATCTGATCGATCCCGCCGGGCAACGTCTCCAGCAGCCTGATCGAATAGTCGACGATTCCCGAATGCAGGTATCGCGTGTGGGTGTTCAGGGTGCCGATCTGCTCTGCGACGGCGCTGGTGACCCGTGGATGGGCGTGCCCCACGCAGGCAACGTTGTTGTAGGCGTCGAGATACTCGCGGCCGTCGGCGTCGAACAGCCGGGTGCCTTGACCGCGGACGAGATGTACCGGATCGTCGTAGAACAGTCGATAGGCGGGTCCGAGGACTCGCTCGCGGTCGGTGATGAGCTCGGCGATCGTGGGATCGACGGGTTGGGTTCCGTCAAAACTGTTGGAATCCATGATGTTCGAGTAGCCCACGATCGCCGTGCCTTTCGGATGGTGGAGCGGTTGGGTGGTGTTCAGCGTTCGTGGGCTTCTTGCAGGACGACCCGCCCGAGTTGGGAGTATCGGCGCGGGGAGCGGACCCGTAGGATCACCGCCAGCGCTATCCCGCCGATACCCACGACGCCGACGATGTACGGGATCGCATGGAACACCCAGTCGGTCGACGCGGTACCGGCGGCGAACGACGCGTTCTTCGCGAGTAGATAGATCACGTACAGCATGCCCAGCCCGCCCAGCAGTGGGGCGACCAGTGTTCGGAACCAGTTGGCGGTCTCCGGATGCTGTTTCTGCACATGGAAATACGAGATGACTGCGAATGCTGCGAGTGCCTGGACGATCATGATGGCAGTCGTCCCGAGCAACGCCATCAAACCGTACAGCCCGGTGTAGGGGTCGCGGCCGGTGACGGCGAAGAACACCACGATCACGGTCGCGACTCCGGTCTGGAGGAATCCGGCGATGTGCGGTGAGCCGTGCACCGGGTGCGCCGCGCCCAACGTCTTGCGCATGCCGGGGATGACGTCCTCACGGCCGATCGCGTAGATGTAGCGGGCCGCGCAGTTGTGAAAAGCCAAGCCGCACGCGAACGATCCGGTCATCAGCAGGATGTGGAACATGTCGACGGCCCACACTCCGAGGTGCTCACGCACCGGTAGGAAGAATATCTCGCCGGCCGTGTTCGAATCCTGAGCCAGGGCTACGGCATTGTCGGGTCCGGTGCCGACGATCGCCAACCAGGACACCAGCACGTAGAACACGCCGATGCCGATCACCGAACTGAGCACCGCGATCGGAATGATCTTCTTCGGGTCCTTGGACTCCTCGCCGTACATCGCGCTCGACTCGAAGCCCACCCATGACCAGAACGCGAAGAACAGTCCGACGCCGGCCGATCCGGCCACGGCGATCGGTGATCCGCCGGCGCCGGTGACTATGCCGCTCAGGCTGTGAAAGCCGTTGAGTGGGTTGAGCGATCCCCATGACCAGCCTTGTGGTCCGCCGCCGGTGGCGAGGACCGACACCGCGAGAAGCGTCAGCATGGCGATCTCGGTGATCAGTAGGATGCCCAGCACCTTGGCGGCCAGGTTGATGTCGAAGTAGCTGAGGATGGCGTTCACGGCGAGCATCGCCAACGCCAGGAGGATCCACGGGATGTGCACACCGAAGAACGTGTTGAGCAGATCCTCCCCGAAGAACGAGAAGATGCCCACCAACGATGCCTCGAACACCATGTACGCCAACGCCGTCAGGAATCCCGCTCCCAGTCCGACGATTCTTCCGAGCCCGTGCGAGATGTAGCCGTAGAACGCGCCGGTGGCGGTGATGTGACGTGACATCGCCGCATAGCCGACCGCAAACAGGGTCAACACGATGGTGGCGACCATGTATCCGGCCGGCGCATAGGCGCCGTTGCCGAATCCGACCGAGATCGGCACGTTGCCGACCATGGCGGTGATTGGTGCAGCGGTGGCGACCGCCATGAACAGTACGCCGACGAGCCCGACGGCGTTGGGTTTGAGTCGCTGGACGGCGCTCGCGTCGGTGGGTGTCGTAGAGGTGGGTGAGGAATCGACGGTGTCGCTCATCTGAGGGTCTTTCGCAACTGGCTGCCTGGTGGCAGGGCGAGGGCTGGGAGTCGAATTGGTCTGGTTAGCGACTGTGATGACCGGACCGATTGGAGGTTGTCGTGCACGAGGTCGATCGACACGATCACGAATTATTGGCACACGAGTCGGCGCTGGTCAAGTGCTGAGATCGCCGCGGAGACAACGTGTGTTACACGTAGATTGCCGATGTCGGGTTGATGAAACGATTCGGTGAAGTGCTCACTATTTGGTCTGTTCTCCGGTTGTTGAAGACCGCGGGTTCGCTCATCCTGAGCCGATGCAGGAGGCGACGGCTCAGATACGTGAGCGGACCGAACTCGCCGACGGCTACCGTGCGTTCGCGGTGGCGGCGGCACCGCGGTACGGGTTCGACAGGGCGGATGTGCGGCTGCTCAGCATCAGCGAGAACGGCACCTTTCTTCTTGACCAGGACGGCCGGAAGCTGGTGATGCGCGTGCACCGACCGGGCTATCACTCGCGTGAGGCCATCGAGTCGGAGCTGGCGTGGATGGCGGCGCTCGCCGAGTCGACGCCGATCTCCACGCCGGGAGTGGTTGCTGGGCTGGATGGTTCACTGTTGACGCCGATTCAACTCGGGGCCGAGAGGCGCTTCGTCAGTGCCTTCGAGTTCGTCGAGGGCGTCAATGGCGAGGCCCCGACCGCCGACGTCGGTTTCCGAGACCTCGGGGTGATCACCGCCCAGCTGCACGAGCATGTCGAAACCTGGCGGATGCCGGCCGGTTTCACCCGATTCCGATGGGATCTCGACGCCACGCTCGGTCCGCAAGCGCGTTGGGGTGACTGGCGTGCCGCACCCGGTCTCACCCGCGATCAACAGATCCGGATCGGCCACGCGGTCGACACGCTCTCGGCCCGGCTCGACGCCTACGGTATGGGCCGCGACCGCTTCGGACTCGTGCACGCCGATCTCCGGCTTGCCAACCTCATGGTGCACGACGCAACGATCACCGTCATCGACTTCGACGACTCCGGATGGTCCTGGTATCTCGCCGATCTCGGCGCGGTGGTCTCCTTCGTTGAACACACTCCGCAGGCCGAGACGATGATCGGCGAGTGGGTGTGCGGTTACCGGTCGGTGCGGGCACTCGACGCCGAGCATCGCGCAATGATCCCGACCTTTGTGATGCTGCGCCGCGTCATGCTCACCGCTTGGATCGGCAGCCATCCGGAGGCCGACTCCGCGTTGGCCGCAGGCGACTTCGTCTCGGGCACAGCGGAGATCGCCGACCGCTACTGCCGAGATCGTACGTGGTTGGCCGAGCCGTGTCAGTTGGTATGACGATTGTTTTCTCGAACAACCCTCGTCCCGGGTGGCGAGCGAAAGGAGTAGCCGATGTTCTCGCTCGCGGGTAAGTCCGTGGTGGTCACCGGAGCCAGCAAGGGGATCGGGAAAGGTATCGCGTCGGTGTTCGCCCGCGCCGGCGCGAGTGTCGCCGTTGTCGCCCGCAATGATGAGCAGGTCGCTACCTGCGCGGCCGAGCTCGACGCGCTCGGCACCGGACGAGTGATCGGGGTCATAGCCGACGTGTGCGATCCGAAATCCTGTATAGCCATGGCGGGCACAGTGATCGACGCATTCGACGGCATCGACGTGGTGTGCGCCAACGCCGGGATCTTTCCGGAAGCGCCGCTGGCGACGATGACCCCGCAGCAACTCGACGAGGTTCTCGACGTCAACGTCAAGGGCACCGTCTACACGGTGCAGTCCTGTCTGGACGGTTTGCGAGCCTCGTCGGCGGGCCGGATCATCCTCACCTCGTCGATCACCGGTCCGCTCACCGGCTTTCCCGGGTGGTCGCATTACGGTGCCTCCAAGGCTGCGCAACTCGGTTTCATGCGGACCGCCGCCGTTGAGCTCGCGCCACACGGCATCACCGTGAATGCGGTTCTGCCGGGCAATATCCTGACTGAAGGGCTCGTCGAGATGGGGGAGGACTACATCGCGTCGATGACTCGCAGCATCCCTGCGGGTACCCTCGGCCGCCCCGACGACATCGGATATCTCGCCGCATTTCTGGCCACCGACGAGGCCGCCTACATCACCGGTCAGGCGATCAGTGTCGACGGTGGACAGGTGCTGCCCGAAACCCCGGAAGCGGTGCTGTCCCTCGACTCCGCGACCTCCTGATGGAGGAGACGAAAGGCGGCCCGGTCGCCGAGGACGTCCGACGCCGCATCCTCGCCATGCTCGGGCGCGGTGAGATGGGTCCGGGCTCGCGACTCGGTTCCGAACGTGATCTGGCCGAGGCATTCTCGGTGTCGCGGTCGACGTTGCGCAGTGCCCTGCTCACCCTGTCCCAAGCCGGCATCGTCGAACGCCGTCCAGGGCGTAGCGGCGGCATCTTCGTGCGCGCCGGAGTGGTCGAACGTGTCGCGGGCGAACTGAGCAGCCTGCCCGAGCGGCTGCTCACCGGTGGGCACACCAGCCGATCGCAGGTGCTGGCCACCGAACGGCGCCCGCCCACCATGGTCGAGGCGCGATCGCTGGACATCGACGAACGCGACGAGGTCCTTCTCGTGCGGCGGTTGCGTTTCGCCGACGGCGTGCCACTGTCCGTCGACACCGCCTGCGTCGTCGCCCGACTGGTGCCCGATCTGCTGGACCAGCCACTCGGGGGATCACTGTATTCGCTTCTCGACGAGCGTTATGGGTTCCGTCCGACGACGGCATGCGAGACCATCGAGGTGGTGATGGCCAATCCGCGGGAGGCGCACTGGTTGCAGATCCCGCGGAATCGGCCGCTGCTCGCGGTCAGCCGGGTCACCCGTGACCAGCGTGGACAGCCCTTCGAGTACGGCAACGACCTGTTCCGCGCCGATCGGGTGCGGCTGGTCGCGGCCACCAACACCGTCGTCGGCCGTGAGAGCCTGGCCGCCGACGGCCTGGTGGAGCGGGTGGTGAGTGTGTAGCGGTGCGGCGAGCGATGAGGAGCGACAGATGGACGACTACTACGACCTCGGCAGCTACACCCGGGCGGTGACCACCACGTCGCCGGACGCGCAACTGTGGTTCGATCGCGGCCTGATCTGGAGTTACGGCTTCAATCACGAGGAATCGGTTGCCTGTTTCGAGCGCGCCCTGGCCGCCGATCCCCTTTGCGCGCTTGCCCATTGGGGCATCGCCTATGCACTGGGACCGAACTACAACAAACCATGGGAGTTCTTCGACGCCGACGACCTCACCGATACCGTCGCACGATCCCACCGGGCGGTGACCAGGGCGCAAGAGCTGGCGTCGTCGGCGACGGCCGTCGAGGCGGCGCTCATCGGCGCCCTGCAGTTCCGCTATCCGGCTGCCTCGCTCGACGGTCCTGCCGGCGATGCAGACACCGGCAGCGTGTGGAACCACGATTACGCGATCGCGATGCGCGAGGTCCACCGACGTTTCCCCGAGGATCTCGACGTCGCCGCACTGTTCGCCGACGCCCTGATGAACCTCACGCCGTGGGAACTATGGGACATCCGGACCGGCGAGCCGGCACCCGGCTCACATGCCGTCGAGGCGCAGCAGGTGCTCGATGCCGCCCTCGAGTTACCGGGTGGTGCGACACATCCGGGGTTGCTGCACATGTACATTCATCTGGTCGAGATGTCGGCGAGTCCGGAGTCGGGCCTCGCCCACGCCGATGCCCTGCGTGACCTCGTCCCTGACGCCGGGCACCTGCAGCACATGCCCACCCATCTCGACGTACTGTGCGGCGACTACCGACGCGTGGTCACCTCCAATGCCCGCGCCGTGCTCGCCGACGAGAAGTTCCTGCGCCGCGAGGGCCCGATGAACTTCTACACCCTATACCGCTGCCACGACTATCACTTTCAGGTGTACGGTGCGATGTTCTCCGCGCAGTTACAGGTGGCGCTCGACGTCGCGGCGCGGCTTGAGGCCACGATCCCCGAAGAGCTGCTGCGCGAGGAGAATCCGCCGATGGCCGACTGGCTCGAGGGATTCCTCGGCGTCGGCATCCACGTCGACGTCCGCTTCGGCAGATGGCAGCACCTCATCAACAGGGCGCTACCCGCCGACCCCGACCTCTACTGCGCGACGACCGCAATGGTCCACTACGGCAAGGGCGTCGCCCATTCGGCGCTCGGGCACGTCGACGACGCCGAGCGCGAGCGTGAGCGGTTCATCGCGGCCCTCAGCCGCGTTGCCCCGACCCGCACGCTGTTCAACAACACCTGCAGCGACATCCTCGCCGTCGCCGGGGCCATGCTCGACGGTGAGCTGGAGTACCGTAAGGGAAACCACGACAATGCTTTCGCGCATCTTCGACGAGCCATCGAACTCGACGACACCCTGCCCTACGACGAGCCGTGGGGCTGGATGCAACCCACCCGGCACGCCTACGGTGCACTCTTGCTCGAGCAGGATCACGTCTCCGAAGCGGCCGCGGTGTACCGCGCCGATCTCGGCCTCGACGACACCCTTCCGCGGCCGTTGCGTCACCCCGGCAACATCTGGGCGCTGCACGGATACCACGAGTGCCTGACCCGCCTCGGTCACCATGGGGACGCCGAGAATATCCGGCAGCAACTCGAATTCGCCCAAACAGTCGCCGACGTCCCCGTCGTCGCGTCATGTCTGTGCCGGTGGTCGGTGTAGGAGGCGATCCGAAACCAGCTTCGGCACAGGCAGTCTCGAGGCTCGCCGCACGCGGCTCGCACCTCGACCATCGGGCGGTGAGCCGCTTGCCGATACCGGTGGCCCTTTCCTCCGATGGTCGAGGTGACCTTCGCCCACTCAGCCCGCCGCCGACCCCACCGGCGTCACCCGCCCCTCCGGCACACCCCACTGCACGAGCCGGGGCCGCCAGCGCGGCGCGTTGGTGGCGATTGCGGTCGGGGGGACGAGTTCGCGCAGCACACGGCGCAGGATCAGGTAGGAGACGACGGCGACGAGGATGGAGAAGACGTTGAGCGCCACGCCCTCCTGAACCACGTCGGTGAGGGTGAAGTCCTGGTCGGTGACGGTGTTGGTCGACCCGTGCCGGCCGAATGATCCGATGCCGTCGTGCACCGAGTGCAGCACTGCAGCGGTGAGCCATCCGAGGAAGCCGATCTTGGTGAGCACCCGCCCGGATCGGTGTGCTCCGAGCCAGATGGCTGCGGCGGCGATGCTGGCCCACAGCGGATGTCCGATCTCGGTGAGCGGACGCGTGACCGCTTGCAGCAGATGCGAGTTGGTGCCGTTGCCGCCACCCATGTATTGGATGGCCTCGCCGATGCCGAACACCGACCCGCTGATCAGCACCATCAGCACCCCACGCCGAGGGTCGCCGAATACCGAACGTGCGCAAATCAACAGGATCAGCGGCACCGCGATCTTGCAGGTTTCCTCGATGGGCCCGGACAGCCACAGGTCGACCGCGAAGGGCAGGTGCAGGTGCGGTTCGAGGAGCCCCTCGATGGCCGTCGCGACGCCGATCGCCACCGCCCCCGACACCACGCCGACGACGATCGTCAGGGGGAGCCGACTGAGCTCGGTGAACCGCAGATGTGGCGCGAGGAGTGTGACGATGCCCGTCATCACCAGCACGACGCCGATCGCCGCGGGCCACACCCACCAATGCCCGGAACCCGAATTGCCGATTATTCCGAAACCGATGGCGACCACCATTCCGGCGACGATCCACCAGAACCATTGATGTGTCAGAAAACGCCACGGACGGCGATGCCACGCAGGTGGCGAGGATACCGAGGAATCAGACGTGGATTCGCCGGTCCATCCCATTCCGTCCCAGCGTGCGGTGGTCGATGCGGCACCGTAGGGATACCAGCCGGGCGGCGGTACCAGCGAGTTTGTCAAGGTGGTCTGCTTTCGTCGCACGAGTGACAGTGATTCTCGCACGGTGCTGCGCGTTCTGCGGAGGTATTCCTCCAAACGAGGGAATGTCCGGTGCGCGCGGAATCCTGCTATTCCGCAATGAGGGCAATCGAACTGCGCATCGGGCTCACCGCCGATATGCTCGACGCATTCTGTGAAGTGGCGGGGGCCTGAGCTGGAAAGGTGGCCCGGTGGCGGCTGCGTCGAACGGTATCGGTGCTCGGATACGCGGATGGGGCGCACGGTCCCTGAGTATCCAGTCGAAGCTCCTGGTGATGTTGCTCACGGTGTCGGTCGCCTCGGTGGTGGCGTGCGGCATCATCGGCTACCTGTCGGGGACGTCGTCGTTGCGTAAGTCGGTCAACGACAACCTCACTCAGGTCCGTGAGTCGCGGGCCTCGCAGATCGAGACCTTTTTCCGCACCACCACCGACACCGTCGCGACCGTGTCCCACGGGCAGACCGTCATCGCCGCGACCCGCGACTTCAGCGCCGCCTTCGACCAGCTCGAATCCGACCCGCCGGCACTCTCGTCCGCCGATCAGGCAGGCCTGGCCGACTACTACCGCACGGTGTTCGCCCCGACGCTGCAGAAGGCGACCGGCAGCACCGTCGACCCGGCGATGTTCCTCCCGACCGATCCGGCGCAGGCCTACCTGCAGTCCAGGTACACGGTTCCGCCGGCCGGTGACTGGGACAAGGCGATCGCGGTGCAGTCGGCCGGTGATGCGAGCCAGTGGTCGCAGGTACATGCCCGCAACCAGCCCTACTTCCAGGATCTGACGACACGCTTCGAGTACGAGGACACCCTGCTCATCAACCGGCAGGGCCGCGTCGTCTACAGCGCCTACAAGGGCGTCGATCTCGGTACCGACCTGCGCTCGGGTCCCTTCCAGAGCAGCACGCTGGCCGCCGGATTCGCCAAGGCTCTCAGCGCCACCTCCGCCGATTCCACCGTGGTCACCGACTTCTCGTTCTACCCACCGGCACTGGGCAAGCCGGTGGCATGGGTGCTCTCCCCGGTCGGCGCGGGTAACGACGTCGAGGGGGTGATGGCCGTGCAGATCCCGCTCGACGGGATCAACGCGGTGATGACGGGTGACGGCCAGTGGTCACAGGACGGGCTCGGTGAGACCGGTGAGACCTTCCTCGTCGGCTCCGATCATCTGATGCGCTCCACTTCACGCATGCTCGTGACCGACCCGCAGCGCTACCGCTCCGAGGTGATCGATGCCGGCACCCCCGCGAGCGTTGCCGACCGCATCGTGGCCAGTAATAATCCGGTTCTGCTGCAACCGGTTTCGGGTGCGGCCACGACCGCGCTCGCCAACAAGACCGGACTCACCGAGACCACCGACTATCTCGGCAACCAGGTACTCACCGCCTATCGGCCGGTCAGCATCGCCGGCCTCAACTGGGTGCTGGTGGCGACCATCACCACCGACGAGGCACTTGCCCCGGTCGACGATTTCGCCCGCAACATCGCGCTGGCCACCGCGGCCATCGTGGTCATCGTGTGCCTGCTGTCGTTGCTGCTGGCGCGCGTGTTCACCCGACCGCTGAGGACCCTCAACGCCTCCGCGCGTGAGGTGAGTGCCGGCAACTACGGTGGCACGGTCGCCCTGCGCAGCCGCGACGAACTCGGTGATCTGGCAGCGTCGTTCAACGCGATGAGCCGCAGTCTGGAGACCAAGCAGGCGCTCATCGACAAGCAGCGCGAGGAGAACGACGAACTTCTTGCCACCCTCATGCCCGAGACCGTCGCGCAACGTTATCGTGAGGGCGAAACCCAGATCACCGAGGACCATCGCGACGTGACGGTGGTGTTCGCCGAGCTCGCCGGTCTCGACGACTACACCAACGCTCTGCCCGCCGACGACGCCGTCGCCATCCGCTCGGCATTCGCCGACAGCGTGGAGTCCGCCGCGCGCGCCCATGGCCTCGAACGCGTCCAGACCCTGCGCGGCGGATTCCTCACCTGCTGCGGGCTGACCGTTTCACGGGTGGACCACATCGACCGCAGCATCCGCTTCGCCCTCGACGTCGAGCAGACCGTGCGGCGTCTCAACGCCCAGTTCGGTACCGAATTCGCCCTACGCGCCGGCATCGACTCCGGTCCGGTCTCGGCCGGACTCGTCGGCAGCAAGTCCATGGTCTACGAATTATGGGGTGAAGCACTCGAATTGGCGTACCGGGTGCACGGGGTCACCGGATCGCCGGGCATCTTCGTCAGCGATCGGGTCCACGAAGCCCTCGCCGCGATCTACCCGTTCACCGAAGCTGGAACCGCCGATGGCCAACCCGTCTGGGCTCTCGACGAGGACGCCGCGCGATGAGTGGCATCACCGGGCAGAGTTGGTTCTGGCCCGCGGTCGTCATCGTCGTCGGACTACCGATCAGCCTGATCCTGCTCGGTGAGCTCCATGGTGCGCTGTCGCGACGGCAGAGCGCCTTTGCCCGACCGGTCGCGTGGCTGCGTGGATTCGTCATTCCGGTTCTCGCCCTATGGCTTCTGTTGCGTGAGATCGACGGCGCCGACGTCGATGTGACGTTCACCCGAATCGTGGCAACCGTCTTCGGGTTCGCGGTGATCATGCTGCTGCTGTACGGTATCGACGCCGTGCTCTTCGGCAACCCGGAACCGGGAACGTGGCGCGACCGGATGCCGGGCATCTTCATCGACATCGCCCGTTTGATCCTGGTGGTCATCGGGTTGGGTGTTCTGCTATCGACGGTGTGGGGCACCAACATCGGTGGCTTGTTCGCCGCGCTCGGTGTGACCTCCATCGTCATCGGCCTTGCGCTGCAAGGTGCCGTGGGGCCGGTGATCGCAGGCTTGTTCCTGCTGTTCGAGCAGCCGTTCAAGATCGGTGACTGGCTCGAGACCGCTGCCGCGAGCGGGCGTGTGGTGGAGGTCAATTGGCGTGCGGTACACATCGATACCGGC